>JABXKT010000001.1 GCA_013619155.1 Desulfobacteraceae bacterium
TGAAAGCCAGTATTTTCTCAGCATCAATCAGATGGTGGTGGTGGATCATGCCCTCTATTTTGAACAAAGGGGTGTGCTCTGGAGCTCCGACGGCAGCGAAGGGGGCACTGTTGAGCTGAAAAAGTTGTGGATGCTGGATGGTTTCAATCAAATCGTATGGGACGGTCTTCACGTGGCCGACCACACCCTCTATATCCATATCCAGCATATCGCTCCATCGCTGGGGTATCAGATCTATGCCATCACCCCGTCCATAAGCGACGAACTCATAGAGGTGGGCGAGAGGAGCCCCAACAAGATCACCCTTTACAAGGAGACGGTGGATGAGAGTCCGCTCCTCTACGCCACCGAGGATGCCGATCACTACTATCTGTGGAGATATACCGCAGACGATGGCAGCACCCTCATCGAAACCACCGATAAATAAAATCCCACCGGGGTGATAGAGACCCCTTCAAAAAAAGGCCCCCGGCAGCACTGCCGGGGGTCTTTCCCTTGTCTAAAAATCAACGCCATCTATTTAGAGCCCCAACATAAAATAAATGGACATGTTTAAGAAACATGCCGCAGCGATTTGACCCGAGGAGCGGGTTAAATCGCTGCGGCAATCCGCTTTCAAGGTGGCTCACCTTGCCGCCGGAGGCCTGTTTTTTGATCACTTTAACCATAAAAGGCATCGCTTTTGGTATATTTTATTTTTACGCAGGCCCTTATTCACGGGGCATCACCTCGAGCAGTTCAATCTCAAAGATAACCACCTGATCGGCCAGGGGGGTCTGCTCATTAAAAGCCATCGTCGATGGAATAAAGACCCGCCATTTTGCGCCCGGTTCCATTTTCACTAGGGCCTCTTGCAAACCGGGGATTAATTTTTTAACGGCCATCTCCTCGGGGGCATCATGACGATAGGAGCTACTGAACTCACGGCCATCGATGCGAGTGCCGCGATAATGAATTTTAACCGTATCGGAGAGCCGCGGCGATCTCCCGTGACCATCCCGCACGATCGTGTATTGAAGGCCACTGTCCAATGTAACAATTCCTTCAGTTTTCGCATTTTCAGATAAAAATTTCAGGCCGGCAAGATGATGCCTCTCACGTTTTACGTTCCTCTCCTTAACGATCCGTTGCTTCAAATCCATCAGCATCAATTTCATCTCGCCTTTGGTAAGCGGAGGCCGAGTTCCGTTCAATGCATCGTTGATCCCCCGGATAAAGGTCTGCTGACGCATCTCCACTTCCTGCTTTTTAAAATCACGGCCGATCTGATAGCCGACGCTGTAGTTAATCTGGTCCATGGTATCCATCTCGGCACGCAGAGCACCGGGACTGTCGGCCAGAGAGACGGAACACAGCAGCAAGAGGCTGAAGAGAGACACTGCGAATTTTATCATGATACGAGTCTCCTAAGGTAGTGGGTGGCTAAAAGAGATAGTGCACAGTAACGATTCAGCCCAAAAAAAAATGCCCTCTATGGTCAAAATAGGGGTGAAAAAGCGCCAGCCTCCGACAGCCAGGGGATACATCCCCTGGACCCCAGGTAAGTGCCCATGACGGGCCTTTGGCCCGTCATGGGCACTATTAAAACCTGTTTGGCAACCTTTCCGAAAGGGTGGCCCCCGGCAGGGCCGCCGGAGGCATCTTTAACCTAGCTGCCTTCTATGGTTAAGGTGGGTTTAAAAACCGAGCCTCCGGCGGCCAGAGAATAAATTTCCTGGACCCTTAGCTTGAGAATAAGAGTGACGGAGGCATTTTTTAAAAGGAGCCGCATCGTTCCATCACACATAAACTTAGGCCGGAGCGAGGCCAAAGAGGCTCCGACCTAAATCTTATATGGGCCACGGCTTATAGAATCGGATGACCATCCGGTTTCTCTCCGACCCGGTAAGGCCGCATCATCTCGTTATCTTCGTGCTCGACGATATGGCAGTGCCAGACATAGAGACCGGCCTGATCAAAGGTAGCACGGACCTTGGTCACCTGATCGGGATAGGCAATAACCGTATCCTTATAACCGGTCTCGTTGGGTAAGGGGCGGGTTTTCGTTCCAGGAATCTTCGCGAAGGTAACCGGATCGATATCCTGGCGACTCTTCAGCTGAAACCGGACCAGGTGCAGATGAATGGGATGACCGTCGGCGGTCACATTGTAGAGCGACCAGTCTTCGGTGGCCCCCACCTGGGGATTTTCGGTGATCGGTGCACTCCAGAGCAATGGATTGGATGCGAAGATCTTCTGGCCTGTGGCCGGGTCCCTGCCCTTGTCAAGGGTCCCCAGGAGCGCCGCCTTCGGGCCCATGGGTTCTCCACCGGCATTCATACAGGCAGTCTCAAAAACAGTGGGGTCATTCGGGTCATAGACAACCCCCGGGATATGATCGATGGCACCATCGGGACCGATGGAGACACAGACCTTGGCGGACATCTCCTCATTGAGGGTGAGCTTACGCTTTGCCGTTACAGGACGTTTATTTTTCGGCTCGGCATCCAGACGTAGCCATAAGGGATCGGTGGTCATGTCATCGGCGGTGATACGGGGCTGATTCACAACAATTTGCATGATCTGCCCCGATGTCCCCGGGTGCGCCCCGACGTCCGGGAATCCACCGAAGGGGGCATCCGGTGCGGTATTGACAATACGAAGGGTAGAGCCCTCAGGCATCCCGGTAAAATCCACGATCACATCGGCACGTTCCGCCGGAGCCATCAAGAGCGCCTGCATGGGATCGGGCAGAGGCGTTAGAAGTGCAGGCACCTGCCCTTTTCCGCGAAGCTTCGTGGCAGACCCTTGCAGAATCATCACCGGACGCTTGAGAAATCCCTGATCGCCTCCGATCTGGTAGAAAGGGATCTCCTCGCCATAGGTCCCGTCCGGGTTAACCATATGCATGGACAAATTGAGGAAGCGGGAGTTGCACCCGTTGAGCAGGCGCAGGCGATACCGGGCCGGGGCCACATCGTACCGAGGCCAGCTGACGCCATTGACGACCATGACGTTAAAGAAGGCTTCCGGGTTCCAGTAAGGGGCGATATCCGATGTGGCATCCGGCTCGTAGGGAATCAACAACTCCGGCGCATCGGGAAATTGGGGCAAAGCCTGGCCAGGCACATTGAGCCCTTCAAAGAAGGCCCGGTTATCGGGATAAAAGAGCTCCGCACCATTATTATTAAAGGATCGATCCTGAATAACAATAGGTACTTCCCGGATATAACTGCGGGCGTTGGCATCAAAGTTGGGATCCTCTCCCACCACAGGAGCCGGACCGGGGAGAACGGCATCGCGTTTAAACTGACGATCCCATCCGGAATCATACTGACCGCCGCGGACCAGATAGAATCCAGCGGGACCGGCATAGACGTTCAGGCGAGTCATGCCAAGGGAGTGATCGTGGTACCAGAGGGTGGTGGCCGGCTGATCGTTCTCGTAGCTGTAAAACGCCGACCCTTTGATCCGGTTGAAGGACTCCTTGTGTTTTCGATCAAAGGATTTCCCGTGTTTCGATCCAAAGGATTCGTACACCTGACCAGTCTTCCAGTTGTATTCGGTGAAGACGCTCCCTTTCATGGCGTAACCGACAGGTATATTAAGGGCGTTGGGCAACCACCACGCCTCGGGATAACCATCGCTCTCCGCATTAACATGGGCCCCATGCACATGGGTCACGATGGGCACCGGGCCGGTATAAAAATCGGCACTCTTGCCCTTGCAATCGGTACGCGGATCACCCGCCACACAATCCATAGGCGGATTGGCCCAATGCAGATTCTGATCCACGGCAAACATATGCGGCAGATAGCGCCCCCCATTATCGGTGAGATCGTTTATCCAGCGCACTGCCATAGGCGTATTGGAAGTGGCCTCAAGGGTCAATGCCGGGTAATTAAAGGTCGTGGCGCTAGGATCACTCAAGGGAAGAGGCGCCGTATAGTGGATATCCTTGGGATCTTCCGCCCGACCATAACTCCAGACCTTGGTGGCATTGTAGCTCCCGTTGCCAAAGACACCCCCGGGTAGAATCTGCTGATTGAACTGCCGCACGGCAATATTATAATTGGCGCGGGGTCTTTGCCATCGACTGTTTATTTGACTGGCGGGCATCACCGGAGGAATAACCAAGGGTGTCCCATATTTAGGAATGGTATTCGGATCCACGGTTCCCCCGGGCGCCGCTTCCATACTGGTACCCAGCACACTGTAAACTGGCTCGGCGTAGATAGCCGAGACACAGAACACACAGGCCACAAACAGCGCGCACCAAAAATTCCAACGTTTTAATGTCTTGATATTTTCCATGATGAACCTCTCATTATTTGGATATGATCACCTTCATCCAGCCAAAAGTCTCATCTGTTTTGATTATGGCCGGTATGGGCATGGATAGTGCCATCTCTCTACTCATTTCCCCTTAAGATATTTCGATACCATCGCGGTATACGGATCCGTAATGAATCATCCCCGGTCATAGACAAGAGAAGGGATTCGATTCATGCCATTTATATGGAGTACAGACGCCCTAAGGCGTACTTATTGGCGGATTGGAACCGGTACCACGGGGAGTATGAGAGAAGATATTCAGTAATCAAAAAACCGGAGGTACAATTTTCGTATAGAATGCTCGATACATCGACTCATAAAGGCGTCGACTCTTCCAGAATATGAGGCCACGATGCCTCACCATGGACTTTAAGTGCCCGGAGGACATACAATGGATACACCCCCATCGAGTATTTCGCCTGTGACACAAATAAGGGAGAGAAAAAAACGGTGCGCGAATACGGCCAAAAAAGGGGGGAGGAGCGATACAAGGGAAAATCGGTGAAGGGCTCACCAATCATAGGGGAAGAGCCGAAAGGGTGACCGTGAGTATTCAGCCCAGGAAAATCACAGACACCACAAGAGCAAAGATAAAATTTGAAAATTATCCAAAATATAGGCACCGCGACCCCGGCTCGGGGCCTCATCTGGCGGCCGTCTCTGCCGGCAAGCCGTCGATGACTTAAATGATAATAATTTTAATGAAGTATCTCATGAATCGCCTCAAATTTTCAATAGAAAAAATATGGTTATAGTCAAAAACAAAGTCTTCAGCAAAACGCATTCATCGTGCCATCCCGTATGGGGATTTTTTATCAAATACGCGTCGCAAAAACGTCTGACAGACATATACCTGTCAGACGTTTTTTGTTGTCAATGAGATCTGAATCGTGACAGATCGAGGCACCCATGGGGATCGCTACTCGGGTATATTGGGGAGGGTGGTAATCTCGCCTTTGTAATTGCGCAAGGTATACTCATTATCACTCTTTTCGACGTAGCTATAATACGGCATGAGCATGATCTTTCCAATACGCGTGGCGACCACATACATCGGCTGCGCAAGCCCCGTGGTGTGACCCCGGATCGCATCTCGGATCAGCTCGGCACCTTTCTCCACCGGTGTACGGAAATGGTCGATCCCCGGTGCCGGTTCACAGTAGAAGAGATAATAAGGACGAATGCGCACAGAAATCAATTTCTGATGCAAGGCCTTAAATGTCTCGGGATCATCATTGATCCCTTTGAGTAAAACCGCCTGATTGCCCACATTGATACCGCAGGTCAAAAGATCATAAACCGCCCGGGCCGTCTCCTCCGTAATCTCCTTGGGATGATTGCAATGGGTATTGAGCCATATGGGCACCCGATGATTACCGGAGAGAATCTTCTTAAGGGCCGGGGTAATCCGTTGAGGAAGTACAATAGGGGTCCGCGTTCCGAATCGAATCATCTGAACGTGGGGAATTTCACGCAGCTGGGCAATCAGATATTCGATCTTATCATCTGAAAGCACAAAGGGATCCCCTCCCGTCACCAAGACATCCCGGATCTCCTCATGATCACGAATCCACTGCAAGCCCTCCTCAATATCGAAACGGAATCGCAGCCCTCGCACCACCACGAGTTCCTTACGAAAACAGTGCCTGCAGTACATCGCGCAGACATCTGTCACAAGAAAAGCGATGCGATCATGGTATTGCCGCGCAATGCAATCGGGACGATGTTCATCGGTTAAGCGATTCTCCTTCCACTCAAGGTAATTTTCCACCCCGTAGCGATTCTCCTGCTCCAGTACCGAGGGGACAATCTGGCGGCGAATGGGGCAATCCGGATCTTTCGGATCCATGAGAGAGGCGAAATATGGCGTCGTCCCCCACCGGACCCCCTCCTCTTCGGCCACTTTGATCCCCCGTACCTCTCCGGGGGAGACGGTGACATAATTCTGAAGTTTTTCAAGGGTATTGACACTACTCTCCAGCTGCCTCATCCACTCTTCCATTTGATGTGTCATGGTACCTCTCTTTTGCGGCATGAACTGCACTCTTAAAATCGGAGAAAAAAAGACGGATCCTCTTCAAATCTGGGCTGAGCTTGATAAGGACGGAAGGGTTTAAAAAAAGGGGGGGGGGTATTTAAAATAAATAAATAACTATTCAGCGGATAGAAAAGCCTTACCGAGTTAAAGTGACTAAAAAATGGGCCTCCGCGGCGAGGGTGACGAAGCCACTTCGGCAAGAATACCTTGAAAGCAGAGTGCGGACTCCCTTTGCCCATCGTCCCTTGGGGCAAATCGAATCCGCTTTTAAGACAAAATCCGCGTGCAAACACTTATTAAAATAGCTGTTTGTCACGCCTTACTTTATAAAATCATGGCAAAGGCGTGGGGCCCGGCAGGGCTGTCGAAGGCACAGCTGAATAGTGACATAAGGGTCTCATATGTTCATCGCCATTTCAAGCACAGAGAGAACATGCCCTTCTGTTTTAATTTTTACCTAAAAGTTGCATTCACCGCTTTGTGCCATGGCTAAAATTCTACTATTACGAGTATTTATGATGTGTTCTGCTGGTCATCAAAATTACGGCGGCCGAAAATGCGAAATTGGCTCACCCTTCGGGAACACCCTTTGCAACTTTTAGGTCTTACACCATTTGCAGGTGTTCCCGGCCCCAATTTCGCATCATAAGAATCAGTGGCCTCAGGCTCTCTCCACGGCCGGTTAAGCTGTACTCGACCTTTGGCGGCACCTCTGCAAACACTTCCCGGTGGAGAATACCATCATTTTCCAACTCCCGAAGTTGCTTGGTCAGCATACGCTGGGTGATAACGGGCATCAATCGTTTGAGTTCACCAAATCGGTAGGTTTTTTCGAGGAGATGATAAAGGATCACCCCTTTCCATTTTCCACCAATTACCTCCAGGGTGGCCTCCACGGGGCACCCTTCATTTTTATCGTAACTGTCATGACGCATGGTTGGCCTCATTGGTATACATTTTGATACTACGCCACAAAATTGTGCGTACTTGCGTAATAAATCCTGTCATTATACGTATGTTTTCCAACGATCCTGTCAAGGGAAAAGAAGATGGCTCTTGGCGGGCGAACCATTTAAAAACATACACCTTTGAGGTCGATTCCATGAAAAGAGATGATATTCTGACGGCATACAACTTTCGGCATGCATGCAAATCCTTTGATGCCACCAAAGAGATCGACACCAAGGATTTCCACCTGATTATGGAGACAGCACGGCTCTCTCCCAGCTCCTTTGGGTTTGAGCCCTGGAAATTTCTTGTGGTGGAGAGTCCGGCCTTGAAAGAAGCGCTCAAGCCGGTGGTTTGGGGAGGTCAGGGGCAGATTCCCACGGCCTCCAGGATCGTGATCTGCCTTGCCCGAAAGATGCCGCATATGAAATACGACAGCGAATACATCCAGAATTTTATGACTGACATTCAAAAACTGCCCGAAGAGATTGTCACGATGAAGGGGCATTTTTACAAAAAATTTCAGGAGAATGATTTCAAGATTCTTGAAAGTGAACGGACCCTCTTCGACTGGTCGTGCAAGCAGTGTTACATCGCCCTGGGCAACATGATGACCACGGCGGCCATGATTGGCATTGACAGCTGCCCCATGGAGGGGTTTGACAAAGAGGGTGTCGAAGGAATTCTTGCCAAAAAGGCTGGGGTCGATCTCACATCCTTTGGTGTCGCGTACATGGTGGCCTTCGGATACAGAGAGAACGCTCCCATGGAAAAGACGAGACAGATGAAAGAGAGGGTCATCGAGGTGATATAGGATCTCTCTACCCGCATCGGTATCGGGCATATGTCATACAAAATCGCCGACCCAAAAAAGGAGGATGCGGCGATATTCACCGGGAAAACAGGGGTGACCATCGCCGCATCCAGACGCGTCTATTAAGAGGACATCACCGTGAGGAGTCGGGAAGATTCACCTCCTGAAGCTCTTCCCCTAAATGAATCCGCTCGCTGCGCCCCAACACCCCCAGGGCCAGAGCCAGGATAGTCCAGGCGTGTACGGCGTGGTAGCCGCCGCCAAAGTGATCTCCCAATTCATGAATCTGGGCATGACAATTATGGCAGCCGGTGACGCAATAGGTGGCCCCGGTCTTCTTAATCTGGCTATCTTTGATCTGGCCGTAGAGGAGTCGCTGCTCTTTGTAACCGGATTGAAGAAAGCCCCCGCCCCCGCCACAACAGAAGTTATTGGATTTATTGGGAGTCATATCGATAAAGTTCTTCTCTCCCACACACGCCTTGACCACAAGGCGCATGTCATCGGCAGCCGGGTCTCCAAAGCTTTTCCGAACGATCTGACAAGGGTCCTGAAGGGTGAACTTAATGCCAAGCTCATCGTTCCAGCTGGGATCGGGTTTCAGCTTTCCTTCACGAATCCACGTGGCGTAAAGGGTGTACATGGTCTTTACGTTAAATTTATGGGGAATTTTAAACTTGTCCAGTCCTACCAGGACTGCAAAGGTGATGTGCCCTCACTCGGTGTTTAAGAAGGTGGTGCACCCCAATTCGTCACATTTCTGGGCACTCCTTTCGGTGAGGGTCTTCCATCCGTTATCATCGGCCATGAACATGCAGTAATTTTCGGCGGCCCACCCGGCACTGCCGTAGGTCCAGTCCACACCCACAAGGTTCAATATTTTCCATAAGGGCCCCATCTCCTCAGGCTCGATCATGGGCTCCCGGGAGTTCTGGTTGATAAAAAATTCGGCCCCCTCTTTGTCGATGGGCGCCTGGAGATTCCGCTCCTCCCATATGGGGTACTCCTCCTTGATCTCTTCGAGAAGATCCTCCACCACAAAGGAGAAATCCTCCTTGGTACATCCCATGGCGCTGTTTGTCTCTTTTGACAGGGCCATATCACACGATCCGAGGATCCCCTTGGGCATCTCATCCCGGGGACGCAGCCGCCGTGCATTGAAGACAAGCTGGGGGATATTGATTTTCATGGGGCAGGCGTGCACGCAACGGGTACACATGGTACAGAACCAGGGCCACCGACTCTTGCGGATCTCCTCATCCATGCCAAGGGCCGCCATGCGCAGAAATTTACGCGGGTCCATATCGTCCATGCCCGTGGCCGGGCAACCCGAGGCGCACAGCCCGCAGGTGAGACAATCATTTAAATTGCCTCCATCCGGGAGAAGCTTCATGACCATCTCTTTAAAGGGACTCTTTCCCTTTAATTTAATTCTCGTATCACTCATGAATTTGTCCTCTGTATATGGATTTTACAAGGAAGATGAAGAGTGGGAGCGGGGAGCCGAAACGATAAAATCGGCCAGAACATCACAAAAGGAATCGGAGAAGCACCCCCTTTGCCCCCAAAGGTGAGGGAGATTGTAGAGGGCGCCGGCAATGGCCAGCGGCCTCCATAAAAAAACAGGGCGTGGGTAAACACTACCAAACCCACCATTGCCTGTAAATACGTAAGGTTTGCCCCCACCATCTCACAAAAAAACGGCCCTATACCTGGCACTCCTTTTCTGCGATACTAACAAGATAATTGCCCGAAAAGAGAAGCGGCCTCCCCATCGAAGAGGGACCCAAGGGCTGAATTCAGGCATCCATCCATGCACCAGCGCCCCTTAAAAAAAGGGTGTACCGTCCAAGCTCTGTCATATATGTCGCCTCCTTACACATATAAAAATCTCAAGGGATCATCCCTTACCCGATTTCTAAGACGCTTCGCGATCATACTCACCACCCCCTCTTTTTTTTAACGATCCAGCCTGCGGGGAGCACAGGCCTTCGGCGGCCCTGCCGGGGGCCAACCTTTTGCCTTATTTTATCAAGGACGGAGTTGCCAAACAGATTTTTATTGTAATGGTGACGGACCTGGGGTCCAGGGGATTTATTCCCTGGCCGCCGGAGGCTGGCGCTTTTTACGCCCACTTTAACCATAGAGGGCATTTTTCTTGGGGTTGAATAGTTACCTCTTTTTTTAACAAACACTGCCTAAACGACAATCGTTACAAGATACTCTCCACGGGGCCTGGATATCTAAACCGTTACAATAAAGGAGATAAATATGGAATACGGGAATGATTTTCTTATGGAGACGGCGGGCGAGACTGTGACGGTGCCCGCCTATACCATCGACATACACAATGGGGAGGCGCATTACCTTCCAGAACGGCTGCACCTTGAGCAGGGCATTATCCGGGAGAAAGAGCCCTTTAAGGGCAAACCGGATCTCTACGTAAGTGCCGGATTTATCAACTGCCACATGCACTGGATGATGAATGGAGACACCACCCCCTTCGACACCATGTTAGAGGATATCGCCAGCAACCCGGCGCGAAAGGCGGAGATCGCCATCGCCCACGCCCAGGAGACCCTTAAAATGGGCATCACCTTTGGCTGGGACAAGGGACCTCCGGGGGTCTGCGCCCTCCCCGCCTACACCCATATGCGAGAGGCGGAAAAAAAAGGGGTGGCCATGACCCGGTTTATCCAGTCCCCCTGGGCGATCATGCACGAGGGGTGCTTTGGATTTCCCTTCGGCCGGGTGGTGGGATCGGAAAAGGAGGTGGAGATCCTTCTTCTCGAGGCCAAGGCCTCGGGATCTAAGGCGATCAAGTGCATCCCAGAATCGGCCCTCATCGCCGATGAGAACGACTTCCGGTGCGTCATGCCCGAGGCCCTCTTCCGCAAGGCACGCCTAAGGGCCGCAGAGCACGGGCTCCTCTTTGCCGTACACGCCAAGGGCAACGATCTTCTCGACCGATGTATCTCCGCCCGGGTGGACTGTATCGAACATGGCATCCAGGCCACGGACCGCCAACTCAAGGGCTTTCAGGATAACAACATCTACCTGGGACCCACCCTCCACGGGCTGGAGTGCCGCCTCGCCACGGCCCAGGAGCTCGGACGGGGCATCGATCTGGCCCTCTACGAGTGGGAGACAGCCTGTGAGATGGTCAAGAGTGCCTCCAGTCTCAACGATGATGCCCCCTTTACCCATATGCTCTTCGCCTCCGATGCCGGCAGCTTCTCCACCCCCCACGCCTCCCTTCGGGAACTCTACCTCCTGCGAAAACAGGGGTACTCCCCCACCGCCATATTCGAAGCCGCCACCGTCAACGGCGCCCTCTGTACGCGGCAAGAGACCATGGGCTCTGTGGAAACCAAGAAGGCGGCCAATCTCATCTACTGGAACGTCAACCCCCTGGAACTCCCCGTGGAGGCCTGGAACCACCTGGAAGAGTATATCGCCGCCGTGGTGTTAGAGGGGGCCCTCGTCTACCCGAAATAAGCAGCATGCGGATAGAAGCCAGAAGGGAGGCGTCTCTCTTCAAATAAGAAAATATCGCTTACACGAGGTGCATATGAAGTACAGTGCAAATGTCTACCCAAGAAACGACGGCAATACGACGATTACTCACTCAGATCCTGAAAAGGCCCATATCGGTCTATGTTTTTCAGGGGGAGGATCGCGGGCCCTGACATGCGCCTGGGGGCAAATACTGGGCTTAAGAAAATTAAACCTCATGGAGAAGGCGCGCTATATATCCTCGGTCTCTGGCGGAACCTGGGCGTCATCCATCTACTCGTATTTGCCGGATCACATCTCAGACGAGGCACTTTTAGGGACCTATTATCCTCCGGAAGATCTATCACTGACAAAAGAGGCGGGAAAATTAGATATGAACCACCTCCCCCCCTACAGCCTCGGTCATGTCCCCCACGGCATGAGCCTTAAAACACTGGGGGAGATGACAGGCCAGTTTTTATTGACCCATAAAAAAAAAGATCATAAATGGCTCTGGGCATATCTGGTGGGGCGATTTGTTTTAAAGCCTTATGGACTTCAATCTGAAGGAGAGCACCCGTGGCAATCATCCAAGCACTTTACCCTCTCCAAACCGTATGCAAAAAAATTTCCCCAGCCGTCCCCCCCCATCGATGCCTTTTACTTTCTGCGTGCCGGACGGCCCTTCCCCATCATGAATAACAACATCATGGAACCATGCCCCCACGGTGTCATCCAGCTTCCCAACCAAGTCACCCCCGTGGCCGGAGGGGCCCAGGGTGAGTCTCCCAGCGGATGTCCCCTGGGCGGAGGACTCGTGGAATCCTACGGGGTCTGCTCCACACTCTCCCCAAATGCCTCCATTCAATCACCGGCCACAGTCGAGACAAATCAGCCCTATTCACTGATTGATATCGTCAGTACCTCCAGCGCCTTTTTCGCCGAATTTCTGGTAAGCCACGTCAGGGAACAGATGACCGAGCCCAAAAAAAAGAGGGATTTCATCCAGCAAATCAAGGCCAATTTGACAAAAGATGAGGCGAAATCGTTGCTGGCAGAGATCAAAGCCGATATCTCAGACCTTGACACAATTATCGAAAAACAACTGGAGACGGTTGGCTTTGATGATATGTCATCCCTTCTGGGTAATATTGTGCCAACCTACACCTACTGGCCGGTGAGAAAAGAGAGTACGAATCACGAGATGGGCTACACTGATGGTGGATCCCTGGATAATACCGGCATCCTCGGTATGCTCGCCCAGACAGAGACAGGGGGTGATGATGCGCCGCCTATCCGGCTACTGGCCTTCGATAATACAAGCACCCCTTTAATCAATAAGAGGGGAACCATCATAGCCGCCGGTCAGGTAGCGCCCCTCTTTGGCATTGATTTTGATGAGAAAACAGGAAGCTATCACCCCTTCACCGACCACCAGAAAGATCCCGGTCATCAAGATTTTACATCCAAGAGCCTCATCACTGTCTTTGATAATCAGGCAGATAGCACGGGAAAGAGGCCCTTCGATAAGCTGGTTCAAGGTCTCTACACCTCGAGTTGCGGCGCCTCCTCCGGAGAGAAACCCGAGGCTAACCGGCAAAATAGAGAACCGGCCTTTCACCAAATGGCCTTAACCACCGTCGATAACAGCCTGTCAGGGGTCATGGCCCATAGAAACGTAAAATTTTTCTACATTCAAAATGCAAAAATGCTCGCATGGCAGGACCGCATTGGCGATAAGACACTCAAAAGTGAGATTGTTTGTGGTCAGGAGGCGTCGAAAGACCCCTTCACCCCGTTTAAAAATTTCCCTTACTACAGCACCGGTTTTAAAATTGGCCTCGAAAAAAAAGAGGCCCATGCCCTTTCACAGATGTGGGCATGGGCCATCTCAGACGAACAAAGCCCCCTGGCCCATAGGCTGCGTCTTTTCATGAAATAAAAAGAGGCCTTCAGCCCCACTGATCTAAATCAAGGCGGCCGATTAGGGCTCAGGCAAAAAATAAATGCGCACGTTTAAGAAAAATGCCGCTGTAATTTGACCCGAGGAGCGTGGTGATGCGCATCCGTTGGACTGCTTTTGAGGTGTTTTTGCCTCACGTGGCTTCGCCACCCTCGCTGCCGCGAGAGTTTAGCCTCCGGCGGCCCTACCGGGAGCCAACCTTTGTAAAAAGGGTGCCAAACAGGCTTTTATAGTGACTGTGACAGACCAAAGGACCGCCACAGTCAAAAACCTGGGGTCCAGGGGATTTATCTCCTGGCCGGGCGTGTCGATTTAATCGGAAAGACGTCTATTTTAGCCGTTTGCACTCCAAAAATTAGAGATACGGCGGGTTCTACCCACCCGAATTACTTAGGGCTCTGACAAAAAATAAGCCTCCGAATCTCATAAGAATAGTGCTGCGCTTTCGAGGTGTTTTTGCCTCACGTGGCTTCGCCACCCTCGCCGCCGGAGGCATCGCTTTTTGTATCTTTTATTTTTGCTAAGGCCCTTATTGAACGGCGATACTCACGACCTCGATGAGGACTCCATACATGTGAACGCTTGCCATCCCCTCGTGCAGGCGCGCCCCGATCCTCACCTTAAGCCCCTCTCGTCTGAATGCCTCTGGAAGGTTCACGGGATCATAGGCTCTGCCGTCATCACCCCGAATGGCATAAAAGCCCCCTTCCATGGGTTCATATATCACCGTGCCGAGGATTTCAAAGAGATCCCCGGCACGCACATCTCGCCCATCGGACAGAGACTCAGCCCCGGAGACCCGAGGATCGGAGGCACTCTCCGGTATCGTGCCGATACACCCGCCGACAGTCATAGCACAGATAAAAATCACCCATAAAAAATAAATAGACGGCATAGATATCCCTCCACCTGTGGTGAATAAATAAGGGGCCCATCGTTTCAAACGAGGCCCCCTGGGGCGATGACTCATAAGCTGGGAAGAGGCACCCCGCCTAGCCCACCACCTCCATCCCCACGTCCAGATACTTGGCCGCCAGGTCCACGTAAATCTTCTTTCCCCAACTCCAGAACTCCTGGTCCTTTGGGGAGATATCCCGAACGAAGGCGGCGGGATTACCCGCCACCACCACCCGGTCCGGGATCACCTGCCTGAGCTTGACGATGGCCCCTTCGGCGACGATGGTCCACTGGCCTATCTCAGACCAGATACTGGTCACCGACCCCATACCGATCACCGAAAAATCGCCGATACAATTTCCGTGGACCACGGCCCCATGGCCAATGGTAACATGGTTGCCGATCTTATTGAGCCCTTCCGGGGGCGCGTGGACGATGACGCCCTCTTCCACGGCGGTACCGTCACCGATCTCAATGCGGCCGTAATCTCCCCTTAAAATGGCCCCATGACCGATATAGCAGTGGTCTCCGATCATTACATCCCCGATAACACGGGCGCTCTCACTCACATAGGACCCCGTGCCCACCCGGGGCTCTTTTCCGTCAAACCTTAAGAGCATCCTCATCTCCTCATTTAAACATAGATATCATCCCTTATATTCTCCATGAATATTACTAAGAATAGGCATACGCCACAAGGCGTTAGGATTCAACAAAATAATAATGCCTCTTTAAAAGCACACCAAGGAGATAAGGAAGGAAAAAATTCCAGACGTCCCATGCCTGGGTTAAAACGGGTCAAGCGATTATGGAGACGCTATTCGCTCTGACCACCCCCGGTACTCATATAGATAAAAGATGGCATTAATGAGGACGATACACCCATGAAAGGCAAAGGGGGAGGCATCGGTGATGTGCCAGAGACACCTTACAAAAAAAGCCGCGTAAAAATACAACGCGGCCTTTTTATACATTTTCAAACGTGATTACCATCCTTTTACAGCCACATGTGCGGTAAGCGAGTTCACTTTAAAACAAAATATAGGCCCTCTATGGTTAAAGTGACCAGAAAAAGGGCCTCCGGCGGCACGGTGTGCCACCTTGAAAGCGGGTAGCGTATGCGTTTTACCCCTCGTGCCTCGGGGCAAATCACATACACCTTTGATTTGGTTTTACACGTGAATCAATTCATATGACCTGTTTGGCAACCTTTTGCAAAAAGTTGGCCCCCGGCAGGGCCGCCGGAGGATTTTTCTCTTACAAGCTGGAATAGTTACAAAAAAAGGCCCCCTTTTGCGTTTACGAGACAGCCGTCCCCAATGTATCCATCAGACAGGCTTCAATCTCCTGGGCGTCCTCCATCTTAAGAACCTCGGCCAAGACCCTCTTCGCCTCTAAGGCGCTTACAGAGCGGATAAACTCTTTGACATCGGGAATGGCCGAGGGAACCATACTGATATGGTCGGCGCCCATGCCCAGAAAAAGAAAGATGCTCTCGTTAACGGCGGCGGCCTCACCACAGATGCAGAGTTTTTTTCCAAACTGCCGGCACACCGAGACGATCTGATGAACCGTTGATATCACGGCAGGGTGAAGCGCGTTAAAATGAACGGCCACCTTCTTGTTGTTGCGATCCACGGCAAGGAGGTACTGCATCAAATCGTTGGTGCCCACGTTGACAAAGTCCACATACCGGAGCAAGCGATCTAAAATCGGCACCGCTGCCGGTACCTCCACCATAATCCCCAACTCAATTTTTCGGTCGTAGGCCACTCCGGCTCCATCCAAGGCGGACTTCTCATCATTGACCAAGGCCACGACCCGCCGGATCTCATCGACACTGGAGATCATGGGAAAAAGGATTCGGGTCTTACCAAAGGCCGAGGCTCTTAAAATGGCGCGAATCTGAACCCTGAATACATCCTCTAAGTCCAAGCTCAAGCGAATGGAGCGCCAGCCTAAAAAGGGGTTATCCTCTTTTGGGTACTCCAGATACGACAAAAATTTATCGCCCCCTACGTCAAAGGTACGAATGGTCACAGGACGACCCTTGGCCTTTTCCAGCACACGGGTGTAGAGGGCCACCTGCTCCTCTTCGGAAGGAAATGACTTTCGAAGCAGAAAGGGAAATTCCGTACGGTACAAACCAATATGATCGGCACCATACTGCCGGGCCAGCATCATATCCGAGAGCAGGCCGATGTTTGCGCCCAGCTTCATCTCGACGCCGTCTGTGGTCACGGCCAGAAGTTCACGCTCCCCCTCTTGCCTTTTCCGAACCTTCAGGCTCTCCTCTTGCCGCCGCGCATACTCCTCGCATATATCAGGCGAGGGGTTGGGATAGACGAGACCTGAGATACCATCGACAATGAGATAATCGTTGGCCCGCACATGATCGAGAACCCCTTCCACCCCGATGACAATGGGAATTTCAAGGGATCGTGCCATGATCACCGTATGAGAGGTACGCCCCCCCTTGGCCAAAACGATACCTTTAAGGTGTGGCTGCCGAATGGCCAAAAGATCCACCGGCGAAATATCCGAGGCGACGATAATGGTATCCTGCGTAAATGCCTGCCCCGAATCGCTCCCCAACCCCACGAGATTTGCCAGGACGCGACGACCGATATCCAAAATATCCAAGGAGCGCTCACTCAAATAGGAGTCGTCCATAGCCGTCAACATCTCGGCGTAGTCGAGGATCACCCGCTTCAAGGCATATTCAGCGCTCACCCTCTCTTTAATTCGGGACACTATTTTCTTTCGCAACGAGGGGTCGCCAAGGTACATGAGGTGAGCCTCAATAATGGCCCTCTCCTGATCCGAGATGTCTCGCGCCTCCACGGCGACCGCCTCGACCTGGGCCGAGGCGGTATCGAAGGCCTCGTCAAGACGAGTGACCTCTGCCCCCACATCGGTGATCCCCATGCGATGAATCTGATGAAAATCAATGGTTTTAAACGTGTAGTCGGCATACCCGGTGGCCACACGATCGGAGACTGGATCCCCGCGAAGGTGGTTCTGCCCACCCCCCACTTCCAGAGTGTCACACGTACCCTCGATGACCCTTAAGGCCTCGTCGTGGGCCACGCCCTGGCGCTCTCCCTGAAGAACCGTAAAGGCAACGGTGGCGGCAATCTGACTGGCAATGCTCTTGAAGAGGGGAATATCTGCCTCACCGATGCCCTCCTCGGCCAGAGTTTGAACCACAATCGCGCCCAGCACCTTCTTGTGATAGATCAGCGGTACGCCAAGATAGGTCGTATACACCTCCTCGCCGCTGCCATCATAATATTTGTACCGAACATGGAGGGAGGGGTTCACGATAAACACCGGGGCCATGGTCTCGATCACCATCCCGGTGAGTCCCTCGTGCACATCCATGGCAATGACACCCACCGAGGCCTTATTCAAACCCACCGTAGCCTTCAGTTGCAGACTGTTCTCATGCGGATTGTAGACATAGACCGAGCAGACATCGGTGGAGAATCGCCGGGCAATCATCTGTACGATACGATCCAGAGACTGATCCGGGTTCTCAGAGTCGGTGATGATCTCAAGAATCGCTTCTAAAATATAGGTATGGTCACGTGTCATACGTTCAAGTTCCCAAGGGGCCCTAGGGGGTGCCGACGAGATGCTATCCTCATTTTTCATCGGCCAGATGAGTATTCACATGGGTGACGATAAGGGAACCAAGGCCCTCCACGGCCCCCAGATGGGGAAGCACAGCCACACGAAGGTCCGGGTGGACCCTGGCCTCCTCGGCCACAATCTGAGGGATATCTGTGGTCACATGGGTGCCTGCGGCGAGAAAGAGCGGGAAAACAAGCAGATCCGTCACCCCTTCTGCCACAAGATCAGCCATGGCCGGTGCGATCAAGGGCGTCGTCAACTCCAGGAAGGCACACCCCACCTTTTCAAAAGCCACCTCGGCACTCCGGGCCACCTCTTCGGCCAGTCGCCGTACCTCATCATTGGATCCCCCGCGCCGGCTTCCATGGGCCACAATCAAAAGTCCTCTCATACTAAAAACCTCCTTATCCTTATAAATAAACCCGTTTCTCCAAGGCATTTCCCCTTAAAAAAGGGATTAAAAATAGACCCACAAGCATAGATTATCGCCACCTAGTTTCGCAACCATGAACGCCCATCCACTGTGATTCCCCCTTATGCTCAGCCATCACTGTGGTCATCAAGACAGGCTGCGTTTATGCCTCTTCTCATGATACCTATTTCAGTTTGTAATAAGAAAAAGCCTCCGGCGGCCGGGCGTGTCGATTTAATCGGAAAAACGTCTATTTTAGCCGTTTACACTCTAAATATATGGCCGTCACTGTTTACAAAAATTAGAGATACGGCGGGTCCTACCCACCCGAATTACATAAGGATTTGACAAAAAATAAGCATCCGAATTTCATAAGAATAGCGCTGTGATTTGTCCCGAGAAACGAGAAACAAAGCGCAGCGGTTACCCGCTTTCGAGGTGTTTTTGCCTAAGTGGCTTCGCCACCCTCGCCGCCGGAGGCATCCGGGTTAAAGATGCCTCCGGCAGCCTTGCCGGGAGCCCACCTTTTGCCTGATTTGAAAGATCGGGCTTGCCAAACAGACATCATCAGATCATTTCAATTTAATCAAAAAATCAAAGGAGTATGCGATTTACCCCGAGGCACGAGGGGTGACGCGCATATGCTGGCCTGCTTTCAAGGTGACACACCTTGCCGCCGAAGGCTCAATTTTTAAGCCCACTTTCACCAGAGAAAGCATCCTGCCTCAATGACGCGATGCGTTGCTTTCGCTGCTTTTGAATAAAAGGGCTCGCTTACCACAAACGTGGCTGTAAAAGGGTGGTAATCAGGTTTAAAAAGCCCCCCAGCATCTTACACCCTAAAAAGGGACCAATCAGGAGCCCTGACCTTCCACAGAGACAAGGGGTCCAATAGCTCCCACTGGGAAGAATCAGATGAGAGGAGAGCGCTTATGGACCGCACCGCCCCCATCCTTTTTCGAACCGGGCAGTTAGCGGGGTGGGCACTAAAAACCAACCCGTAAGAATACGTTCCCCGACAACTCACACCTGTAAAATATAGACCCCGCCCATTGTATTCACGCCATGGCCCTGTTATTCACCTCACTTTCACATAATCACCTCATATAATCCTGATGACATGGGTCAGGAGTCTCTACCGGAAGGCCGTCCATCCGACTATGGGAGTGCGTAGATACCACCAAAGAGAGCATCCCATCCATGGGACGCCCCCGAATAGGGACTTCTGCGTCCTCAAGAGAGACCCCTTTTACCTAAGTCCCAGAAGAGCTACAGCCCCATAAGGAGTGTCTCAATGGAGTATTTAAAAGATATACTGGCCGCTTTAAGTGTGATCCTCAACGGATTGCCCCAGGGCCTTCTGGCCCTTTCCTTTGGATTTGCCTCCGTCCCCACCGCCCTTGCCTTCATCGTCGGATCTGCCGGCTGCCTTCTCTTCAGCTGCGTGGCCCCCATCTCCTTCCAGGCTGAGACCATCACCCTGGCAGGCACCATGGGTAAAAACATGCAGGAGCGTCTCTCCATGATCTTCTTTGGCGCCGCAGCCATGGCGACCATTGGTGTATTCGGATTTCTCGAGAAAATTGTCACCTTTGTGGGCCCGGCCATTACCAACGGCATGATGGCCGGCGTAGGGATCATGCTGGCCAAGGTGGCCTTCGAGATGACATCAAAAAACAGGGCCGTGGGGATGAGTTCCATCGCCTCAGGCTTTCTCACCTATATGATCACAAAAGACCTCGTCTACACCATCACCCTCTCCGTGGGGCTCTCAAGCGTCGTAGCCCTTATGCTTCAGCAAAAATCCACCGTAAATGCCGTAGAGAAAGAGGGCTTCAAGCTCCAAAAGATGATTTTCAATATTTCGGTGGCACGGGGAGCCCTGGCCATGGTGTGTCTCAATATCGGTGCCAACATCGCCTTTGGTAAAATCACCGGCACCATCGCCCAGGCCGATGTCAATGTAGATCACCTGGCGATTTACAGCAGCCTGGCAGACATGGCCTCCTCCCTTTTTGGCGGAGGTCCCGTGGAATCCATCATCTCCGCCACGGGGAGCGCCCCCCATCCCGTATTCTCCGGCGTCCTCATGATGACCCTCATGGCCATCATCCTCCTGGCCGGCCTCCTCCCAAAAATCGGCAAGTACGTTCCCAGCGAATCCATTGCCGGCTTTCTCTTCGTTCTGGGAGCCCTTGTCACCGTCCCCATCAACGCCGCGGCAGCCCTCGGCGGAGGCGACTCCCTGGTGGGCGGCGTCACCATGGCAGTGACCGCTATCTCCGACCCCTTCTTAGGGATGATGGCAGGCCTCATCGTGAAATGCATCTCCCCTTTGGTAGGCATGTAAAAGAGCCAGGGATGCCATGGCCAATCCATTTTAAAAAAACCGAAGTAACTATTCAGCTCAAAAAAAAGCCTGTCCAAGGAGACATCATGAAAAAAACATACCCACTAAAGGTGGCCGGTGTCAGCCGCGAGCTGCCCATCATCCCGATCAGTGAGACACTCAGCATCGCAAGCTTTGTCATTTTAGGGGATACCGAACTGATCTGTGCCGCCGCCCCAAAAATCATCGAAAAGCTACCCGAAATCGACGTCATCGTCACCGCCGAAGCCAAGGGCATTCCTCTGGCATTCGAAATATCGCGACTCATGAAGATGCCGAAATTTTTTGTGGCCCGAAAAAGCGTCAAGGCCTATATGAACGACCCCGTCATCGATGCCGTCCAGTCCATCACCACCACAGACAAACAGCTTCTCTGTCTCGATGCCGATGATGCGGCATCGATTCGGGGAAAACGTGTGGCCATCATCGACGATGTGATCAGTACAGGGGAGTCCATCGAGGCCATTGAGCGTCTCGTGAAAGCCGTCGGGGGTATTGTCACCGTCAAGGCGGCAATCCTCGCCGAAGGCGATGCCGCCCTGCGAGAGGACATCCTATTTTTAGAAGCGTTGCCGCTATTTCCCACGGAAAAATAAAAAAAGCCTCCGGCACACGTGCCGGGGGCCCCATCGATTCCCCACCCCTCCCAAAAAAAGCGAGTGTGGCAGGCCACATTTATAAGAGGCCTCGCCCCTGAATAGAGCGTAGCCCCTTTATTACCCCATGCTATCCCACCTGATTCATACGGTAAAATAGACTCTTCAGCTCCTCTTTTCTGGGCCGATAAACGATCATGGCCCCGGCAGATAGCCCCAGAAGCTGATAAAAAAAGAGGGTATCCCCGGCCACAAGAAAGAGGATGAGGCCGTAAATACCGATGGTCTCCAAAAGGGCCGAGGTGATGATCACAACGAGGGTATAACGGGCCACCGCCGGATGCTGTCCGGGTATGACAGGGCGGATCGATCGTGCAAACCCCGGATATTTCAAAAGAAATCCCTTAAAAAAATGGACCCCACCTAAGGTCACCACAGAGAGACCCAAGAGCACATACTTCAAGGTCGCAAGGAGAAATCCATCGTCGACCCCAGAAGGAAAGGTATCTTTCAAGAAGAGACACACACCGAGATAAACACCTAAAGAACAAAAAATAGCGACCCAGGTGATGAGAATCAACTGAAAGCCGGAATCAAGCTTTTTTATTTCATGTGAATCCGTCATAGTCACCTGCCTGTCCATACGCCATAATAGCGATAATAGAGACTGTGGATAAAAAAGGGGGCAAAAAAATTTAAAGGGGGGCCACCCTTCATCTGGCAACATAACATATCAAATTGGTATTATCATCCACGATTCGTTCTCATACCCCACCCCCGGCCGGATTGACACCAAACACCTTCTTTAGTAAGTCGGTGGTCTGCTTCACTGGATTTTTACGAATGGCCGCCTCTTCCTGGGCAATATAGTAAAAAATCCCCTCCACCCCTTTTACCAGTACATAATCCGTTAAATTTGCCGTAACATCCGGGACAAAGGGGACGGTCTTGTACTGAGCCATCACCGTATCATAGGCCTGAATCGCCCCCACCTCTGACAGGGTCTGGCTAACGATGGGTTGCATCTCTTCTTTTAAAAGAGGGGACATTTTCTCTTGAAAATAGAGAGTGGCCGAGTTGTCTGGCCCCTCATATATCGCCCTAACATCATCAAAACTCATCTCGGTAATCGCCTGAATAAAAAGTGATTTCGCCTTGGGCGTCGCCGCTTCGGCGGCACGGTTCAGCTTAAGTTCAAGGGCATCGACCATGTGCCCCATGCCGATTTTATCCACGGCGACCTTTACGGTATTCAGAGCTGCCGGCAAGGGAATATGGATAGCCGGGTCTTTATTGAATCCATCCACCCCCCCCAGACGGTCGACGACATGGGAGGTACCCATACGAAGGGCCTCTTTAAACGCAGCAGCGATCTCATCGGCACCGACCCCTTGATCCGGGAGAGTCACCGCCTTCTCCTCCGTTTTCTTAAAAATATTGACCTTATCCAGCCACGACCCTTCCACATCCACCATCCCAACGAACCACACACACACAAACATCCCCATCATCGTCGCCATTTTTTTCATATATTAAAACTCCTTATCTTTAATTTAAAGACAGTTGAAGACCCTATATCCGCATCCTTTTAAAAAAACATGGATATGCCCTCTCCCGCATCCCTATTCGCCTAAAGGTAAGGGCTCTGGCCATATTTTAAAAAATATTTAATTGTATCAAAATACCACCGTGATTTCAGGCGGCAAGCGGGGCGGGAAACCTATCATTTTTCAAATGATACCGACGAAGAGAAGCGATGGGCATCATTTGAATATATGCTCTCATGTATCAAGGGTAACGATTCATCACAGAAGGGCCGACGATCGTCATCCATATTCTTTCATTAATAATAGGGGGCCCTGGCGAGCCCCCTATACATCGCCTGCGTTCGACCCCGGAGGGGAAGAAAAACGCAGAGGATTGTCATTTCTAAATACCCCTCCCATACAAAGAGAGGCTCCGTATTAAAACTTGAATCGAATCCTAGAGGTCAGGCAATAAATATCCTCATCGGCATTGCCATCTCGATCTGCTTCAAACACATCCATGGCATTACCCGCAAATAGATACCCGGCGTTCAGGGAGAATTCGAGGTTCTCATAGATCATATAAGTGGCGTAGGCATCTACCTCAAAACCAATCTCATCGTTGGAACGGCCATTGCCCCCGTCATCGGTGTATTCCACATCTTCGGCAGTCATCATATAGAGAAGAGCGCCCCCGGCCTTCAGCTTGTCGGAGCAGACCCTGTCCATGGCCAGCTTATTAAAGTACAATCCCTTGTTGAGAATATAGGGACGCTCCGTTCCATAGTTGTCATCGGTGTAGCCCCCTTCAAAGAGGACGATACTGTCGGCTCGATCCACATCGGTGGAGAGAAAGGCATCGAAATCGGAATCGGAGTCGTTATCATCACCGGAGGCATACCAGGTAGTGTAGCTAAAGCGATTGGCCCCCATATCCATACCGATGGTACCGTGCAAAAGGAAGGCCGACACATCAAAATCACCAGTCGCACTCCCGTTAAGGCCTGTAAATGAGGCGTTATCGATATCTCCGAACTGATACATGGCATCCCAGTTCATGAAGAAATTATCCATACTCGCCTTCCCATCGGCACCCACGGTATAAAGATCCATATCCACATCTTCAAACTTTTTCACCTCATACGTACCGGCATCGATGCTACCATCGCCATTGGGATCGGAAAACTGATAGAGGGCGAAGAGCCCCACCTTACACTCTGCCGCCGGTTTCATATCGAAACGGACCGAAAGGGCATCTGAAGAGTCCTGGTCATTATCTCCACTAAAGTGCTCTTTCCCACGCATCCAGGCTACCTGGTATTTCATATCATCGAACTGGTTGCTAAAGGCAACCCCCATGGCCGTCTCGTTCCATACAAAACTATTGAGGGCAAAGGGCTGCAAACCGATCTTCACCCGAGCATTTTCCGTATTGGGCAAGGCAAAATCGGTATAGGCCCATCGGGTCTCGATATTGACTCCATCCCCGGAATAGGTGGCGCCCCCACCCTTGGAATAATCTTGCCCAAAACGCATGGCACCCAGCTCGACGGCATACACCCCTTTAATCTTGCCATCATCGCTTAGGACCTCACTCCAGAGACGGTACTTGATATCACCCCAGGTAGTCTTCCTATCATCGGTACCGATGACCTTGGTATTGTTACGATTGATAGTAGTACTGCCATCGGGATTTTTATCGAGAAGACTTTTCTCCATCGTACCCCCACTCGAATAAAAATCAGAGTGGTTGGTATACAAATTGAAACGGTTGTTAAAATCGCCATGAAATTCAAACGTGGCGGCTGCGGCCGGGGCCGCGCACAAGGCGATGGCCACAAGACCCATCAAAAATCGACCCATTTTATTCATTCCACCCATTGACTGTTACCTCCTGATTCCAGTTAAGAGAATGCCGATCACTCGGCATGACTGATCCGGACTACATAAATTCGAATAAATATAAAGCAAAGCCAAATACTTATTAAAAAATAGCTTTTTTAAGGCGATATTAAAAAAAAGAGTGGGACTTAAAATGCATTATCGCCCCCTTAAAAAGCCCGGATGGGAGAAGGCGCATGCAAAATTACAGGTATACAACAGTGACTAAGGTTATCATGTCACCGTCTTATGTCTATATATAAGGAGTTATCTTCGATATGCTGTATAGATTCCAGCCCCGTATGCGGGACAAAAAAGAGACCAGGCAATTGATTCATGCGCCTTGAGAAAATATAGATGCCTGATATTATGAGGCATTTTTTCAAGGTTATAGATACTGATATATTTACAAAGAAGGTATTTTAAAATTAAAAATTGCGAAATTTTACCACGCAAATGGTGTATATTCAAGCGTATAGTAAAAAAATATAAGACCATACTCATTGAGAGGCGGACACATCCAAACAAAAGGGCTCACGATGGCATCGAACCACCCAACCCAGCAGAGGCGAAATCAAGGATATCGCCGGCGAAAAAGCGCCCCTCGAACCGATACCTAAATAATGCACCTCACTCAGATAAAATAAAAACGCCTCTCCCAAGAAAGGCAAACCAAAATACACCCGATGAGCGACCCACCGATGGCCGGAGGCGTTTTTAAAAACCGAAATCGACCCTACTTTTTCAAACCGTAGGTTTCAGTGACCTGGGCACTCTCATCGGCGGAGAGCGTTTCCATATATCCTTTCCATCCGGGACACCACCCGATGTGCCAGCGCCACACCCGGCCCAGCGGGGATTTGGTGTTGGTATCGTAGATTGCCCGAAATCTGCATTTTGCACAATTGTGTTTGATCATCTCTTTAAGTCCTTACATATTCATAGTCAGTATGCACAGGAACACCACCTCAGCGTGATGTTCTCCTGCATAAAACCTTACCCGGTAAATCTTATTAAGGCAATACTCAATGTCTCTTAAGAGATCAGATCAGCACCCTTCCATCCCCATTAGTGGATCAAAAAAAACCTCTATAGCACATATATATACCTTATTTAACCCCAAAGGATCCGCTTGGTTTCGTCTTAAATAAGAGAATCATTAAAGGCTATTAATGATTCTCAATCCCCCCAATGCCCCTTTTCTATCCTACTAGCCCAAAGGGAACATCTCAAACACTTGAGAGGGTACTATTTTACTCTCTACTTACTTTAGTTCCACGACTGTATATTAGGATAAAGTTACCTCTCACCGGCCCCGACCTCTTCGAGTAATTTCTCCATCCACCCTGCCATGGCAACACCTTCGGGCCTGTAATAATGAGTCATATATGGCTTAATATCGATGATGGGACTCCCGTCGACAGCCTCCAGCCCTTCAACGCTTAAGGTGTTACCCACCCGTGATAAGAGCTTCACCGCTGTCACAAGAATCGGATTGGGACGTGCGGGGCTGCATGTCGAGAAGATACCCTTCATGGGAAGATCCGTTCGCCCCATGGGATGCACTTTAAGCAATGACCGGCTCTCCTCTGGCACCAGATGCGGCCAGTAGAGAACAAGGATATGAGAGAACTCTTCAATGCCGTCCAAAATACCATCAAAACATGTTTCAATCACAATTTCCGAGATATTTTTAGCCACCATCTCAACCCGTTCTCGGGCACCCTCATTGCCCTCTTTTAATACAATATCATCCGCATCGGCATGCAGCTCAGGCTGTACAAGAGTGCTTCGAACACAACCCACTGGTTTCAATAAAATCTCCATCGCCTCTCTCGTCATAATATGTCGCCTCCATGTCCTTATGATCCCTACCAGACTCCCAGTCTCTGCCCACACAAACGTACATAAAAAATGATTTTCTATAAAATATTATACTGACTGTTTTACTATAAAGAAATCATTTTCTTCACATGAATGCCCCGTTCAAAAAACATGGCGTCTCCATATATCTGGAAGGCCATCCGCCATGTCGACTTAAAGCCAGGCGGCAGCAAGCAAATTGTAAGGGATCATTTTTCGAAAATATATATGGATGGATTGTCTTACATGGGATGCCGCCTCCCCTTTTTATGGGTCAGGCGGCAGAAACGAGGGGGGAGAGGATTCCAAGAGAATAGCCCCCGGCAGGAGCGCCGGAGACACAGCTAAAAAACAAATAACAGATTTAATAAGAATGCCGCAGTGCTTTCAAGGTGGTTCACCTTGCCGCCGGCAGGCTCGGTTTTCATGCCCGTTTTAACCATAGAAGGCATCGATTTTTGTATGTTTTATGGTTGCTCCGGCCCTTCCACCATCGCCGCGTAACGGTCTGCTTCGCCGATATCCCCCCGGCGGCGATAGATATCGCTGACGGCCCCGTAGGCATTCGAAGCGGTGGCGGGATCCTCCATGGCCAGCGTCAGGTAGCGTTCGATGAGGGAGACTGAGACATCCCCCTCCTCCCGAAGAATATCGCTGTACATGAGCCGTATATGGGAAGGGGGACGCCTGCCACAACCGGCACACCGCCCCATGGAGGTTGCCAAAAGCTCTCGGGCGGCGCGGCTCTCTCCCCGCGCCTTCTTAAGGCGGGCAAGAAGAAAGGCGATGCTCTCCTCCCACTGATTTTTCAAATGCCCCTCGAGCCAAGTTTCCGCCGCCTCCCCCCCATGGAGCTCCGAGAGAAGCCGACCCTTAAGGACAATAAACGCCACAGAAATCGTCTCCATGGCCCCGATCGCCTCCTCCAAAAGGGCGAGAGCCCTTATGGAGTCCCCCTCTTTCACATGAAGATGGCAGAGTAGTTCCACCCCATGGGTATGGGTGGGATAATGGATGAGAAAGGTTTCGAGAAGCGCCTTCGCCTTCTCATTTTTCCCGAGATGCTCGCAGGCTGTGGCCAACTCCATGGCCACATAGCTCGATAGCCCGTTTGCCTCCAAGGCCTCGTCCAGAGCCCCTTCGGCCTCGGCAAAAGAGCCTGCATTCAAGGCACTGTAACCACGCTTAAAGGCATCACCATACCCCAGATACGCCGTTGCCTGATCTTCAGGAAGGGAGAAACAAAGGGCCTCAAAGGCCTCATCCTCCCGGGGCAACTCGTCTTTCACCCCTTTTTCAGCCGGCTCCCACTCCTCACCCTCATGGGCCATGGCACTGTTCAAGAGAGCCATGAGGTCTGCGATGGCCTTTTTAGTCTCCCCTTCCGAGGCCAACTGACTGGCCAGATAGAGGAGATGATGGGCCTCGGCATCGATACCCGACTCATGGAGATCAACCGCACTCTCAAGATGAATTCTGGCCAGCATCTCCCCGCACCCGGCGTATTTCTCTTCAATTCGCCCCCGAAGGGCATCCTGCCCCACCACTTTTCCAGAGAGGGCCTCCAGAGCCTTGGCATATTCGATACGCGCAGGTCCATAATGACTGGCCAAAACCAGGGCATCGCCCTTTTTCTCTCTGTCGGCGGGTGATTTAACAAAAAACGAGAAGAGACCCATGATGACTCCTTAAAAAAATAACGATTCAGCTTAAGCCTCCGGCGGTCCTACCGGGAGCCAACCTTTTGAAAAGTTTGATAAACAAATATTCTCAAGCCACTTTGGGTTTAAGCGAAGAATCAAAGGCGTATGTGATTTGCCCCGAGGAACGAGGGGTAAAGCGCATATGCAATCTGCTTTCGAGGTGGCACACCTCGCCGCCGGAGGCTCAGTTTTTAAACCCATTTTCACCATAGAAGACCCTTGTTCAAGAGCCGAATAGTGACCCACAAAAAACAAAGGGGACCCGTCGGGCCGAATCAGAATGTCATCACCCCTCCCCCCCATTAAAAAAGGTGCCATGCAAGGCGCGGACCGAGGCCTTTAAATCCTTCTCGTGGACAATGAAATATAGGGCCACCGGTGAGGGGCCAAAGGCGATCATCTCCACATTGATCCGGGCCTCATCCATGGCTGAGAAACAGCGGGCCGCCACCCCCTTGCGGGTGTGCAAGCCCTCCCCCACCATACTGATGAGGGCCACCGCATCCTCCCGGTCCACCTTGCGAAAGGGGTTGGGGGTCAACTTTTCAAGGATGGCATACCCCCGATCCATATCCCGCTTGTCGAGAAGCAGCGAGATGCAGGTCTGGGACGTGACCACCGATTTGATATTAATACCGCTGTCGGTGACGCAACCGGTCACCTCGGCCAGCATACCGGGACGGGCCCCAACACCGGAGGCGTACACCTTAATAATGCCCACCTCGGTGTTCTGGGTCACACTCTTAATCACACGGGGAGCCTCAGGGCTGGTATGGGTGATCAGACTGCCCGGGGCGTCGGGGTCTAGGGTACTCTTTATGGCGATATCCAGACCGTAACGACGAATAGGTTCCACGGCCCGGGGGTGAAGAATCTTTGCCCCGAAGTAGCACAATTCGGCGGCTTCGGCGTAGGAGAGAATAGGAATGAGCTCGGCCTCGGAAACCATACGGGGATCGGCCGTCATAAATCCAGCCACATCCTTCCAGAACTCCAAAACAGTGGCTTCCATGGCGACGGTGGCAACGGCCGCCGAATAATCGGTCCCCCCCCGACCATAGGTGGTGATGTCGCCCGTCTGACTGACACCGTAGAAGCCAGGAATAAAAACCAGGGTCCCAGAATCGATAAGGGGGGTTAGATGCTCACGAAAATTGCCCCGGGTCACCTCCAAGTCTGCGGTGGCATCTTCATACTTTCCATCGGTGATCATCCCAATATCCTGGGGCATCCGGCAGACAGACGAGACGCCCCGTGCATTCATGGCACAGGTGAGGAGCTCCGCGCTGAAACGCTCCCCATAGCTACTGATGAGATCGCGCATCTTGGGAGTACTCTCCCCCGTGTAGCTGAGGCCATAGTAGTAACGTTCCAGCCTCTGGATACCCTTGCCAAAGGTCTTGGAAAATGCCTTCTGAAGATCCGGATCGGAGATAATATGACGCGCCGTTGCCATATGCTTGCTGCGAATCCGCGTCATCAAAGAGGGAATCTTCTCCTCATCGGCCAGGGCATCGGCCATACCGTCGATAAGCATATCGGTGATGCCGTGAAGAGCCGATACAACAATAATATCGCCACTCACTCGTCGTGCGAGAAGATCGAGAATGGATTCGATGGTCTTTTTGCCTTTGAGGCAGCCGCCGCCAATTTTTATCACTTTCATGGTATTCGGGATTCTCCCTAGGGTTACATCGTCAATAATTCTACCTCTCTTACCATATTCATCCGACAGCAAACAACACCGAAGGATCGTACAAAAAATAAAGTCTAAAAATAAAAAAGGGCCCCCCACCGCAGAGACTATATACGGTGAGAGGCCCTTCAATAGGACCTTGACAAGAGAAATAAAAAAAATCCAGCAGCTGACGCTCTACCCGATGGGGAGCACCACACGCCCGTACTGCTCGTTGAGCACCTCGGCCATGGCAAGGTAAATCGCGCTTAAGCCACATATGATCCCTTCAAAACCAGCGATGGTGCCGATAAAGGCAGAACCGGTCCAGTTATGAGCGGCCAAAAGGGCGAAGAGAACCGTAAGGGAACCAAAAACAAACTGAAGCCCCCGGTTGGCCTTCAGGGTTCCAAAGAACATAAAGAAGGTAAAAATCCCCCACATGAAGAGATACCACCCCATAAACTGGTGGCTCGTGGCTTCGATCCACCCAAATTTGGGCATAAGGATCAGGGCCACCAAGGTAATCCAGAAGTGTCCGAAAGAGATAAAAGCCGTCATACCAAAGGTGTTACCCTTTTTAAACTCAAGGATACCGGCAATAATCTGGGCTATACCGCCATAAAAAATACCCATGGCCAAAATCATGGCGCTCATGGGAAAAAAACCGGCGTTGTGAATATTCAAAAGAACCGTTGTCATTCCGAAGCCCATAAGGCCCAATGGCCCCGGGTTTGCCAATACATCATTCTTCATAACTCTCTCATCTCCTTTAAAAAGTGTGCATTTCGTTTCACCATAGGCTTTAAAAAAGACCCGCCATCTCACCATAACCGGCCACATCCACCCCGAAGAAACATCTCCCCTCGGCAGCGGGCATGGACGAAACTTATGTGACACGCATCCCCTTTAAAGCACGTCGCCTCAAAATTATACGCGTTGCATAACGGACAATTCCCATAGCCCGGCGAAGAGCCCGGACAACTGGTACCGACTCGTGAAATTTTTCCATTCGCATACAAATGAACGTCGGGTTATATCAGAAACACTGCCAAGTAAGCAATCTAAAAATTGCTGTCAATTATAAAAAAATTAACTATACTCAAAAAGGACATAGTTTATATATAAACCCCTATATATTTTATATATCAAGGATATATGACAGTCCTACCTTAGGGATAAATTCTTACGATTTAACACCCCATCGATTCCAAAACAGATATCAAAATCACATCTTAATAAGCAAAAAATTCTGCCCTTCAAAGGATACCAGCCCATAAATCTCGCCATCCATTTACTATAGGACTCACCATGCAGGAGGAACATACAAGATGACATTTTTCTTGGGAGGTCTTTCAATATGAAGTGATTAATTTTAAGGATGATGTGGCTAATAAATAAACGAGTATATAGAAATATACTCTAATCGTCTCATATGGCGGTTAAAATATCAAGAACATAAAGTATCTCATCCACTACCCGCTCTACTCTCTCTCTCTTAAAAAAATCCACCACCCCCTTCCCTATAGAAAAAGAGACGCCCAAAAAATACCTCAATCTTTGAGACAATAAAAAAATATTAAAATGGGAATAAGACCCTTCTTTCGACGCTCCTTTTACTTACCAATATCCTTCAATATTATCTTTAAGCGCCACATCATACCCTTTCTTAGAATCGGAGCACATAAGCATAAAAACATATCTTAAAAATTAGCTCATAAGATCTCTTAAAGAGAAAATAACATCATACCAATCCGCCGCAAAAGGCTCTATACACAGTCTATATAGCGATATGGATAAAATCAATTTAAAGAATAGATAAGAGAGTAAAGATAGAACAAGCTTGACGAACAGACCGTCTTTGAGAGATAAAATTATAATCGCTTGCGTGCCGATTAACGACGCTATTTCGACCCAGAGAAGGAGCCTCTGCCATGCGCACCCATCAGATATCGCCATCACCTTGTCGAAACCCTGGGAGACCAACACCTCACCCACCCTGCCATAAGGATGGATACATGACCCCTCGCTTTCGCATTATCGCCAATGGGGCAAACATCACTCCCCTCATCAAAGACCGCCTGGTCCATCTCACCGTCAAAGATGAGGCCGGCACCACGTCGAATACGGCATCCATCATTTTAAATGACCAGGATAACCGCCTTGCCTTCCCCAAAAAAGGCGCCGAATTTGAAATCCACATGGGCCACTCGGGCATCGGAATGATCCCCATGGGCCTTTTCACCGTAGAGACCTTAAGTATCTCTGGCCCTCCAGACCGCCTCACCATCAAAGCCAAATCCCTTCAAACCCACCAGACCCTCACAGAGAACCGTGTGGACAACTACAATCCCCTCACCATCGGTGAGCTGGTAACAACCATCGCCGCCCGCCACAAACTCATCCCCAACATCCCCCCCTCCCTTGCCTCTATCCCTAGCGAGCCACTGAGCCAAAACGAGGAGTCAGACCTTCATCTCCTCACCCGAATCGCCAAAAATATCGGTGCCGTGGTCAAGACCACCCCCAGACACCTACTCTTTACCCCCAAAGAACATGCCAAAGGGGCCCCCCGGGAGACATTAACGCCGGTGGTGATCAAGAAAAAAACACTCTCAACCTATAAATTTTTATTCCCAGACATAGAGGCGGATAGGGGCATCATGGGGGATTCCCTTTTCGGGGGGAGGGCCACAGGACTATTGTCTCTTGCCGTGGGAAACCCCTTTGTGTTGGCGGAAACACCGGTGATATTACCAGATATGTTGACAGAGGTGGCGGAACTCTCATGGGTGGTGAAAAGTGCGATACACACAATAAACGGGGAGAACGGAAAATACACAACCGCCATCGATATCCAGACAGAAGAGGCGATGGAGTGACCCCGAATAGCATCACCCGAAGGAGAGAGGGTATCATTTGTAGCCACTATTCAGCGGCGCCTCCGGCGCTTTTTTTCTCAAAAAGCGCCAAAAACCGTCTGACAGGTGCGTGTTCCTGCCAGACGGTTTTTCAAGGAATGCATGGTTACAGTGGCGTGGAAAAACAGGCCTTCTGGCGGCCAGGGAATTTTTTGACTAAGCGGCTTTGCCGCCCCTATAGAATGTGAAGGGCCTTTGGTCCCATAGAAGGCTTTTTTTAAGCTGAATAGTCACATGGCTCAAACGGCCAAAATAGACGTTTTTACCATTTATATCGACGCGCACTTTTTCGAGACACTCATCCTTAGAACCCTAGAACCCCTTCTCCATGGGCATTTGAAAATTTGCAGACCATTCATAAATGGATGCTTCATAATTTCGTACCTTATCAAAGCCAACGGCCTTGAGGATCATGGCGGCAAAGCCAGATCGTATACCCATGGTTCAGTATAAAACAAAATCATCGGCGGGCGTAATACCCATGTACGCCATCAAACGCGTGATCTCTTCGGCCGATTTGGGTGTGCTATCCTCATTTAAGAGATCTGTCCACTCCAGCCACTGAGCACCCTTGATGTGCCCTCCACGGGCCTCACCGTGTGATGTATCCTCTCCTGTAAATTCTTTTTTACTCCTCACATCAAGGATCTTAAGAGTGCCCATGGTTTCAGAGACAAAGGCCATCGAAGCTCTCAAGGATTCATCATACTCTTTCAGCATGAGGCCGGTGGCCGGTATCGGCCGAAGAACCTCCTTGGAGAGTTCATACCCGGATCGTTTCCACAGCTCCAGCCCGCCCAAGAGAAGCCGAACCTTTTCGAGGCCGGCCACCTTCATCTGCCAAACGGCGCGTCCACATGCCCCGGGGCCTTTGAGGATATCCGAATAGACCACGACAAATGCATCATCATCGACACCCAAAGATTCCAGTTTTTTTGTGAGCGCCTCTTTGTCTAAAAGGGTTCCCCAGTTGGGATCGCCAGGTTTACCACTGCACCTCGAAAGGCCCTTAAATCCAATATTTATGGCACCGGGGATATGATTTTTTGCATAGACCCTGGGATGACTGCCATCCAATATAATGAGGTTCGCCTCATGCAACCGGCCATACAGCTCCGAAGGCGAGATAAAAATATCCGGGCCATATCTATATGCCGTCGTATCAGCCTGTGAATAGTGGCGAGGCTCACTTTTCGTAAAGAGCCCCCGGTTCTCCGCCAAAACCACGCCTAAAAAGAGAGCGATAACGCCCCCTAAAAACAAACATATTTTTTTCTTCACCCGCTCCCCCCTCATGTTTGTGGTTGGCTCTTGGTAAAAATCGCCTTACCCCAGATCTTTTTCAGAAGGAGCATAAAAAAACCACCGGCAAAGAGGATAAGAAGCCCGAAAACCAGCTGCTTCACCCCTCCCGTCAGCATCTCTCCTGCGTAGGAGTATATGAGTGTAGCGGGCAGCTGCCCCAGCCCCGTGGCCCAGAAAAAAGAGGAAAAATGCATCGATGTAAGGCCAGCGGCATAGCTAACAATGTCAAAAGAGACGAAGGGAAGCAATCGGGCGATGAGGATGGCGTACGCGCCATAACGTTTAAAAAAACCATCCATATTGTTCAGGGCCAGTTTTGTGGCCAATTTTTCAGCCATATGCCGGCCAAAATAACGTGATATAAAAAAACAGAGCGAGGCGCCCGCCATGGCTCCCGACCATGAGAGAATGGCCCCTTTTACCCATCCAAACAGTGCCGCATTGGCAAAGGTGATTAAAAATGCTGGCAGGGGGGCGATCACCGACTGAAAAAGCATGAGAAGAGTTGAGACAACGGGGGCCCATATCCCAAAGGAGAGAATATACCCTTTGATAAATTCCACATCGTAAAGCTGAAATAAGAATATCAACTGCTCCATCGTATCTCGGATGGGTTTTACAAAGAGCCCCATACAAATAATCGAAAGTAAAACCAGCAACGCTTTGCATTTTCTTTTATTCACTATCGCCCCCTATTATGAGAATCCATGAATGGCTAATGACAGCCCCTGTGATAGAGGTAGATATACCACCATGTCAAACTCATAATATGAATGTAAAAAAAGCAAATGATTGGAATTATCTATCGCAAGCCGCCTTTAAATAAGGGCCATCTGAGCCCGAGAAAAAGGGGGCCTTGTCTCTCCGGGATCTCTTGCCGATGCCGGAGAGACAAGGCAGAGATCGGCCCATAAAAAAGACGCTGCATCTATTTTTTTTAAGAAGAGGTGTCGATGGGAGGGGAGGAGAGGACTATAAGAGAGGAGGGAGGGGGTGGCACAGAGGCCTCGCCTGCATACCAGGCATCCCGAAGGGTCTCAGCCCTCTTTTGAACCGAAGAGGTGACATAGGCGCTTATTTCAACAATCACGGCCCCCATAAGTGACACATCATCGATGAACCCCACCCCGGGAAGGATATCTGGCACGGTATCCAGCGGGCAGATAAAATATCCCAGAACTCCGAGAATACTTGCCTTAACCCATACAGGAACTGTGCCATCCATCATAATGACATACAAGATAGCGGCCTTGTACCCCAGCTTTCTCTTCACATGACACGACAGATTCAAAAGCTTCGAGTGGAAACGATGGTCGCTGTAGTGCCCCGTATAAGAGAACAATTTTTCTTTATCCATAACGCCTTTGCTCTATATAACCCACAGCGGATGAGACACTAAAGACCAAGCCTACGTGGAGTGACCCGGTGTCGCTATGATTATACATGGACACATAATAGGGTTCAAAAGCAGACGGTTCGGCCAAACACTATGGGCCGGCGCCCCCCTCGCCACCATATCAAGAGAAGAGTAGATACGGTCAAAAAAACAAAAAAGCCCCAAGGCCAAAACCTTGAAGCTTATATTTTATATGTATGGTGCGCCTGGCAGGATTCGAACCTGCGGCCATCCGCTTAGAAGGCGGATGCTCTATCCAACTGAGCTACAGGCGCATTAGTTGATGCGAGAAGGTTTTTAGCAGACGGTATTTGGTTTGTCCACATAAAAAAAAGAATGGGTGAAAAAAAGATGAAAAGCGCCCTCTTTCGGCCTCCCCCTCCCAAAAGAAAGGTACCTTGAGAGATCATTTTCTACCCAAAGCCATGGGATATACGGGGCGGAAATAAATTAAGCGTGCAAGCGATAGAAATCATGGGGACTTAAGTGAGGGCTCTCTTTCCACGCTTTGCAATTCAACGGACTATGGTATATCCCTCAGTAGGGCCGTGGTCCTTTCACCCACTCATCAGTTCATGATATATTATAGAAAGGGCCGTATGGCACGTACCTTCCCCGGAGACGGACGTTCTTTAAGGAGAAGGCCCCATCATCATGAAACGTTTCATCGTGGGGGACCATATATTTATCACTTTATTTTTTTAATAAAGCGTGGATATGACCATTAAAAACAAAGACAACAACAACGTTTCGAAAACGTACAATCGAGACGCTGCACAAAGAGATGATATGACCTCTGAACCCGTTGTTCCCGTAAAGCCTTCAAAAAAGAAGGCCCCGAAAAAAAAAGCAGCTCCGAAAAAAAAATCGGCCCTCCCGGCCACCAAGGCCTCCAGCAGTAGTGCCGTCACTAAATTTGACCCACTTCAAAGCTACCTCTCCGAGATCAGCCGCTACCGGCTGCTCACCCGGGACGAGGAGATCGAGTTGGGCATACGGATTCAGGAACAGGAAGACCCAGACGCCGCCTATGAACTGGTCACCGCAAACCTTCGCCTGGTGGTCAAAATTGCCCTGGATTTCCAACGTGTATGGATGCAGAACCTCCTGGACCTGATTCAAGAGGGAAACATCGGCCTCATGCAGGCCGTCAGAAAATTTGACCCTTACAAAAACGTTAAATTCTCCTACTACGCCTCCTTCTGGATCAAGGCATACATCTTAAAGTTCATCATGGATAACTGGCGCCTGGTAAAAATAGGGACCACCCAGGGACAGAGAAAACTCTTTTTTAAACTAAAAAAGGAGAAACAAAAACTCATCGAGCAAGGATTTGATCCCAAGCCCAAACTTCTGGCCGAAAGGCTCGGCGTATCTCAAAAAGAGATCGTTGACATGGACCAGCGTCTCGATGGCTGGGATGTCTCCCTCGATGCGCCGCTCAAAGAGGATTCCGATACCGAACGCATCGAGTTTTTAAACTCTAACTCCGTCTCGGCAGAGGATCAAGTGGCACGAAAGGAGCTGGAGGCACTGCTCCACAACAAGGTAGAAACATTTAAAAAAGAGCTATCCGAAAGGGAGCTGGAGATCTTCACCTCTCGAATATTTTCGGAAGACCCCCTCACCCTCCAGGAGATCGGTGCAAAATACAACATCTCCCGGGAACGTGTCCGACAGATCGAAAAAAATATTACCCGACGCATGAAAGACTTCTTTCAAAATGAGCTTCCCGATTTTCATCTATACACCGATGAATCCAAATAATTCCCTTCCGCACAAACGATGGGATGGACCTTATGACATATCTTGCACCCACGTCCCACCGGCTTCTCAAGGGGTTTGCCACCCTTTTCGCCCTGCTTATACTGCCTCTGGCCTTGGCAGGATGCGCAACCTCGGCCAAAGGGCCAGAGGTCCCTTCGGTGACCCGTGCCATCCCGTCGAGCGATGATACCCCCGAGACATGGTCCGGCTATCGCCTCTATCTAGAGGCGATGCTGGCACGCAACGCCGAAGACTTTTCCACGGCGGCGGTTTATCTCGAAGCGGCATCCAAAAAAGACCCCGCCTCCCTCGTGATCAAACGGGAACTGGCCGTCGTATACCTGCTCTCTAAAAAGAGAGACAAGGCCCTTTCGGTGCTCACCACCATCCTTGAGACCACGCCCAACGACACCGACTCCCTCCTGCTTCTCGTGCGTATCCGTCTCTCCGAGAGAAAAGCCCGGGAAGCCGAAGCGCTTTTAGAAACGATCATTGACACCGACCCCATGCGGGAAGAGGCCTACTACCGCCTGGGTCTCCTTCAATCCTCCACCGGAAGAAGGGACAGAGCCCTTAACACTTACTTAAAACTCTTAAAGGCATACCCTTACGCCTATGCAGGCTACTACTATGCGGCCTCGATCTATAAGGAGAGAGGAGATCTCCATGAGGCCATCCCTCTCCTGGAGAAGAGCCTCACCATTGCCCCGGAGTTCACCGAAGCCCGTCTGGAACTGGCCGATATTTACACCCATCAACAAAAATTCGAAGATGCCAGAGCAGAGTATAAGAGGATACTGACCCAGACACCAGACAACCTCCCCGCTCAGTTTGGCATGGCGCTTCTCCACCATAGGGCGAAAGAGACGGACGAGACAAAAAAAATATTGCATGATATCACCCCGCTTAAAAAACCATGGGCAGAGATCTATGAACTCATCAGCCGCCTCTATATTGACCGTAAAAAATATAGCGAGGCCCATACACTCCTCACCGGTATCATGGGCCCCTACGAGGCGGAGTCTGAGTTCAACTATATCCTCGGGTTTGTCTGTGAAAAACTCGACGATTCGACAGAGGCCATCCACTGTTTCAAGAAAATACGCCCCGACTCCGACTATTATGAACGGGCCATCCTCTTTGTCGGAGCCCAACTCTGGGAACAGGGCCACCAGAAGAAGGCGGTCCTCACCCTCGAGAACGCCCTCGAGAAGCGCCCAGAAAGCCTGGACATCCTTAGCTATCTGGCCTCATTCCACGAAGAGATGGGGCTCTTTGAAAAAGCGGAAGGATTCCTTCGGCAAGGGGTCGCACTCAATGGCATGGACCCCAGCCTCTACTTTCGTCTCGGTGTTCTCTACGATAAATGGGGAAAGAACAAGGCCTCGGTTCGTGCCATGAAAAAAGTGCTAAAATTAGATCCCGATAACCCCAATGCGTTAAACTATCTGGGTTACAGCTACGCACGTGAAGGTATCCACTTAGATGAAGCCGAGCGCCTCATCAAAAGAGCCATGAAACACAGACCCGACGACGGCTATATCACCGACTCCCTGGGATGGGTCTACTACCAAAAGGGACAATTTACCAAAGCCGTGGTCACTCTACGTGAGGCGGTACGCCTCCTACCAGAAGATCCCATGGTCTTAGAGCATTTAGCCGATGCCCTGGCCCAGGACAAGCAGCCCCGCAAAGCCGTAGACGCCTACAAAAAATCGCTACGCCTCGGCCATGAAGAGGCCCCGGCCCTTGAGGAAAAAATACGGCGTTTACAAAAATGAGGAGTGATCGCCCATTCACCGAAATATTTAATTGTTCCAATGACCCCAATGGTGCGATGGCGTACTGACCCAATGGGCTCGCTTAAAAAATAGGGCCATCACGTTAATTTTCATCCCAGCCTTAGGGCTCTGGCAAAAAACAGATAAACAGATTTTTATCTGTGACCATGACGCGCCTTTTGCCCGTCATGGTCACATACCTGGGGGCCCTGCCCCTAACCGCCGGAGGCTGGCTTTTTGTCTGTTTTATTTTCGCCCGGCCCTACCCGCTTCATGGGCGGCGCCCTCCTTGAAAACGGGCCCGCTGCCTTTTTTACACCGACCCCAACCCGAGAGACTCGTTCCCATGCCACGCCCCTTACGCCTACTTATCGTTTTATGCATCATACCACTCTTTACCGCCTGTTCCCTGATGACTCCCACCCCCCGTTTTCAACCCGACGGTACCCAAGAACAGCTTGAACGCCTCTCCCACCTCAACGAGACAGTCACCCATTTTAAAGGCACCGCCTCGGTAGTGATCGTGGAAAAAGGGAGCACCCAGCGATTTCGCATCGCCTGGGCCGGGGCCCCGCCTGCCCAGCTTCGCATGGAGATTCTCGCATCAGGCCTCCCCACAGAGAGCCTTGCCTATGACGGCAAACGCCTCCAGCTGCGTTCCCATATGGGAAGCCATCCCCCCTACACTAAAAAGGCCGTGAACCCCTCCTTAGGGCCCACCACGGGCATCCCCCTCACCCTCCTCGACATCCACGCCCTGCTCTCCGGAAAATTTTTTACAGGGACCTTTAAAAGCGCCCGAAGGTTCGGTGACGCCCTGATCCTTCAGCCCACACGAAACCACAGAAAAACCATCCGCCTCGATGAAGCGGGTATACCCACCCGGGTCACCCTCACCAAAAAAAATAAGACAATCTACGATCTAAGTCTCACCCGACATCCCATGGCCAAAGGGATCAACCAATTCAAAACCATCCGCCTGACCACCGCCCAGGGGATCGAAACCACCATCCGTATCGACCGCATGGTCGTAAATCCGCCCATAGACAGTAAAATATTCACCCTTGGTCCATAAAACCTGTGCCTCGGTTGGCCCTGCCAGGGGCCACCCTTTTGCCTTATTTTATAAAAGCCTGGGGTCCAGGGGATTTATTCCCTGGCCGGGGCTGTCGATTTAAGTGCCGGAGTAAAAATAAAAGATACAAAAAGCGATGCCTCGGTTGGCGAGGGTGGCGAAGCCACATGAGGCAAAAACACCTCGAAAGCGGGTGACCGCTGCGCCTTGCCCCGCTCCTCGGGACAAACCACAGCGCTATTCTTATGAGATTCGGATGCTTATTTTTTGTCAAAGCCCTAAGTAATTCAGGTGGGTAGGACCCGCCGTATCTCTAATTTTTGTAAATAGTGACGGCCATATATTTTGGAGTGCAAACGGCTAAAATAGACGTTTTTCCGATTAAATCGACACGCCTGGCCGCCGGAGGCTGGCGCTTTTCACGCCCACGTTAGCCATAGAAGACCGCGCTAAAATAGTAACGACCCCACAAAAAAAGGCGCGACTCTTTCGAGTCGCGCCTTTTTTTGTACAATCCATTCGTAAACCGAGCCCTCTTTTTTTAAAAAGAGGAAGGGGGGGGGGCATCCGTCTCACATTAGAATCAGGAGTCGATAATATTTTTCAAGGTCTCAATATCGAGAAGAGCCTTCTCTATGGAGACCTGTTCCCAGCCCTCATCACGAATACGGGTGATCTCTTCGATGAGCTTCCCAAGGGCCTTACTGTAACGGGCACCACACGCCAGAGAGGAGGTGGTACGGCCTTTCAGCTCCCCGCTCTCCCGTCGCATATCCTGCATCTCATTGAAGGCCTGGTTGATGGATTTATCGCCCGTTTCCACCGCCTCACGCAGGGTGTCATCGGCATGCTCCATGACCTTACGCGCCTTATCGATCTTACTTTCGCTGGTGCCGAGTTCACTGGCCCGCTCTTTGATCTGCTCCCGACGGGTACGCTTGCCTCCGTCTCGGCCTTCATCGATGGTATCCAGGAGCTGAAGACACCGCAAAATATCCTCATCGGCCAGGTTCCGGCGATCTCTCTGAAGATGAAAGGCGTAGAGAATCGCATCATCTTCATCCTCGAAGTGCCGGACGAGTACCGGAACCCTCTCGATCCCTACGGCCAGAGCCGCCGTAAAGCGAGTGTGCCCATCCACGACGATGCCCGTCTCTTCCCAAACGATAATGGGAAAGGCGTCGTCGTATCCGTTGGACTCCATATCCATCCGGATTCCTGCAAGGGTATCGTCCCCCACGGGAAAAAGGGTTGAAAAGGGCGCTTCCACCTTAAGATCGGTGATGGACATAATGCGAGTATTCATTCTCTTTCTCTCTCCCCTTTAAGACGCCCCGCCACCATTTTATCTCCACGGGGTGTGAGACGCTCTCAAGGTATCTTTGGCCCCTTCCACGCATGGCGAAAGGGGGCGGCAGATTCAAATAGTGTATACCAAATGTCAGCCGTAAAAAATCCCCCAGCCCAGGGCCGGAGGCATCCACCCTTAGCTCGCCAAAGCCACGACAGCAGCGTAATGGGCCTCTCTCTCTTTGATGATATCGGCGCTGGCCAAAAAGTCATCGAAGGCCATAACACGATCGAGGCTGCCCACGGGGGTGATCTCCACGATGCGAGTAGCCACAGTGGAGACAAACTCATGGTCATGGGAGGCAAAGAGGAGCACCTCCGGAAAGGCCACAAGTCCTTCGTTCAAGGCCGTGATAGACTCCAAATCGAGGTGGTTGGTGGGTTCATCCATCACAAGAACGTTGGCATCCGAGAGCATCATGCGCGAGAGCATGCAACGCACCTTCTCCCCACCGGAGAGAACTGCCGTGGTCTTCATGGCCTCCTCGCCAGAGAAGAGCATGCGCCCTAAGAATCCCCGGGCAAAGCTCTCTCCCTCTTCGGGAGGGGCGTACTGAAGCAACCACTGAATGAGAGTCATATTCACGGTGAAGTACTGGCTGTTGTCCTTGAGAAAGCAGGAGGGAGAAATGGTCTGCCCCCACCGGAAGCTGCCGGAATCGGGCTCCATCTCTCCGGCTAGAATCTGAAACAGGGTACTCTTGGCCAGGCTGTTATCCCCCACAAAGGCGATCTTATCTCCGCTATTGACCACCATATTGAAATTATTGAGCACCATCTCCCCATCGATAGTCTTGGTGAGGTTATCTATCTCCAGGATAACGTTGCCACAGGGACGTTCCGGCTTAAAAGCGATCCAGGGGTACCGACGCGTAGAGACGGGCATGTCCTCAATGGTCAGTTTCTCCAAAAGCTTTTTACGAGAGGTGGCCTGCTTGGCCTTGGAGGCATTGGAGCTGAAACGCTGGATAAAGGAGGTAAGCTCCTTGGCTTTATCCGTCGTCTTCTTGTTATCACTTTGCTTCTGCTTCAAGATCAGACGACTCGCCTGACACCAGAAGTCGTAGTTACCCACGAAGACCTGGATCTTACTGTAGTCGATATCTGCGATATGGGTACACACCTGGTTGAGGAAGTGCCGGTCATGGGAGACCACAATGACGGTGTTTTGAAAACGATCCAGAAAATCTTCCAGCCAGCGGATCGATTTCAGATCCAAATGGTTGGTGGGTTCGTCAAGAAGAAGCACCTCGGGGTTGCCGAAGATGGCCTGGGCGAGAAGCACCCTCACCTTGTCCCCTCCGTCCAGCTCCTTCATCTTCTTATGACGCATCGCCTCACCAATACCCAGGCCGTTTAGCAGCACCGCCGCTTCGGACTCGGCCTCGTAACCGTTCATCTCGGCAAACTCAGCCTCCAGATCACCGGAGCGAATTCCATCCTCTTCGGTGAAATCCTCCTTGGCGTAGATAGCGTCTCGTTCTATCATGATGGAATAGAGTTTTTCGTGCCCCATAATCACGGTGTTGATCACGGTCTCTTCGTCGAAGGCAAAGTGGTCCTGCTTCAAGACGGCAATGCGCTCTCCCGGCCCCACACTCACAGTCCCCTTATCCGATTCAATCTCCCCGGATAAGATCTTGAGAAAAGTCGATTTTCCCGCACCATTGGCGCCAATGAGCCCGTAGCAGTTACCGGAAGTGAATTTAATATTAACGTCTTTAAACAGAACACGCTTGCCATAAGCAAGCGCTACGTTGGTTGCGCTGATCATAAAAGGATTCCTCTGTTGGATACGTCCCCACCACGGATCTGGGTGTGGGTCTGAGCAATAAAAAAAACCACGGGTCGTTTCAACCCGTGGTTCATGCGACGACTGCTTATAGCCTATCGCATTTAAATCAGCAATCTTTTTTCACGTTTACCGGGGCAGATCCCCCCACAAAGAGACCCAGGGTCTCGATCACTCACGAGCCCCCCACTCATTTTCTCTCTGTGTTAGGGCTCAATCAAAAAATAAATGCCCATGTTTAAGAAAAATGCGGCTGTGATTTGACCCGAGGCACGTGGATTAAAGCGCTGATGCATCGTTTTTTGTCTGTTTTATTTTTGCACAGACCCTTATTCGTGACCCGCCCTAGGCCACACTTCAGGCATTGCCAAAATCACCGGAGAGGAGGAGAGGATCGATGCCCAGACGCGCCAGTCCATTTTCCCAACGCGCCTCCACCGGCACATCAAAAATCAGATCACTGCCCGCCTCCAAGGTCAACCAGGTATTCTCCATCAGCTCCTTTTCCAGCTGCCCGGCGGCCCACCCTGCGGTACCGAGAAAAATGGCCACCTTTTCCGGCCCCTCTCCCCTGGCCACAGCGGCAAGGGTCTCCATGGAGTTGGATAGAGCCACCCCATCATCGATGAGATAGCTCCCTTCGGCATCAAAGGGGTGACCATGAAGCAGAAAAATCTCATCCAATTGCACCGGTCCTCCGGTATAAACCTGCACGGCAAGGGCCGTGTCCCCATGCGCAAGGGCGAACTCATTAAAAATATCGATGGGCCCCAGGGTCAGGCTGGATCGGTTGATCACAAACCCCATGGCCCCTTCGGCGCTATGTTCGCACAGATACACCACGGCCCGAGAAAAATTAGGGTCCTGCATGGATGGCATGGCCAGAAGAAATTGCCCCTTAAGGGATTGAAACTCATGTCCGTTCATCATCATTACCCATCACTATCAGCTTAAATATCTCATTTATATCGACTATCTACCGGCCGTAATTATCTTCCAAACGCACGATGTCGTCTTCACCAAGATAACTCCCCGATTGCACCTCAATCAGCTCCAAGGGTATTTTACCGGGATTTTCCAAGCGATGTACCGTACCCAGGGATATATAGGTGGATTCATCCTCCCTTAAAAGGATAGTCTCCTCTCCACGCGTCACGAGGGCCGTGCCACGGACCACCACCCAGTGCTCGGCACGATGAAAGTGCTTCTGAAGGGAGAGCTCGGCACCGGGATTCACGGTGATGCGCTTGACCTGAAAACGATCGGACAGATCGATACCCTCGTAGGAGCCCCAGGGTCTGTAAACCACGGTATTCATCATGGCTTCATAACGATCCTTCGCCTTCAGCTGAGCGACGATCCGCTTCACATCCTGTCCACGATTTCGCGGAGCCACCAGCACGGCATCCTTGGTCTCCACCACAATCATATCCTGGATACCAATGGCTGCAATCATGCGGCTTTCCGCCTGGAGCAGAGAGGAGGAGACATCATGGGTGAAGACATCTCCTTTGACGACATTGCCCGCCTCATTTTTTTCACCGATCTGCCAGATAGCATCCCAGGAGCCCACATCGTTCCAGCCCGCCGAGAGAGCCACCATGACCCCTTTGTCTGTCTTCTCCATCACCGCATAGTCAATGGAGTCTTCTGGACACGCGGAAAAGGCATCGTGATCCAGGCGGAAAAAATCGAGGTCCTCCCGTCCCCTCTCCACAGCCATCCGGCAAGAGGTGACGATATCCGGCGTGAATCGCTCCAGCTCATCCAGCACCTGTCGGGCCCCGAACATAAACATACCGCTGTTCCAGCAATAATCCCCCGAGTATAGGTAGGATTGAGCGGTCTCGAGATCGGGTTTCTCCACGAACCGGTCGATCATAACGGCCGATCCACCATCCACCGGAGCCCCTTTACGGATATACCCATATCCCGTCTCCGGCGATGCGGGTTCGATGCCGAAGGTGATGAGCCGTCCCGTCGCAGCCAGGGCCACCCCCTGTGCCATGGCGTCGTGCAATTTTTCGGCAAGCTGAATCGTATGATCGGCGGGAAGCACAAGCAGGGTAGGATTCTCCTCGGTCTCCAGGGCCTTAAACGCGGCGGCGGCCAGAGCCGGGGCGGTGTTTCGCCCCACAGGCTCCAGCATAATCGCCAGGGGCTCCACCCCTATGCTGCGAAGCTGTTCGGCCACCATGAATCGATGGTTCTCATTGCAAATCACAATGGGAGGGGCCACCCCGTCAAATCCGGCGAGACGTAAAATGGTATTTTGCAGCATGGTGGACTCATCAATCAGGCCGAGGAGCTGCTTGGGATGAAGTTCACGGGAGAGAGGCCAGAGCCGGGTTCCAGATCCACCGGCAAGGATAACGGGTATCACCATGGATATTCCCCTTCTTGTCTTTATAATAATGATGAGACGTAACTATTCAACGCCAAAAAGATACCGTCCATGGTCAAAGTGACCAAAAACTGGCCTCCGGCGGCAAGGGTGGCGAAGCCACTTAGGCAAAACCACCGTAAAGCAGCCCAACGGACCCACTTTGCCCCGCGCCTTGGGGTAATTCACATCCGCCTTAACGAGGTTTAATCGGGCTAAAGTCATAAAAACCTATTTATCAAACCTTTAGGGCCGGAGCAAAAATAAAACATACAAAAAGCGATGCATTTTATGGTTGAAGTGATCAAGAAACGGGCCTCCGGCGGCAACGGTAGCAAAGCCACGTGAGGCAAAAACACCTTGAAAGCGGGTAGCGTATGCGCTTTACCCCGCGCCTCAGAGCAAATCACATACACTTTTGATTCTTCGCTTAAACCCAAAGCGGCTTGAAAATAGTTGTTTATCAACCTTTTCAAAAGGTTGACCCCCGGCAGGGCTGCCAGAGGCTAAACTTTCACCACACGGCCTCCGGCGGCGAGGGTGGCAAAGCCACTGAGGCAAAAGCACCTCGAAAGGGCAGAGGTATTCTTATGAAATCTGTTTATCTGTTTTTTGCCGGAGCCCTTACTTGGAAGACATTTTTTCACCAAATGTGAGGGGCTAAAGGCCCGTCACATTCGGTACCCTGGTGGCCACGGGATTTATCCCCCGGCCGCCGAAGGCTTATAAAATCGTAACCATGTGCCATGACCAAACAAAATCATCTGATTTGCCCCAGATTAAGCCAGCACCGGAGGCAAGTCAAGAAAGCATCCGATGTCTTGACACGCTCTGGGCATCATGGTTGCATACCCCTAAAATAGATTCAAAAAAGAGAGACCCTCGCACCGAAGGCATTACCCACCACTGTTTCTTTAAGGAGACCCATGAACCCTTCCACCGAGACCCAGCCACCCACCGCCACCGAGGTCTGGCCTCCGATCTTTCGAGCCTCCATCCTTGGCGCCATCATCGCCAAACAGGTCAACTACGTGGGCTTTGCCGATAAACGCGCGGCAACGGTCATCACCATCAACTCATTTCTCATCCCCATCGCCCTCTCCGGAGTGACCCGTCCTCACTGGCAATGGGGTATTCTCCTGGGGGTTGCCGCCTCGGTGCTCAGCATTTTTTTTGCCGTGGTGAGCCTCATTCCCAAACGCTACACGCGAAAGGGGGACGACAAGCCCCCCTTACTTCACTTCTCCAGTATCGCTGAGTACACCGAAGAGGCCTATATCACAAAAATGGCCACCATGCTCAGCGATACCACAGCCATCGGAGAGATGGTGGCGCGGGACCTCCACCGCATGAGCACCTTCATCCTCATACCGAAGTTTCGGCTCTTAAAGCTCAGTTATATCAGCTTTATAGGCGGATACACCCTGGCTCTCATCGCCATATTCACCGAACCCTTCATCACGGGATAAACTTAAGTAAGCCGCCCATCCCCCGATGGAGCGGCACTATCTCACCCCCATGCGCTGGGCCAGCTTGACCCACTCTATCTCTTGAAGATTCTTCACGGTGGTGTGAATCCACCCCTTCTTCATCATCTCCCGCTTTTCTGCCCGTTCTGTAATACCGTGATAGGGCAGCATGGCCATAAGCGCCTTATCCTTTCCCTTCTCATCCGGGCTGAGGACGTCCCTGCGACGTGTGTAAAAAGGGTCCTCCCCTTCGGCACACGGGGTATCGAAGACATTAAAATGGCGGCAGGCCAAGGGGCGCATGGGGTGAATGCCACACCCCCCGTTCACCAGGAAGGGACAGCCCTGCCCCGATTCAAACCGGGCCAATTGCCCCTGTATGGCATGAAACGCCTCTCCTTCAAGCCCCTCCATGGCGTACCAGTAGATCCCCGCCAATTCCAGAGGGTAGACGGGAATGGTGACATGGGTGGAACAGCAGGTGGAGCACCCCTTGGCACAGGCCAGGCGCCGTCCCTTTTTAAGCTCTGCCGCCACGCTGGCATGAATCGCCTTATCGGCGATAATATACGCATCCAAAAGCATGGAGAGCCAGGTAAGCGACTCCTCATATTTTGGGTAGGAGAGCCGTTGCGGCTCCGGATAATTGCTCGATCGCTTCTTTTTTGCCATAACATTCCTAAAAAACATAATAAATATAACGGCCCTCACCCACGATAAGGGTCAACACATCACGTACCGGATGCCAGATATTTTTCTGCGCATCCCCACGCACTCATGCCCATCGTTATTTCGCTTGAGACTCGAAGATAATCCTCTCCATCCTCGGCAAAAAGATATAGTGGATGGTCTCTTTGACCCATTGCCAATAGGCATCACACTCCCCTTCCATCCCCAGAAAAAGGGCATAGGTGGAGCTGGCCCCCAAATAATTTGCCGCCAATACGATGAAGCTGGAGACAAACTGACTCACCTCTTTATCCGAGGCGCTGGGAGCTATTTTCTGCCGAAATTTCTTTAAAAAAATATCATGGAATACCTCATACTGAACGGAGGCAGAAAAGGAATCAAAACTCTCCACATGGGCGGTGTTATGCATAAGCGTTCGGAAAATATCTTTATTGGAGAGATGAAAGGCGATCATCCGTTCGATGAAGAGTAGCAAGGCCTTATCGGTGGTGTAATCCCCCAAATTGTCAAACCAGTGCTCATTAAAGAGACGAAAGGCAGACACATGCTCATCCATCACACACTCAAACAGACCGGATTTTTTGGGGAAGTAGTAGTGGATAATCGGATGATCAAAGCCTCCGGCCTTTCCCACCATCCGTACGCTGGCTGCATGGTAAGGGTGCTGTGAAAAGACCTTCCGGGCGGCATTTAAAATGCGCCGTCTCGTGGCTTCTCCCTTGGTCAGATTACGAGCCGTATTTTCTCTCTCTTTGGAAGTATCCATAATCTCCATGATGTCTCATAGGCATTGATATATCATTCAATAATGAGTGATTTCAATGCGCGCGCCGTTATCAATCGACGTATAAAGTTTAGAGCCAACCCAAATAATCATATCAGGGGAAAAACATGGGCCCCATCGCCTGCAAGGAGTGCCCAATTTTTACCATACGTTCAAGATTAATCAAAGAGAAACTGCGGGCCCCTTGCGGGGCCTCTCCTTTAAACGAAAGCGGCGAGGCCTTAAAGAGAGGGCCCGTATCGTAGGTCAAAAGGTCCCAACATGGGACACCGTCAGGTACCCATGGGATATACCGAAAAGAGGGTGTATACTCTAAAGAGAGCATCGCCCCGCACCACGACATAAACACGCCCTATCGGCAATTATAGGATTCAAGACCGATGATACACCCGCCTGCACATACACTCCAAAAGAGCCTTCAATGCATCGATGGCAAAGGTTACAAAGCATACAAAGAGATCCAAGGTGCCTACGCCTTCGATCGATTCACCCTCTACATCGACCATGTGCAGGGAGACCCCTTTGCCCACCCATCACGGCTCCGGGTTCGGGTGAAGCGCCCCGCATCAAAGTTTGAATCCCTTTTTACCCAGAGTCCCAGTCGAACCACGGCCCTGTGTGACTACCTCACCCGGCGCTTCGCACACACAGCCCAACGCATCGCCCACGGCGCCCGGGGTACCGGCAAGGGGGGCGTGATCCTCATCGATACCCCGGGCCAGGAGATCCTGCCCCGTACGGCCATGACGGCAAACGACACCTATATTGAAGCCCGTTTTTTTCTCGGACTCCCCGCCTTTGGACGACGCATTGCCGGACGCGATGCCCAAGAGATGCTCCTCACCGAATTACCGGCCATCGTCGATGACGCCCTCTTCTTTACGGAGAGCCAGAGGAAATCTCTCACCCATCACGTGACCTGCTGTGAGGATGCAGACGCCATCCGGGAGAGGCTTGGCGAGCTCAACTGCGTGGCCTTTGTGGCCGATGGGGCCCTTCTCGCTCGAGCCAGTGGTATCGATGCCCGCCCCCTTCAAAAAGGGGCCATTGCCTTCGCCTCCCCGGCTTCCCTTCGCCTAGAAATCGACCGGCCCAATGGGGGCAGAATTACCGGAATGGGCATCCCCGAAGGAATAACCCTCATCGTCGGAGGCGGATTCCACGGTAAATCAACCCTTCTCAACGCCCTGGAACTCGGTATTTACAACCACATCCCCTGCGATGGACGAGAGTATGTTGTCACACGGGCCGATGCCTTAAAAATACGGGCCGCCGACGGACGCAGCATCTCCGGCACAAATATCTCGCCCTTCATCAATAACCTCCCCTTAGGACGCAGCACCACGGCCTTTCACACCCAGAATGCCAGCGGCAGTACATCCCAGGCAGCCGGGATCTGTGAGGGGCTCGAAGCCGGGGCCCGCCTACTGCTCCTGGACGAAGACACCTCCGCCACCAACTTCATGATCCGCGATGAAAAAATGCAAAAACTGGTGGCCACAGATGATGAACCCATCACCCCTTTTATCGACAGGGTAGAGGCGCTCTACACCACCTATGGTGTCTCCACCATCCTTGTGATGGGAGGCTCCGGTGACTATTTTGCCACCGCCCACCGCATCATTCAGATGACCCACTACCAGCCCCATGATGTCACCGATAAGGCCCACGCCATCGCCCGGGAACATACCTCAGAACGCGCTATCGAGGGGGCCGGTCCCTTAAAGGCCATCACCCACCGCACCTTAGGCCCCCACAGCATCCCCTTAGGCCATGGCCGACACCCAAAGATAAACACCTACGGACGCCATGAATTGGTTCTGGGATCCACCCGCATCACCTTCGATGACGTGGAACAACTCGTGGCGCCCTCACAGACACGGGCCCTGGCCCACGCCCTGCTCCTGGCCGCGCCCCTCATGGACGGGTGTCACACCATGCGCGAGATATTAAACCAGGTGATGGAAACCATCGAAAAAAAAGGATTAGAGGCCCTTTCAGATATCCTAAGGGGTGATATGGCAGGGTTTCGAAGCCTGGAGCTGGCCGCCGTGATCAATCGCGCCAGAACCTTAAAGAGCGTGCCGGCCCCTATAAAGGATATGGTAAACGTTTGGCCACAGAAGGCGTAAACTGAATAGTTACTAATCAAGTCAGAGCCTCCGGCGGCAAGGTGTGCCACCTTGAAAGCAGGTTGCATATGCGCTTCACCCCTCGTGCCTCGGGGCAAATCGCATACGCCTTTGATTTTTTGATTAAATTGAAGTGATCTGATGATGTCTGTGTGGCAACCCCGTCCTTGATAAAATAAGGCAAAAGCTTGGCTCCCGGTAGGGCCAACCGAGGCATCATTATCGTGATAATAACCGAGAATACAGGGGGGATAATCAGATTGTCTTAAGATCTGTTGCCCTCCATATCCACGATTTTTTCGTATCCACGCCCCCTTGCCCTTGCAGGGACTTCATTTTTAAGGAATACCCCATGACGCTTCGTATCTGGCCTCCGGCCTGGCTCACTATCATGGCCACCTTGGCCTTTTTCACCGACCGCATCTTTCCCGGATTTCGCCTACCGGGAGCCCCCTTTTATCTGACCGGTCCCATTTTATGGATACCCGCCCTCTGGATCTTCTGGCACGCCTACCAGCGGTTTTACGCCGCCCACACCCCGGTACACCCCTTCCAGCGCCCCTTAGCCTTCGTCATTCATGGCCCCTACCACCAAAGCCGGAACCCCATGTACGTCGTGGCCCTCATGGTAATGGCCGGCTGGTGCGCCACCCTGGCAAACCCGGCCACCCTCCCCTTTATATGGCTTCTTAAAAAGGCCATCGACACCTTCGTCATCCCCTACGAGGAGGCGATGCTCCTTAAGGTATTTGGAAAAAGTTACATCGATTACTGCCAGAAGGTGCCGAAATGGATTTAACCGATGGAACCATTCAGCTGCGCCTCGCTTGGTCCTGCCGGAGGCCAACCTTTTGCCTTATTTTATCAAGGACGGGGTTGCCAAACAGGCTTTTATAGTGACTGTGACGGGCCGCCGGAGGCCATTTTTTGGATCACTTTAACCATAGAAGGCTTTTTTAAAAGCTGAATAGTGACCGTTTATCGCTCTTTTTTAGCCAGCTTTGCCGCCTCTTTGAGCAGCAGCTCCCTCTCATTCAACTCCGGGGTATCCATCACCATCTCCAGAAGGGTCCTCAAAATACGTCCCACCTGAGGGCCTTGGGGAATGCCCCCCCGATCGATGAGATCAGAACCGGTGATGGCCAGTTGAGCCAGAGAGAAGGCCCCCGGGTTCTGGGGTGACATCTCTGTATAGACGGCACGCACCATGAGGCGGATTTCCGAAAGGGTGTAACCGCCCCGTCTCTTTTTATTGGCCTTCCCGTCGGCGATCACACACCGCATCCAGTCCCGCCAGGAGAGGCCGCTCTCATCAAGTGCTTTCAGGATACGGCGCACGGCCTTTGGGGTGGTATCGGCGTCGATACGCCTCATATGATGGCGCACACTATTTGAGACAAAGGTGCACTGACGATGACTAAAGCCCAACCCCTCGAGGGAGCGGGCCACCAGAAGCGCCCCCTCTTTTTCATGGCCAATAAACCGGATACCGCTTTTCCCCATATCCGCACACCGGGGCTTGGCCACATCGTGAAGGGCCATGGCGAGGCGCAATAGGGGAAATTTATGGGAGATGGCGTTGGTGGCCATCATCATATGCGCCCACACCGTTTCATCATGGTGGGGCCCGCCATCATGGCCCACGCTCTTGAGCATCTCTGGAAAGAGGTAGAAAAGCCCCTCCCCTGCCCGTAGGGTCTCAAAGAAGAGAGAGGGCGTCTTGGCGGCCATGGCCTTTAAGATCTCATGATGAAGCCGGTGAGGATCCACACCACCGATCTCATCAGCCCGCCGAGTCATGGCATCAAGACTTGCCTCGGCCATGGTACCGGAGAGTTCGGCCACAAAACGGGCGGCCCTTAAAAGCCGCAGAGGGTCCTCATCAATACGGGCATCAGCGTCTCCGGTAAAACGCACAACACGGGCCTTCAGGTCCACCGCGCCCCCCACGGGGTCGATAATCCGATGACTCACCGGAGACCATGCCATGGCATTAATGGTTAGATCCCGCCGCAGAAGATCCGCCACAAGCCCCTCGCCTCGAAAGGTGGCCACCTCCACCCCGTCCACGAGGACCAGGGGAAAACTCCGCCCCACCCTCTGCACCCGATGGCCCTTAAAAAGGGCCTCGATCTCAGGGGCCGACGCCTCTGTGGCAATATCGAGTTCTCGCGCCACCCGTCCCTGAAGACAATCCCGCACAGCTCCGCCGGCGACTACGGCTTCAACCCCTTTTTCACACAAGCGCTTCAGCACGTGCAACGCCGTGCCATGGGCACCAAAAACCGCCGGATCAATCCTCATATCATCCATATTAAATGACCATCCTTACCTAAAATATATAAGGGCCTGCGCAAAAATAAAGTACCCAAAAAACGGGCCTTCTATGGTTAAAGTGGGTTTAAAAACTGAGCCTCCGGCGGCCAGGGAATACATCCCCTGGACCCCAGGTATGTGACCATGACGGGCCTTTGGCCCGTCATGGTCACGATAAAAATCTGTTTGGCAACCTTTTGCAAAAGGTTGGCTCCCGGCAGGGCCAAGCGAGGCATCTTTAATCCGGCTACCTCTGGCGGCGAGATGAGCCACCTCGAAAGCGGGTTACCGCTGTGATTTGATATTAATCTTGAATAAATTCACAAAACCTAATTTATCAAACCCGCCTTTGTAAAATAAGGCAAAAGTGGGGCCCCCGGCAGGGCCAAGCGAGACGTAAGCCGAATAACAATCCGGCATACCTTCCATGGCCTGACCTCTTTAAGGCGGACGCCCCGTCTCTTTTCTAAATTTTATTTGAGGAGAATTAAATAAACGGGGCCCCGCCAGAGGCATAAACGGCATCACTTAAGATTTTTTATCGGCCCTTTTTTAAAAAAGAACCCCGTAAAATTAGGGCATCACTCACACCGCGACACCCTTCCCCTCACCGCCATTCGATATCTTTGATTTACAGCGAATTGGTCACAATTTCAAGCAACAGAGGGCAGAAAAAGAGGGGCCCTTAAAGGGGACAGATGGAGGCATGCGACCCCTTTAAGAGATCCCTATAAACAAATATCTGCCCCCTTATACCTTGAAGAAATTCTGATTTGCATTATATTGTAACATCCCCTGATGGACGGCAGGGGCAATGAAACTGTTTTTACAGTCCCCACAAACGACGCATGAGCCCCAGGGCCTGCCGTGGAGGGTGTGAAAACCCGAGCAGGAATGTTCGGTGACCTCATGACCCGGCGATCTCAATCAGCACGACCCGCTTGAGCCGCAAACTGAAACCAGCAAGGAGCGTTGAGTACCATGATTCACGACAGTGTGGATAAGGCTAAAAAAGCCAAAGGCGGCAAATCCGATGCCGCCCAGGAACAGGAAGATATGATGCAGGGAACCCTTTCCAGAATCAAAAATAAACTCTTTGTCATGAGCGGCAAAGGCGGCGTGGGCAAAAGCTCCATCTCCGCCAACCTGGCCGTGGGTCTTGCCGAGAAAGGGTTCCAAGTGGGCCTCATGGACGTGGACCTCCACGGCCCCAGTATCGCCCAGATCATGGGCCTTAGCGAACTCCTCGACATCAACGAAGAGAAAAAACTCATCCCCGCCCAGAAGGGTCCGAATCTCAAAGTCATCACCATGCAGTGCCTCATGCGTGAACCCGACCAGGCGGTGATCTGGAGAGGGCCGGCCAAAGCCGGGATGATCCAGCAGTTCGTCAGCCAGGTAGCGTGGGGAGACCTTGACTTCCTCATTATCGATGCCCCTCCCGGCACCGGCGATGAGCCCCTCACCGTGGTCCAGACCATCAAAGATGCCAAGGCCATCGTGGTCACCACGCCCCAGGAAGTGGCCCTTGCCGACGTGCGCAAGTCCATCAGCTTCTGCAAGACGGTGAAGCTGGATGTGGTGGGCCTCATCGAGAATATGGGTCCCTTCAAGTGCCCCGGTTGCGACACCATGATCGCCCTCTTCAAGAGTGGGGGCGGAAAAATCACCGCCTCGGCCATGGATATCCCCTTCCTCGGCACCCTCCCCTACGATCCAGAAGTAGTGGATGCCTCGGATGATGGCACCCCCATTTTCATTAAAAACAAGGATAGTGAATTCTCCAAAGCCCTTGACGTAATGATTGGAAAAATCGTGACTCAGCTGTAAGAGCCATCCATATCGGCCTGGAGATCCTAGCCAGGCCGATACCCCACAGACCACCGATCCAAATTAAGGAGGAGGTGGACGTCACCATGATGGATCACTCCGGCACCACCATCCGAAAGCGACTGGAGCGAGTGGAAGATACCTTAGCTCCCAGTGCGGCCAGATCCCGAGATGCCCGCCGCAGGCGAAGTGACCCCGCCGAATCCACAGGCTACCGACCCCCGTATGCCGTGGATGTGGACCGAATTATCAACTCCCAGGCCTATACCCGCTACATCGATAAAACCCAAGTCTTCTCTCTCATTCAAAACGACCATCTTACCCACCGAGTCCTCCATGTCCAGCTGGTCTCCCGCATTGCACGCACCGTGGGACGGGCCATGGGTCTCAATGAAGATCTCATCGAGGCCATTGCCCTGGGCCATGATATCGGCCACCCACCCTTTGGCCATGAAGGCGAGCGAATCCTCTCCCAGATATCCCAGGATGCCGGCCTCGGCCCCTTCCATCACAATATCCAGAGTGTGCGTTTTTTAGATCTCCTGGAGAAAGGAGGAAAGGGGTGGAACTTAACCCTTCAGACCCTCGATGGCATCTTCTGCCACAACGGCGAGAGCCGGGATCTGCCCCTAACACCCGATCATGCCAAAACCTTTCAACGCTTCGATGCAGAGTGCAAAAAACAAGGCAAAGAGCCGCTCTTTATCCCCGCCCCCCTGACCCTTGAAGGATGCGTGGTAAAATTTGCCGATACCATCAGCTACATCGGTCGGGACATCGAAGATGCCATCCGACTGGGAATCATCGGTCGCCATGAATTACCCCAGCCCTGCACCCAATTGATGGGGGAGACCAACGGCACCATGGTCTATACCCTCGTCACCGACATCATCACCCACAGCACCAGTGAAACGATCCGATACTCCGACGAGGTGGAGCATGCCCTAATGATGTTAAAGGCCTTCAATCTCGAGCGCATCTACATGAGCCGAGCGATTAAAAAACACCTGGGCAACCTCACCGAACTCTTTACCTTAGTCTTTCATCGCTGCTTAAAGGACCTCAACCAAGGGGACGAGGGGTCTAAAATCATGGATCGATATGCCGGGAAAATGAGTCGGGCGTACATGGAGACCACGGCCCCTGAGATGGTGGTCCGGGACTTTATCTCGGGCATGACCGATAACTATTTCCTCCGCCTCTGCCCGGAATCCCGTCGACCCCAGGGCATCGACTTAAATCGTTAAGCACATCTTCTGCATTATTTTTAAGGCATCATGCGCCCAGAAAGCCCCCTCTTTCAAAATCGCACCTACCGTCACCTCTGTGCCCCGAGTCGCCTTACCCCCTTTCATGCCACCGTCATGGAGACCAAGCTATTGATCTCGGCCGCAAGGGATCTCGCACCTAGGCGATACAGGCCATCATCCATACCCGCACCCCTTTAGAGTCCTGGATAGAGACCCATCCCATTGTCCCACGCCCCCTTCCCTAGAGGATCCGGAGCTGATTTGTACCATAACAGAGGCTGCACACCGGACCGGAGTCGGTCCCATGGCAGCCCTGGTCGATACCGCCGCCACCGGGAACCGCATCCAGAGTGCAGACACCATCGAGGCGGCCATCCACTTCGGAAAAGCCATAAAAGGGGTCGAAGGGCTTGCCATTATGGCCGGGTCCCGCATCGGTGCCTGGAGAGACCTCGACCTGGTGCGCCTTTAAACCCCGGGCCGTTATCGGCCCCTAGGCGTCACTATTCAGCCTACTATAAAAAATACGCTCTATGGTTAAAGGCGGCTAAAAAAACGTCTGACAGGCAGGTGTTCCTGTCATCGAAACGTTTTTACGGCGCTTTTTAAGAAAAAGCGACCTGCCGAAGACGTGGGCGAATAATTACCCCTATTTTTTATTGAAAAAGCCCGTGTTCCAAGCTCTTCCATGAAAAAAAGGTTGAGTTTTACCGGCAAAAAACGTATGTGAATCGGACAGTATTTTTAATGAATTGCCTGCCAATTTGCCAACCCGTCTGGCGATAGCCGCCGGACCGCGCCCCTTATGCAGGCCTAAGAAAGGCTGCCGATGAAAAAACCGGGCACGACACCAGGAGAAATGCCATGAAAAAATTCAAAATCGTTCTCTTATTTTTGATTCTCGCCGTTTTGCTTGTCGTGGGCTACCAGAACTGGGACTTCTTCAGCGCCACAAAATCATTGGTCATCAATCTCAAGTTAAAAAGCTACCAGACCCCTGAGATTCCCCATGGCCTCTACTTCCTCGGTACGTTTCTCATCGGCTTTCTCATGGCATACACCACAGGGCTCATGGCAAAATTCAAGACCAGCAAGATGATCAAAGAGCTCAACGGTGCCATCGACTCCCAGCAGGAGAAGATCGCCACCATGCGCAGTGAGATGGACCTTTTAAAACGACGCCCCGTTGCCGAAGAGATGCCCCCCCAGAAAGAGGAGGGGGCCCAGAGCGTATAGGCCGTCTCCCGTAAGATATCTTCTCTTTTCGCATCACGATAACCGATGCCATAAAATAAACCCCAAGGGGCCTCGATACGGCGTCGATACCACACGCGCCCGATACGATCCCCTTAACAATCCGTCTCAGAGCTATTTTACGCCGCGCCCAACCAGCGCGGCGTTTGCTTTCGGCGGAGAGCAGCCCCTTGAAAGAGACCATGACGCAAAACAAACCCACACCCATGATGACGCAATACCTTGAGATCAAATCCAAACACCCGGATGCGATCCTCTTTTACCGAATGGGTGATTTTTTTGAGATGTTTTTTGAGGACGCAAAAAAAGCCTCCAAGGTCCTTGAAATCGCCCTCACCTCCCGGGATAAAAAATCCGAGAACCCCATTCCCATGTGCGGGATTCCGGCCAAGGCCGCCGACAACTACATCGCACGCCTCATAGGAGCGGGGCTCAAGGTGGCCGTCTGTGAACAGATTGGAGACCCCAAAACCTCCAAGGGGCTGGTGAAACGAGACGTCACCCGCGTCGTGACCCCCGGTATGATCTTAGACTCTGCCCTTCTGGATGAGAAGAGCAACAACTTCATCCTCTCTATCCATCGCATCAACGGCATGGCCGGCCTTGCCTGCTTAGATATCTCCACGGGAACCTTCCGGGTCTGCGAGGCCAAGAGTCTAGAATCTCTCTTCGATGAAGCGGTGAAACTCGCCCCGTCAGAGATCCTTCTTCCCGAGGCCCTTCGCGACGACAAAGAGCTGGACCCCTTAAAATCGGCCCTTGAAAAGAGTGCCTTCACCTACATCGAAGATCGAGAATTTGACCTCAAAGGGTCAAAAAAACGACTCACCGACCAGTTCAGCACCCGTTCCCTGGAAGGGTTCGGATGCGAGGGACTAAAAGTCGGCGTGGGGGCTGCCGGGGCCATCCTGGCCTACGTCGGCACGACCCAGCTCCAAAAAATAGAGCACATCGAGGGCCTAGAGGCCTACAGTCTCGATGACTATCTCGTCATGGACGACTCCAGCTTAAGAAACTTAGAGCTCATCGCCAACCTAAGGGATGGCTCCCGCAAGGGGACCCTCGTCGGCACCATGGATAAGACGGTCACCGCCATGGGCGGCCGCCTCTTCAAGGAGTGGATCCGATCTCCCCTTCTCGTGGCCGAGGCCATCGAGGCACGCTTAGATGCCGTCTCCGAGGCCAAAGAGCACATGACGCGCCGCAGCCTGGCCCGAGAAGCCTTAAACGGTGTCTTCGATCTGGAGCGCCTGGCCAGCCGCATCGCCATGAATCAGGGCAACGCCCGGGACCTAACCGCCCTTAAGAACTCCCTCTTCGCCCTGCCACGGCTCCTGGAACAACTCACGGATTTTGGATCCGCCCTCTACCGCTACGACGATGATATAGCCCCCTTACTGGATCTGGCAGAACACCTCCAGAGGGCCATTCGCGATGATGCCCCCCTCACCCTCCAGGAGGGCAGCATCATCTGCAAGGGCTACAACGGTGAACTCGATGAACTCATCGCCCTCACCACCGACGGCAAGAGCTGGATTGCCGAACTGGAGGTGAGCGAGCGAGAAAAAACGGGGCTCTCCTCATTAAAGGTGAAGTACAACAAGGTCTTCGGCTACTTCATTGAGGTCTCCAAGGCCCAGTCGGCCCACGTGCCTGAAAATTACATCCGCAAACAGACCCTGGTCAACGCCGAGCGCTATATCACCGAGGCACTCAAGGAGTTCGAAACCAAGGTCCTTCATGCCCAGGAGAAGAGGAACACCCTGGAGTACCAGATCTTCTGTCTCCTAAGGGATAAGGTCACTGCGTGCCACACAGAGCTATCCCTGGCCTCACGCTTCATCGGACGAGTGGATGTCCTTCTCTCTTTGGCCGAGATCGCCGATCACAGCGGGTACACACGTCCCCTCATCACCTCAGACGGCGTCATCGATATTCGTGACGGTCGCCACCCCGTGGTGGAGAAGATGATCACCGCCGAGAGATATGTCCCCAACTCCATCCGCCTGGACAACACGGACAACCAGGTCATCCTCATCACCGGACCCAACATGGCCGGTAAGTCCACCGTATTACGGCAAGTGGCCCTCATCACCATCATGGCCCAGCTCGGTTCCTTTGTACCGGCGGCCAAGGCCACCATCAGCGTTACCGACCGTATATTTACCCGTGTTGGCGCCCTGGACAACCTCTCCCAGGGCCAGAGTACCTTCATGGTGGAGATGGAGGAGACGGCCAACATCCTCAACAACGCCACAGCCAACAGCCTCATCATCATGGATGAAATCGGCAGGGGAACCAGCACGTACGATGGATTGAGCATCGCCTGGGCCGTGGCCGAGTATCTCCACGACCTCTCCGATGCCGGTGTCAAGACCCTGTTTGCCACCCATTACCACGAACTGACGCAGCTCGAAGGGCTCAAACCTCGGGTCAAAAACTTCAATATTGCCGTCAAAGAGTGGAATGAAAACATCATCTTTTTACGAAAACTGGTTGAAGGGGGGACCAACAGAAGTTACGGTATTCAGGTAGCGCGCCTTGCCGGTGTTCCCCAGATGGTGATTAAACGCGCAAAAAAAGTGCTCTCCGTTATCGAAAGCGATGAGAACGGCGACCAGAAAAATCTAGGACGCCGACTGGGTGAGGGCCTCCCATCCATGGGATACGGTAAAAAATCGAAACCCCTTAAAAAAAAGGCAAAGAGAGAGAGCGGCTTTATTCAGATGGACCTTTTTCCATGCAGGGAGAATCCAGTATTGGAGAAACTTCTGGCCCTGGATATCAATGCCACCACTCCCTTTCAGGCATTGACTCTGCTCAATGAACTCAAAACCCTTGCCGAAGAGGGTTCAAAAGGATAAATCAGGAGATCGGGTGCAGCAGATCAAACCAACCCCCCCACGCGGTGAGAGCCCCTCCCATACCCATAAGACCCCATGGGCCATGGCGGTGCTTCGCCTTTTGATCCTGCTCATCCTGCTCACCCCGGCCGCCATGGTCATGACCGAACCCAAAGCCCATGCCGAGGAGAGCGCGAAAAATATATATTTCACCGCCGAGGCGTACCATAGAAAACTCTTAGAGACCCACGCCTGGAAGAACAGGCGGGATAAGTGGGTGATCTGCGCGAAAAAATACCTGGCCGTGTGGAAAAAAGACAAGGGGGGCCCCTGGGCCCCTGCCGGACTCTTCCAGGCCGGAAAACTCTACATCGATCTGGGAAAATACTCGGGAAAGCCGAGCGATATCCAGCGCGCCCGGGATCTTCTCACCCAGACCCGTGCCTTCGAATCCAGCCGCTACAGCCAGGAGGCGACCAAACTGCTGAGGCGCCTTCCCAAGGCATCGACGCTTAGGCCCCTCCATCCGCCATCGCCCGCCATCGTCCCTTTGAAAAAAGTATCGACGATACAAAAGCGCCAAAAATCCGTGACCAAGCCCCGGAGATCTCCGGCACCCCGCAGCGCCGTCACCCATATTCGCTACGGATCCCTGCCATCTCGCACCCGCATCGTTTTAGATACCGAAAGCGCCCTTGCCTTCACCCATGGAACGCTGAAGGGGGATCCAAAAAAACATACCCCCAAACGGATCTGGCTCGATATCAAGGGCCGGGCGAGCAAAAAATTGAAATCGGCCATCACCTTGGCCCATGACCCCCGAGTGAAACAGATCCGCTCGGGGATCTACAACGCCGATACCGTAAGGGTGGTGGTGGATGCCGTCAACTTCAGCCACTATAAGGTGTTCTCCTTAAAAAGCCCCCATCGCATCGTCGTGGATATCTGGAGCTCGGCCACTCCCTCGCCTCCATCCCATCAGAGCCTCCCTTCGAAAAAAAGAGTCCCCAACATTTCCATCACCCCCGATGATCTGGCCCGTCAACTGGCCTTAGGCGTCTCCCGCATCGTCATCGACGCCGGCCACGGGGGCAAAGACCACGGGGCCCCCGGATACACCAAGGGAATTTCCGAAAAAGATGTGGTCCTCACCCTGGCCAAGCGGCTGGCCACAAAACTCCGCACGGAGCTCAAGTGTGAGATCATTCTCACCCGAAGCGATGACCACTTCCTCACCTTAGATCAGCGCACCAGCCTGGCCAACCAGAAAAAGGCCGATCTATTCATCTCCATCCATGCCAATGCCTCACGCAATAAGAAGGCATACGGAGTAGAGACCTATTTTTTAAACCTGGCCAAAGACAGGGACTCCATCAACGTCGCCGCCCGCGAAAACGCCACCAGCGAGAAGAACATCAGCGATCTGCATACCATATTGAATAGTTTGATGAAAAACGCCAAGATCAATGAGTCCAGCAGGCTGGCCCAATATGTTCAAAACGCACTGGTATCAGATCTTAAGACCCACTACAGCAACATCCGCGACAAGGGGGTGAAACAGGCCCCCTTCTATGTCCTCTTAGGGGCCCGCATGCCGGCCATCCTTGTGGAGACCGGATTTATAAGCAACAAGCGCGAATGCAAGAGACTCTCGTCGGCCGCCTATCAGGAGAAGATCTGTGCCGGCATTGTCAAAGGCGTGAAACGCTATATCCAAGCCACCAACCCCGCCTCCCTGGCCCACACCGGCTCTTAAAAAAGAGCCGTCACACCGTGGATACTATAATATTTTAGGAAAAAATGAACAAAAACCGACTCACACGTATATTAAGAAACCTGCAACGGGGTGATATCTCTGTGGATGATGCCACCGACAAGCTCACCCACTTTGTGGACGAAGATATATCCTTTGCCACCATCGATCACCACCGGAGCCTCAGAAAAGGATTCCCGGAAGTAATCTTCGGTGAGGGCAAGACCAGCGACCAGATCATCGGCATCCTCAACAAAATGATCCCCCAAGAGGAGGTTGTCTTAGCCACTCGAGTCGATACGGAGAAGGCGCGATGCATCCTCTCGGCTATACCCATGTGCCGCTATGATGAGGAGGCCCGTATGATCATTTGGGCCCCCCACACACCAGAACCCACGGGCCATGGCACCGTATTGGTACTCTCGGCGGGCACCTCGGACATTCCCGTGGCACGGGAAGCCCTCCTGACCGCCCAGTACATGGGGAACCGGGTCCAGGCTGTCTTCGATGTGGGTGTCGCCGGTATCCACCGCCTCTTAAGCCAACGGGATGCCCTGGAGAGGGCCACCGTCATCATCGTGGTGGCCGGCATGGAGGGGGCCCTCCCCAGCGTGGTGGCCGGCATGGTCAACACCCCTGTCATTGCCGTCCCCACCAGCATCGGATACGGCGTGAGCCTTGGGGGGAAAACGGCCCTGTACGGCATGTTGAGCAGCTGCAGCTCCAACATCGCCGTCGTCAATATCGACAACGGCTTTGGCGCAGGCTACATGGCCTCTTCCATCAACCATATCTCCATATCCGCCAGCTAGGCACCGCAGAATCGGGGAAGGCCCGCTGCCTTCTCCGGGCCTCGGGCCCCGAAAGATCGCCCCATGGATTTTTGCTCCCGCCCCCCATTTTTATTCGGCCCCCATTTTCATGCCACCTATGTCGTGATACATCGTCCAAAATATCATCTGTTTTCAAATAATTATTCACAATCACCTAAAAACAACGCCGCCCAACACACCATTTGTTTCTCAAAAAGTAACCGGTGATTGTTTAACATATATAAAAAATTAACCTCGTCTTTTTTCCACTTAAGGCAGCAACACCTTGACAAAGGATGAGGAGGCGTATATTTAATACAGATTAATTAAATCTATCAAAGAAGAGTACCCAATGAACGACGCCAAAGCCATTATCAACCTTATTAATGTGATTATTATCCTCGTAGTGGGCCTCGTGCCTGTGATGGGGATTATTCTACATAGAGGCGACTGATAATGGCTTAACATAAAAATCCCAAAATAAAAAAGCCGTTATCAGTCACACTGATAACGGCTTTTTTTATGGAGCAGCCATGAAAAGTAACAATGTAAAAAAAGGCATCGAGCGAGCCCCCCACCGCTCCCTCTTCAAGGCGATGGGCTACACGGATACCGAAATTAAACGTCCCTTAATCGGTATTGCCAACTCGGCCAACACCATCATTCCGGGTCACACCCACTTAAATCGCATTACCGAGGCGGTCAAGGCGGGCATTTACATGGCTGGCGGCATGCCCGTGGAATTTGGCGTCATCGGTGTCTGCGACGGCATCGCCATGAATCACATCGGCATGAGTTACTCCCTAGGAAGTCGGGAACTCATCGCCGACTCTGTAGAGGTGGTGGCCACGGCCCACGCCTTTGACGGCCTAGTCCTCATTCCCAACTGCGACAAGATCGTCCCCGGCATGCTCATGGCCGCGGCGCGCCTCGATATTCCCTCCCTCTTTATTAGTGGGGGGCCCATGCTGGCTGGCCGTCACCCCGATCGTCCCCAGGAGAAAGTAGACCTCATCAGCGTCTTCGAATCCGTCGGTGCCGTCCTGGCCGGTACCATGACCGAAGATGAACTCACCGCCATAGAGGATGCCGCCTGCCCCACCTGCGGATCCTGCTCCGGGATGTTCACCGCCAACTCCATGAACTGCCTCACCGAAGCCATCGGCATGGGCCTGCCCGGTAACGGCACCATACCGGCCGTCATGGCCGCTCGCGAACGCCTGGCCAAGATGGCCGGAATGAAAATCCTCGATCTCGTAGAAAAAGGGATCACCCCGAGCCAGATCCTCACCGAAAAGGCATTTGCCAACGCCCTGGCCGTGGATATGGCCCTTGGCTGCTCCACCAACACTGTCCTTCACTTGAAAGCCATCGCCCATGAGGCAGGAGTAAAGGTCCCCTTGACGCTCATCAACGAGGTCAGTAAGATTACACCACATCTTTGCTCCCTGTCCCCCGGCGGTAAGGATCACATCGAAGACCTAAACCGGGCCGGTGGTATCCAAGCCGTTTTAAAGACCCTGGCCGATGAAGGACGCATCCATACCGAATGCCTCACCGTTACCGGTGATACAGTGGGTAAGAATATTGAAACGGCCCGAGTCATAGACCCGGACGTCATTCGTCCCTGGAATAACCCCTACCATGAGCAAGGGGGGCTGGCCGTCCTCTTTGGCAACATCGCCCCAGACGGATGCGTGGTGAAACAGTCTGCGGTTCTCCCCGAGATGATGCAGCACAAAGGCCCCGCCCGGGTCTTTGAGTCCGAAGAGGAGGCCTCCCAGGCGATCATGGCAAGCCAGATCCGCAAAGGGGATGTGGTGGTAATCCGAAACGAGGGGCCCAAGGGCGGACCGGGCATGCGCGAAATGCTCACCCCCACCGCGGCCATCGCCGGCATGGGTCTTGACGACTCGGTGGCCCTCATCACCGACGGCCGGTTCTCCGGAGGCACCCGGGGGGCGGCCATCGGCCATGTCTCCCCAGAAGCCGCATCGGGAGGCCCCATCGGCCTCGTCCATGAAGGCGATCTGATCAGCATCAACATCACGACCAAGAGCATCGAACTACTGATTCCCGAGTTCGCCATAGAAAAGCGCAGAGCCGAATGGACAGCGCCCGCCCCACGTATCACCCGGGGCTACATGGCCCGTTACGCCCGCATGGTCTCCTCTGCAAGTGATGGGGCTATAGTCAAATAAAAATTGAGGTCTCAACGGTCGCTCCGGCGGCCGAGTACGCAATTTTATAAGTAATTTTTGACGATGACGATAGTAACGAACAACCTTAGATGTTGCCCGTTACCAAACCAGCAAAGGATCACGGAATGTCTGCAAAGGAACTCACAGGAACACAAATCCTGATGAAAGTGTTGAAGGAAGAAGGCGTTGACACCATCTTCGGATACCCGGGAGGTGCGGTCATTGATATCTACGATGAACTGGCCAACACAGATATCAAACATCTCCTTGTCCGCCATGAGCAGGGTGCGGTACATGCAGCGGACGGTTTTGCACGGGCCAGCGGAAGAACCGGCGTCTGTTTTGCCACCTCAGGCCCCGGGGCCACCAATACGGTCACTGGCATTGCCACGGCCTATCTGGACTCCATTCCCATCGTAATTATCACCGGGCAGGTGCCCACCCAGCTCATCGGCAACGATGCGTTTCAAGAGGTGGATATCGTCGGGATCACCCGACCCTGTACGAAGCACAACTACCTAGTCAAAGATATCAACAGCTTGGAACGGATTCTGCGCGAGGCCTTCTTCCTGGCACGCACCGGTCGCCCGGGGCCTATTCTCGTGGATATTCCCAAGAATATCCAAACGATGAAGGCAACCTTCAATGGTCCCCAAGAGATCGTCTTAAAGACCTACAAGCCCACCTACAAGCCCAATGTCAAACAGCTCTCCAAGGTGGCGGGTCTCATCAAAAACGCGAAACGCCCCTTAATCTTCTCCGGAGGGGGGGCCGTCCTCTCCGGCGGGTCCGAGGCGTTGACCAAGCTGGCCAAGACCATGAATATCCCCGTCACCAGTACCCTCATGGGCTTGGGTGGCTTTCCCGGCACCGATGACCTCTGGCTGGGTATGCCGGGTATGCACGGCACCTTCCGTGCCAACATGGCCATCAGCCAGTGCGATCTGATGCTTGCCATAGGGGTCCGTTTTGATGACCGCGTCACGGGACGCACCGATGATTTTGCCCCCAACGCCACCATCGTTCAGATCGATATTGACCCCACAAGCATCCACAAGAATATCGAGGTCGCCGTCCCCATCGTCGGTGACTGCAAGATCGCCGTGGAAAAGCTCAACGAACTCCTTGCCAAAGAGGAAGGACCGGAAGAGGCCCCGGATCGCAGCGAGTGGGCAAACAAGATCAAGACGTGGAAAGAGACCTGCCCCCTTGCCTACGACCAAAAGGATATCATCAAGCCCCAGTATGTCGTGGATACCTTCTTTAAGATGACCAAAGGGGAGGCCATCGTCACCACCGAGGTGGGCCAGAACCAGATGTGGGCGGCCCAGTACTACCATTTCAACCGGCCCAACCAGTTCATCACCTCCGGTGGACTCGGCACCATGGGATTTGGTCTTCCCGCAGCCATTGGCGCTCAGATGGCCTGCCCGGACGCTCTGGTTGTGGACGTGGCCGGTGACGGCAGTATCCAGATGAATATCCAGGAGATGGCCACGGCGGTGCAGTACAACCTGCCCATCAAGATCATCATCTTAAACAACCGTTACTTAGGCATGGTTCGCCAGTGGCAGGATCTCTTCTTTGACAAGCGCTACTCATCCACCACCCTCGACCACAACCCCGACTTCGTGAAGCTAGCCGAAGCCTTTGGGGCCAAGGGCCTTCGTGCCACGAAACCCGAAGAGGTGGAGTCAGTGCTCAAAGAGGGGCTTGAGTACAAGGGCACGGTCATCATGGAATTTGTCGTGGACCGTGAAGAGAATGTCTATCCCATGGTTCCTGCGGGCAAGGCAATCACCGATATGTTGCTGGTATAATGCGGTGGCACGATTCACCTCGTGATCCCTAAATCAAACCCACCACAGTCTTTACGGGCGGCCGAGTCGTCTCCGGCCGCCATTATATTTTAAGGAAACAGACCCATGAGCGAAAAGCGACACATCCTCTCCATTCAGGTAGACAATGAACCTGGCGTTCTCTCCCGCATTGTCGGGCTCTTTTCCGGACGCGGCTACAATATCGACAGCCTTAACGTGGCGGCAACCAATGAACCGCACATCTCCCGCATCACCATGGTGACCACCGCAGATACGGCCATCATGGAACAGATCAAAAAACAGCTGCATAAGCTTATCAACGTGGCCACGGTACACGATCTCACCGAATCGGATTATGTCCAGCGAGAATTGGCCCTCATCAAGATTCACGCCAAGATGGATAACCGAAGTGAGCTCATCAACATCGTTAACATCTTCCGGTACAAGATTGTCGATGTGGGCCCCGACCATGTCACCATCCAGGCCACGGCCACCGAAGATAAACTAAAAGCGTTCATCGAACTGGTCACCCCCATGGGAATTAAAGAGATCGTCCGCACGGGCAGCATCGCCCTTTATCGCGGCAACTGATTGTCATGGACACCCCTTGACACCATAGTAAGTAAAGAGACGCCCGGTACCCGTCGTTTTGTCATATACGAAACAGGACACCGGGCGTGATCCCGACTCTACTCGCACCGTAAGAGTCCCTTCTCCTCATATGGATGCAAACAACCCGGAGCAGCATGATATGAAACCGGTCTTGATATTCGACACCACCTTACGTGATGGCGCCCAGGGAGAGAACATCTCCTTTTCACCGGAAGACAAGATCAAAGTGGCACAACGCCTTGACGACATGGAAATTCACTACATCGAAGGGGGATGGCCCGGCTCTAATCCGGCGGCCGACCGCTTTTTCGAATTGGCGAAAACCACACCCTTTGCCCACGCGCAGATCACCGCCTTTGGCTCCACCCGTCGTCAAGGAGTCCTCGCCGAAGAGGATACCAACTTAAATGCCCTTATTGGCTGCGGTTCTCCGGCCATCACCATCTTCGGCAAAACCTGGGATCTCCATGTGGTGGAGATCATGAACAACACCTTGTCCGAAAACCTGGCCATGATCCAGGATAGCGTGGCCTTCTTAAAGAGCCACGACCGTGAAGTCCTCTATGATGCCGAGCACTTCTTTGACGGATACAAGGCCAATCCGGCATACGCCGTTAAGACACTTGTAGCCGCCGTCAAAGGGGGGGCCGATTTTATAGTCCTGTGCGACACCAATGGCGGCTCCCTGCCCCACGAGATCACCGAAATTTTTACACGGATCAAGGCCGAACTCGATAAAGAGACGAAACGAGATATCCCCATGGGGATCCACGCCCACAACGATTGCAGCCTGGCCGTGGCCAACTCCATTGCCGCTGTACAAGCCGGAGCGTGCATGGTACAGGGCACTATCAACGGATACGGAGAGCGGTGCGGGAATACGGATCTGACCTCCATCATCCCCATACTCAACTTAAAACTGAATCGCCCCTGCGTCTCGACGGCAAACCTTGAGAAACTCAAACCCCTCTCACGATTTGTCAGTGAAACCTCCAACATGATCCCCCTGGCATCCCGACCCTTCGTCGGCAATAGTGCCTTTGCCCACAAAGGCGGAATCCATGTCAGTGCCGTCATGAAAAGTCCCCTCTCCTACGAGCATATAGATCCGGAGGCGGTGGGCAACAAACGCCGGGTCCTCGTCTCGGACCAGGCAGGACGCAGCAACATTGAGTACAAGGCCAAGGAGCTGGGCATCGATCTCGATATCCCCGCCTTTGACTCCCAACGCATCGTCAGTGAGATCAAGATGCTGGAGCAAGAAGGCTACCAGTATGAGGCGGCCGATGGCTCATTTAAAGTCCTCATGGACAAATTTTTACTCAAATACGACCCCGTCTTCGACCTCGAGTCGTTTCGGGTCACCATAGAAAAAGACAAAGACCGTCCCTGCACCTCCCATGCCATCGTCAAGATAAACGTCAACGGGGAGAGTGAAATCACGGCCGCCGAAGGCCGGGGCCCGGTAAGCGCCCTTGACAATGCCTTAAGAAAAGCCTTAAGCCGTTTCTACAAAGAACTCGAGACCATGCATCTTGTGGACTTTAAAGTCCGGGTCATGGACGGACGGGGGGGCACCGAATCCAAGGTACGTGTCCTCATCGAATCCCGGGACGGAGATGACATCTGGAGCACCATCGGTGTTTCAGAAGACATCATCGAGGCGAGCTGGGAGGCCCTGGCCGACAGCTTCCAATACAAACTGGCCAAAGCGAAATAAAACGGATCCTAACACGATAAGGGGTGGCACGAACCGGCCCCCTTATCGATCCATGAGGAACGAGGCGACATCGCCCACCCACCGGGGAGCAGGAGGCCCCTACCATGAAAGAGGTGACCAAGACCGCAGGAGACGCCACTGGCATCCTGCGGTCCATGCTTTCTGGGTTTGCATCTTTATAAAAAGAGTCCACGTGAAAAACACCGCCCTCATGAGCATGATGATGAGGTACACGCAGCAAACCCATTTCGGAGCACAAAAGACATGAATCGAACCATCACAATATTTGACACCACCTTACGAGACGGCGAACAATCACCGGGCGCCAGCATGAACACCGCAGAAAAATTGCGCATCGCCACTCACCTGGATGCCCTGGGTGTGGACGTCATCGAAGCGGGTTTTCCTGCCTCCTCCGTCGGTGATTTTGAGGCGGTCTCTCGCATTGCTGAGGCCGTCAAACATGCCGAGGTGGCAGCCCTGTGCCGGGCATCGGTCAAGGACATCGACCGGGCCTGGGAGGCCATTAAAATAGCGGTCAAACCACGTATCCACACCTTTATCGCCACCTCAGACATCCATCTGGAGTACAAACTCCGTATGAGCCGCGATGAGGTGGTGGAGCGCGCCGTGGCCGCTGTGGCCCACGCACGGCAGTACACAGAAAATATCGAATTCTCCGCCGAGGATGGCTCACGCACCGACCCGGACTTTCTCTGCCGCATCTTCGGAGCGGTCATCGAAGCCGGTGCCACCACGGTCAACCTCCCCGACACGGTGGGGTATTCCATCCCCAACGAATTCGCCGATCTGGTACGTCATGTCATCGCCCACACCCCCGGCATGGAGAAGGCCACCTTAAGTGTCCACTGCCACAACGATCTGGGTCTGGCCACCGCCAACACCCTGGCCGCCATCGCCGCCGGGGCCAATCAGGCGGAGGTGACCATCAACGGTATCGGTGAAAGGGCCGGAAACACGGCCTTGGAAGAGGTGGTCATGGCGATTCATACCCGCCCCGGCATCTACCCGGCCACCACCCGCATCGATACCACCCGTATCGTCGCCACGGGGCGTCTGGTGAGCACCATCACAGGCATCATGGTACAACCGAACAAGGCCATCGTCGGGGCCAACGCCTTCTCCCACGAATCGGGAATCCATCAGGACGGGATGCTCAAAAACCCCATGACCTATGAGATTATGAAGCCGGAGACCGTGGGGCTCACCACCAACAGACTGGTGCTGGGAAAACTCTCCGGACGCTTTGCCTTACGCTCCCGTTTAGAGGAGATGCGGTACAATTTAACCGATGAAGAGCTCAACACGGTATTTGAGAGCTTTAAGGCCCTGGCCGACCGGAAAAAACAGATCGTGGATGAAGACTTAGAGGCCCTGGTCACCGACGTCATCTTGCGAAGCCACGAAGTCTATACCTTGGAGTACCTCCATGTCACCTCCGGCACCAACGTCTACCCCATGGCCAGCGTTCACCTGGGCATCAACGGCAAGGTGATGAAGGGTGCCCTGGAGGGCAACGGTCCCATCGATGCGGTCTTTAACACCATCGCGGCCATCGTCGAACGGACGCCGGAACTCCTGCGCTTCTCCATCGGCGCCTTAACCGGCGGCACCGACGCCCAAGGCGAAGTCACCGTTCGCATGCAGGAAGATGGCATGGTGGCCCTGGGCCGCGGCGCCGATCCCGACATCATCACGGCCAGCGCCAAGGCCTATGTCAACGGTCTCAACCGCCTCGAATACTTCAAGACGAACCCCGTCTCCTCCTGTGAGTCCATCTAAAGAGTCATAAGGATCTCACCGGAGAGCGGTTTAAAGGGTCAACCACCCGACACGAAAAAAAAATCGGGCCGCTTAAAGGCGGCCCAGAACAGCCAATATGGCCAATTAATTTTTACATGATACGGAGCATCCAAAAATGAACTACTTCAACACCCTCCCCTTACGTCTTCAGCTGGAACAACTTGGACAGTGCAGCTTCATGAACTCATCCGAGTTTGACGGTGTGGAGAAACTCAAAGGGAAAAAAATAGTCATCGTCGGCTGTGGCGCCCAGGGCCTGAACCAGGGTCTGAACATGCGTGACAGCGGCCTCGACGTCTCCTATACCTTACGTCAGGCTGCCATCGATGAGAAACGTCAGTCATGGCTCAATGCCACAGAAAATGGCTTCGCCGTGGGAACCTACGATGAGATGCTCCCCACCGCCGATCTCGTCCTCAACCTCACCCCGGATAAGCAGCACACCCCGGTGGTCACCGCCGTGATGCCCCTGATGAAAAAAGGCGCCACCCTCGCCTACTCCCATGGTTTCAACATCGTCGAAGAGGGCATGCAGGTCCGTGAGGACCTAACCGTCGTCATGGTCGCACCGAAATCTCCCGGGACCGAGGTACGGGAAGAGTACAAACGTGGTTTCGGTGTACCGACCCTCATCGCCGTTCACAAAGAGAACGATCCCAACGGCGACGGCCTGGAGATCGCCAAAGCCTATGCCGCTGGAACCGGTGGACATCGTGCCGGAGTCCTTCGCTCCTCTTTCATTGCCGAGGTAAAATCCGATCTCATGGGCGAGCAGACCATTCTCTGCGGCATGCTCCAGACCGGCTCCATCCTCTGCTACAACAAGATGATGGAAAAAGGGGTCGAGAGCGGCTATGCGAGTAAGCTCATCCAGTACGGATGGGAGACCATCACCGAGGCCCTGAAACACGGGGGCATCACCAATATGATGGATCGCCTGGACAACCCCTCAAAAATCAAAGCCTTCGAAGTATCCGAAGAGCTCAAGACCATCATGCGCCCCCTCTTCAACAAGCACATGGATGATATCATGGGCGGAGCCTTCTCCGAAGGGATGATGGCAGACTGGAAAAATGGCGATGCAAAGCTCCTCGGATGGCGTGAAGAGACGGGCCAGTCCGCCTTCGAAAAATCTGTGGCAGGGGATGTAGAGATCGACGAGCAGGCCTTCTTCGACAACGGCATCCTCATGATCGCCATGGTAAAAGCCGGTGTAGAACTCGCCTTTGAGACCATGGTGGCAGCAGGCATCAAAGAGGAGTCCGCCTACTACGAGTCTCTCCACGAGACCCCCCTTATCGCCAACCTCATCAGCCGCAAGAAGCTCTACGAAATGAATAAGGTCATCTCCGATACCGCAGAGTACGGCTGCTACCTCTTCGCCAACGCCTGTGTACCCCTTCTGGCTGACTTCATGACCGGCGTGGAGACCGATATCATCGGCAAGGGCCTCACCTGTGAGACCAACGGCGTGGACAACATGGCCCTCATCGAAATCAACGATGCCATTCGCAACCACCCCGTAGAGATCATCGGCAAAGAGCTGCGAAGCTACATGACCGCCATGAAATCCATTCTGTAGTGACGGGAAAGCCTCCAGCGGCCAAGGGCTGAACCCTTGGAGCTTAAGGTTTGTGAATGTGAAGGGCCAAAGGCCCTTCACATTCACGATAAAAACGTCTGATAGGCACATTTTTGCGGAGCTTTTATAATGCCTTCTATGGTTAAAAGCGGAGACAAAAAGTGCCTCCAGCGGCGAGGTGTGCCACCTCGAAAGCAGGTCAACGAATGCACTTTTCCCCTCGTTCCTCGGGTCAAATCACATTCGCCTTGGCGTTTAGATTTACCCAAGATTATCTTTATAAGACCTGTTTATCAAACCCGAGCTTTCAAATCAGGCAAAAGTTTGGCTCCCGGCAGGGCCAACCGAGGCATCGCTGAATAGTTACGAACTTTTTGAAAAAAATCGACAAAAAAAGCCGCGTAAAAACGCGGCTTTTTTTGTTCATATCAAAAGGATTGGGTCCTAAATCGTTAAACCTGGACACTCCCGATGAGATCGTTGACATCTGAGATGCCCTTCTCCCGTAAAAAGGCGTCGATACCGTCCGCCACCTTCTCGGCGGCATCGGGATTCACGAAGTTGGCCGTGCCCACCTGAACGGCCGAGGCGCCGGCGATGAGAAACTCTAGGGCGTCCTCAGCGGTCATGATACCCCCCATGCCGACTACAGGAATCTTCACCGCCTTGGCCACCTGATAGACCATGCGAATGGCCACCGGTTTCACGGCAGGGCCGGAGAGGCCCCCCACCACATTGGCGAGCAGGGGCTTTTTCGTATGAATATCGATACCCATGCCAGTTAAGGTGTTAATTAGTGAGATAGAATCCGCCCCGGCCCCTTCCACACTGCGGGCGATCTCAGTGATGTCAGTGACATTGGGACTGAGCTTCACCATAACGGGCAAGGAGGTCCTTGCTCTCACCGCCGTAACCACTTCGGCAGCGGCCACGGGATCCACACCAAAGGCCAGGCCTCCGGCGCTCACATTGGGGCATGAGATATTGACCTCAATCCCATGGATCCCCGCCACCCCTTCGGCACGCTCGGCGATGGCCGCATACTCCTGGACGGTCTTGCCGTAGATATTGATAAAAATCTTCGTATCAAAAGGTTTTAATGCGGGAAGCTTCTCCGTGATAAACCGATCGATACCCACATTCTCAAGGCCAATGGCGTTTAACATACCGCAGGAGGTCTCGACGATACGAGGGGGAGGATTTCCCTTGGAGGGATAAAGGGAGAGCCCCTTCATCACAAGACCACCCAATCGATTGAGGTTAAGCACCTCGTCAAACTCCATTCCATAACCAAAGGTTCCCGATGCGGTCATCACCGGGTTGGCAAGGCGTACGCCTCCGATATCCACTGATGTATTGATGGTCTGGCTCATGATCTCTTTCATCTGCATTAATTGTGACGTGTATGATGGCCCTTTTAAACACCGGGCAGCCCTTTTTCCGAATCGGAGATATCTGTGACAAATCTCCGGGGCAGGTCCGCACACTGATATGCGCAACCCGCCAAACTTACCGACTCTTTCTGACCCTTACCATGCAACCCGGCCAGACAATACAATTATCTTTATAAAAAACGTCACTATTGAGCGTCTAAAAAAGCCTCCGGCGGCCGGGGCTGTCGATTTAAGTGCCGGAGTAAAAATAAAACATACAAAAAACGATGCCTCCGGCGGCGAGGTAAGCCACCTCGAAAGCGCGTGGCCGCTGCGCTTTGCCCCTCGTTCCTCGGGACAAATCACAGCGCTATTCTTACGAAATTCATATATTTATTTTTTGACAGACCCTTAAGCCATTATGGCGGGTACGATCCGCTGTATGTCTAATTTTTATAAATAGTGACTGCAATATATTGGGGTGTAAACGTCTAAAATAGGCGTTTGCCCGATTAAATCGACACGCCCGGCCAGGGGATGCCCCCCTGGACCTCAAATTTGTGAATGATCCGTCGCTTCGGCACCTTACATTCGCGAAGAGACATTGTTTTTAAAAGGCACGCTTTTTGAAAAAAACGCCCAGATAGAGGCTTTTTTTTTAGCCGAATAGTGATAAAAAAAACAAACTATACCACAGCCGTACCCCGGACAACAGCCCATCCCCACAACGTCTCTATGTGCACGTTTAAGAAAAATGCCCCTGTGATGCCACCAAAAAAACGAGGAGTTCCCTCCTTTGGTAAACGGCTTTCAAGGTATTCTTTGCCCCACATGGCGTCACCACCCGTGCCGCGGGCGGCCCTACCGGGGGGCCAACCTTTTACCCTATTTCATAAAGACGGGTTTGCCACACAGGTTTCGTTCAATCACATCAATTTAACGAAAAGAATCAAAGGCGAATGTAATCTGCTTTCAAGGTGGCACACCTTGCCGCCGGAGGCTTGCGTTTTTAAGCCCACTTTAACCATAGAGGGCATACGGGTTAATGCCGCCGGCGACCCTGCCGGGGACCAACCTTTTGCCAATTTTTATAAACGGAGCTTGCCAAACAGACTTTAATAGTGACCATGACGGGCCTTTGGCCCGTCATGGTCACTCACTTGGGGTCCAGGGGCCCAGTCCCTGGCCGCCGGAGGCTCAGTTTTTTTTATCCACTTTACCCATAGACGGCGCATAGGGTTCGTCCAGGGCCATAAGGGTGGCCATGGCCTCGGGCACGGGCACCCGTGAGGTAACCGTCATCACTATTTCGGTGCCCGGTGCAGAGAAGGTGATGGACCGGGCGTGGAGTCCCAGACGATCGTATCCAAACCGCTCTTTTAAGAGATCGATGGCACGCTTGGAGCCGTAACGTTTATCCCCTGTGATGGGATGTCCGGCCACCTTTGCATGGCGACGAATCTGATGTTTTCGGCCCGACAAGGGGCTGCATCCCAGGAGGGTATAGTGCAGGGAACGGGCCTCCACGAGAAAGGCGGTGGTCGATGGGACCCGCTTACCGCTGCCGACGGGGTGGGTCCGCCCTCCGGCCTCTTTTGCCAGGGGCATGGCCCACTGCCCCCGATCCTCTTTCAGGGTGCCGTGAACCAAGGCCACATACTCCTTGGTCACCGTCTTCGCTTCAAATTGCCGGGTCATATATCGCGCCGCCTCTTTTCCAAAGGCGAAGAGCACCACACCGCTGGTCTCTCCGTCCAGACGATGCACTGCATGGACCGACACCTCGCCATCGGTATCCTCTTGTCTCAATACCTGGGGACTCTCTTTAAGGGTGTGAGCCACCACCGAGACCAGGTCACGGCCCGGTTCATTGTGCACGGAGACTCCGCATGGTTTCTCCAGGGCCACCCACCCTCTCCCTCCATCCACGACATAAATCCCCAAAGAGTCCAGGCTGGCAATGGCTCCTTTCTCTGCATGACTGCCCTTACTCATGGCCCCCTCCCGTAAAATAGAACGAATGGATATAGTGCGCCTGATCGTCTAACGACCAGTGATGCGTCTTCAGATAGTGCGAGGCCTCAAGGGCGCTTCCCTTTCGAATCAGATCGATAAAGGCCATATGCTCATCACAATGCTCCTCTTCCCACTTCACGACATGCCTTTTCGTCAAGAAATCATAAAGCCGCTGCTTGTTCAACTGGATAATACGCCGCATCGGATTATTGGTGGAGAGATCGAGAAAAACATTGTGAAATGAGACATTATGCCGATAGAAACTATGGGTATCTTTGGAGTCCGAGGCACGTCTCATCTCCTGGGTCAGTCGCTCCATCTCCCGAAGCGAGGTCTCATCGAGTTTATCAAAGACAGGGATAAGAATCTCTGCCTCCAGGGCCCGGCAGATCTCCCAGGCATTTTTTACATCATCGTAGGAGAGGGTATTGATCATCACCCCGCGCCGGGGAAGAATCGATACAAAGCCGTCGCATTCCAGCTGAATCAATGCATCTCGCAAGGGCGTTTTGCTAATCCCGAGCCTCTGGCTGATCTCGTTGATATTGACAAGGGAACCCGGCAGAAGATTTCCCCGATACATTTCATCCCTTAGATACTCATAGATCTGTTCTCTCAAAGGTTTTGCAATAATATTTTTTGCATTCCCACCCCACTGCTCTGCCATCACTCTTCTCCTTCAAATACCGGGCGAATACACGGGAGCCATCCACGCTTCAAGGTGCCACCCGGACTATTTTTATGGGAAACGGTGCCATGCCACACCGGAAAAATCAATTGTATGTGCCTAAATAAACCCCGTGCCCATATCGGTCAGCCAGAGGCCATGTGGTGAAAGCGTGCCTCCGGCAGCCCCTGCCAGGGGGCCAAACTTTTGAAAAGTTTGATAAACAGGTCATTCGATTTAAACGAAAAATCAAAGGCATATGCGATTTGCCCCGAGGAGCGGGGCAGAGCGCATATGCAACCTGCTTTCAAGGTGTGTTTGCCTCACGTGGCTTCGCCACCCTTGCCGCCAGAGGCCCATTTTTTAGCCACTTTAACCATAGAAGGCACCCAAGCTAAAGATGCCTCCGGCTGCCCTGCCGGGAGCCAACCTTTTGCCTTATTTTATCAAGGACGGGGTTGCCAAACAGACTTTTATAGTGGTCATGGCGGGCCAAAGGCCCGTCATGACCACAAATTTGGGGTCCAGGGGATTTATCTCCTGGCCGGGCATGTCGATTTAATCGGAAAAACGTCTATTTTAGCCGTTTGCACCCCAATATATGACAGTCACTATTTACAAAAATTAGACATACAGCGGTATCTACCCATTCTAATGGAGCCAAGGCTCTATCAAAAAATAAACAGCCGAATTTCATAAGAATACTACTGCGATTTGCCTCTAGGAACGAGGGGTAAAGCGCAGCAGTCACCCGCTTTCGAGGTGGCTCACCTCGCCGCCGGAGGCCCTTTTTCTGGTCACTGTAACCATAGAAGACCCGCATCCCCACCTCATACGCCTATTTTGCATAGGAATTAAAAGGGAACCCGGGGGGGCAGGAGCACACTTTGGGCATGCCGGCCATCCACCTTCATGACACACGGGGATTCAAATGTGACAAGGGCTGTAAAATCTCCCTCTAACGACACAGGCTGGGCAAGGAGCCATGCCATATCGAAGGTATCTCCCTGCGCCTCTTGAATCGAGAGGTAATTAATCCCCAAGGCCGTAATATTATGAAAAAAATGGGACCCCTGGGATGGATCGGCCTTTAAATCGGCATGGGAGCTCTCAATAATTCCAGAGACCTCGGAGATCTCCTCCCAGGTCACAGGAATACCCAGCCATCGGTCCGCCGAACCCCATCGGCCCGGCCCCAGGAGGAGATACTTCTCCTGACGTTTGGCCATCCATTCATTCATACGCCCAATTTCCCGGGCCATCTCCCGGGTCTTCTGCAGATCAAAGGCGTCGGGCTTCACATAGAGAATATGCCTGATGTGCAGTCCTTTCACATTTCCCAGGGCATGGGAAGAGAAACTGATGCTCGCCTCCTTTTCAGCCTCTGAAATCTCCACATCGGCCAGGGCTTCCCGATCGGTCATGGGACGAATCTGAAGGAGGACAAAGCGCCCCCTCTCCTGACGGTGCACGGGAAAATCTGCGGCAAATTCAATTTCAACAGAGGAGCCCATCCCCTGAGACCCAATATCTAAGATGCGGGAGAGAAGCCCCGAAAGGGGAAAGAGGTTGTGCTTCAAGATTCTATCGAAGGTGAGTACCTTGGGCCCCGAGAGTCGATGGCCGTATCGAATGGTATTCTCTTCACGCACATAGGTCCCGGAAAGCACCTGAAAGGGCCCATCATCAGCGAGATCACGCATGGAGAGCTTCTCAATTTCTGAGTTAAGATTCATGACAGAGACCCGCGCCTTCGCCCCGACCTTCAAGGCATAGAGACTCTGCTGTGCATATTTAAGAATCTCCTCCACCCGGGAGTACTGGGGTAGAATATGAGGCCGTTTGGGGGAGAAACGAAAGGCCTGCTCCCCTTCCACCACCGTACGCCCCAAGCCCATGGCAATGGCGGCAATCCCCTCCTCCGCCTCCATCTTACCGAAGGGATAGTAGTTGTAGGATTGGGCCACACCCGAAATGGCCGGATAATAATAATCACCCCACCGATGTCCGAAGACCTCCTGGATGATCACCGCCATCTTCTCCTCTTCGATGCGATGCCCCACCCGCCGTGCAAAACTCTTGGGCCCCAGAAAATAGGTGGAGGCATAGACCAGCTTGACGGCAGAGATCAACTGATTGAGTCTTACCTCCAGCTCCTCATCATCGTTGGGAACCATACAGGTATGGTAAAGCCCGGCATAGGCCATAAACTGAGCGTCTTCAAAAAGAGCCGAGGAGCGCACGGCCAAGGGGTGATGAATCTCGTTTAAAAAGGCCCTTAAATCCTCATCGATCCACCCCGGAAAGGTGGCATTTTGAAAATGCTCAATCACCTCTTCATCGGCCATCTCTACCTTGGAGATCCACTTCAGATTGTTCTCACGTATGAAGGCATCAAATCCTTCGGTGGTGATCACCAGAGTCTGCGGTAGGGTAATATCCACATGGTCAAATTCATCATGCAACTCAGGATGCTGCCGTAAAAGGGTCGAGGCAAAGACAAGACCCCGAGCCTTGCCTCCCAATGAGCCGTTACCAATTTTCAAGAAATCGGTATCCGGATCAAACTCATCGACATCGAACTGCACCACCACCCCTTTTTGCCGGCTGCGACGCCTCTCCTGAATATTTTCAAGGATAAAGGCCTTCATATGGGCGATATTTCCCAAGAAATCTTTGTCGGTCACAGGCCTCAGGCGGTTGGCCAAAATTGTCTCAGAGCGGGCATAGAACCATCGGGAGAAGTCGTTTTTCTTCCAGTGATAATAAAAGGAGTCATCGGGAATATCGGCCAATTTTTTTTCGAGGGTACGAAAATTAGACGCCCGGCCCAACTCACTACCATCACCCCTTCGAAATATAAAATCACCAAATCCCAGCTGATTGACAAAGTAGTGATGAAAATCACCGGAGAGGGACGGGGAGTTCTTATCTACAAAGTAGAGCCCCAGGTCATCTGCCACCCGCCTGTTTGAAGACTCGGTGCTGGCCATCATCAAGGGGATATCACCCTGCTGATTCTGAATATGGGAGAGAAGACGATAGCCAGAGTCATCGCATACCGTCCCCCCTCTGGGGTAACTGGCGTCAGAGATCACCCCGAGGATATAGTGCTTATACCGTTCATAGATGGCCATGGCCTCTTCATAGGTCTGGGTCACCAGTATCTTTGGGCGGGCCCGCATGGTGAGGAGGCGATGTTCATGATTCAAAACCTCCTCCATGACATTTTGTACCTGGGTCACCACCTCTTTATAGAGGGTCGGAAGAATGGACGAGGTGTAAAGGGGGGAGTCCTCCACCATAAGAATCAGGCGAACACCGGCTTTTTCCGTATCATGGGCCAAATTGAGGCGATCCTCCTCGCATTTGATGAGGGCCAAGAGAAGATCGGCATTGCCCGTCCACACATACATCTTATCGATACCCCGGGACTTCAAACGCACTGGGTCAAACTGACTGGGTAAGGGGCTGTGGGTCAGTAAAATGACGGGAATGGCGGGAGACGTTCGTTTGATCTCCTCCCCTAAGGTAAAGGCATCCATGTCCACGAGGCGGAGCATGGTCACCACCATGTCAAAGGAGCGCTCCGAAACCATGGAAAGGGCCTCTTCGGCCGTGGAGACCCATGTCAGTCGCGGTGGACGACTCAGATTAAGCCCCCTGTATTCATGGGCTATCTTCTCCGAAAGCCGGCCATCCTCCTCCATGATGCATGCATCATAGAGGCTCGATACCAGTAAAATTTCGGTGATCTTTTTGGGCATAAGTTCATGAAATACCTTAAACCGTGAATCAAACGCATCCATGGGGGAGCTGAAATTAAGACCCAAAGCAGACCCTCCTTATATATAGAACCCACGTGGTAAATATATACCTGCCAAATGGCCGGACCCTATTTAATATATCAGACACCTTATATCAACACAACGCCCATCCCCCCTCTTCAGATTGACATTTCATCAAGGCTGGATTAAGGCCCAATGGGGACGCTTCATCAAAAACGAGTCACCCCGCCATGCATTTGACACAGAAATCAACACACATGCTCGAAAGAAACGGGCACGACCCTGACCACTTTTAATAAAATGAGGCCATTTATTATGGAGATCATCGATTCAATCCAAAAGATGCAAGAGACAAGCAACCGACTAAGGCGGGAGGGCAAGCGCATCGCCTTTGTCCCCACCATGGGATTTCTCCACGCCGGACACCTCTCTTTGATGCAGGCGGCAAAAAAAAATGGGGATGTCCTTGCCATCAGTATCTTTGTAAACCCAGCCCAATTTGGCCCCAACGAAGACCTGGACTCCTACCCCAAAGCCTTAGAGAGTGACCTGGCCAAGGCGAAAGCCGTGGGTGTGGATATTGTCTTTACTCCAACAAAGGACCAAATCTACCCGGACGGATTTGAGACCTACGTTCAGCTGGAGAGACTGCCCCACCACCTCTGTGGCCTCTCCCGTCCCGTTTTCTTCCAAGGGGTCACCACGGTGGTGACCAAGCTCTTCAATATCGTCAAACCCCACGTGGCCATCTTCGGCGAAAAGGACTTCCAGCAACTGGCCATCATTCGCCGTATGGTAAACGACCTCAATATGGACATTGAGATCATCGGAGGCACCCTCGTCCGAGAGAGCGATGGCCTGGCCATGAGTTCGAGAAACAGCTACCTCAGCGATACGGAGCGAAAAGAGGCCTTACGCCTCTCCCAGTCCCTTACCAAGGCACAAGAGATGGTGGCAGATGGAGAGAGGAACTCGGCCGCCCTCTCCGCCATGGTCAGCGCACATATCGGCGACTGCCCCATGGCAGAGATCGACTATATCTCCGTCTGCGATCCCGATACCCTCACCGAAGTAGAGACCCTAACCGGCCCCACCCTCATGGCCCTGGCCGTCACGATCGGCACAACACGCCTCATCGACAACACGGTACTCATCCCCTCATAAAACGCTGTTTTTACCGGCTTTAACCATAGAGAACCGACTTTTATGGTTAAAGTGAGCTTAAAAAATAGGCCTCCGGCGGCCAGGAGATAAATCCCCTGGACCCCATATTTGTAACGGTGATGGACCAAAGGTCCGTCACCGTTACAGTAAAAATTTGCTTGGCAACCTTTTGTAAAAGGTTGGCTCCCGGCAGGCTATACTTTCACCACACGGCCTTCTATGGTTAAAGTGACCAAAAAACATGCCTCCGGCGGCGAGGTGAGCCACCTCGAAAGCGGGTGACAGCTGCGCTTTGCCCCTCGTTCCTCGGGACAAATCACAACGTTATTCTTATGGAATTCGGATGCTTATTTTTGCCAGAGCCCTAAGTAATTCGGGTGGGTAGGACCCACCGTATCTCTAATTTTTGTAAACAGTGACGGCCATATATTTGGAGTACAAACCTCTAAAATAGACGTTTGTCCGATTAAATCGACACGCCCGGCCAGGGAATAAATCCCCTGGACCCCAAGTGAGTTGCCATGACGGGCCACAGGCCCGTCATGGCCATTATTACAAGCTGTTTGGCAACCTTTCCAAAAGGTTGGCCCCCGGCAGGGCCACCGGAGGTAAGGGGTGCCACCGTAAAACGGTTAGCGTATGCGCTTTATCCCCTCAGTAGTGACAAAAAAACGCCAACAAAAAACCGGCATCGGCAGAGCCGATGCCGGTTTTTGCCAGCAGAACACATCATATACGGATACACACCAGAAAGGCGATTAACCGAGATGCAGAAAATGAGCCGCGATAATAAAGAGGCCGGTAGCCAGAAGTACCCAAAAAACGATCTTGCGGAAAAGGGCGGCATCCACCTTATTGTGCACCACTTCTCCGACAAAAATACCCACCAGAAGAAAGGGGAGGGACCAGATCAGGTTTAAAAGGCTCTGCCCCATGGGCGCACCGGCGGTGGCCACGGCAGCGATATTGGATAAAATGGGATCAAAAGTCACATCGGTGGCAATCAAAAAGGTGTTTAAAGAGACCCATAAAAGACTCAATGTGGCTCGAAACTCCCCCTTATCTTTTAGTTTCCGCGTGGCGTAGAGCACCACAAAGGGACCACCCGTGGCAAATGCCCCGTGAAGAACGCCACCAAAAACCAACAACAGATAGTAGACCCACTCTGGAATGGTGACGCGGAGTTGAAGTCCGCCATACTCTTTTTTCAGCTGCAGCACCGAGGTAAACACGATAAAAATGCCAAGACACAGCTTCAGGGTGTCACTGGGAAAATTATTAAACAGATAGATTCCGAAAGGCATTCCCAGCCCTACCAGCACTACGATAATCCCAAACTGTCGCCAGTTGATATGACGGAATTTTGTGGAGACAAGGTATGCCCCCAAAATCCACGTCAAGATCGACAAAAGAATCTTGGCCTCATAAATACCCAAGATCCAGGTCACAAAAGGAAAAGCCAGTACCGTACATCCAAAGCCGGTAATCACCTCAAGGGTATGGGTTAAAAACACTACGATACCGGTCAAGAGAAAGATCATCATGCGTCAAACATCCTCACATACGTCACAAGGGGAACCGACTGCCCTGCCATACAGTCCCCAGCCCCCTTCCGACTCGGTCCCACAGCAGATACCCCTTCTTAAAAATCCTAAAAAAGCCGTCCGGCACTCTGCCAAAAAACTCAGCAAAATTTCAGGTAAATCGGAAATCAACAAGACACCAATGATTTATACCGAAAAGCCAGGGGAGACCTCGTTACTTTTCCTGTGTAAAAACGGCGAATAGGACGCTCCTGATGTTCAAAAGGTCCTGTAAATCAGAGACTCATGATGAACGAAAGGTAAATCCTCACACCCCTCACCCCATTTTTTCATGATATTTTATATTATATATTTCATAAAATATCCAGTAAGGAAATGCCACCATGCAGAGGCACGGTGTCTTTCCGTAAAAAGAGAATCATCACTATTTAGCGATGCCTCGGCATGAGCCTACCGAGGCCACACTCTTGCGATTATCTTAAAGAGTTAGCTATCATTCCACAGCCACGCTGACGGTAAGCGAGCCCTTTTATCCAAAAACAGCAAAATAAGGCATCATGTCATGGAGGGATGCCTTACCACGGCTCTTTTTCTCAAGAAACGCCGCAAAAACTTTTCGATGACAGGAACACCTGCTTGTAAGACGTTTTTTATAGCGAATGTGAAGGCCCAATCACAACTCTGGGTTCCAAGGGCACAGCTCGTGGCCGGGGCTGTCGATTTAAGTGCCGGAGTAAAAATAAAAGATACAAAAAGCGATGCCTCCGGCGGCGAGGTGAGCCACCTCGAAAGCGCCTGACCGCTGCGCTTTGCCCCTCGTTCCTCGAGACAAATCACAGCGCTATTCTTATGAAATTAGGATGCTTATTTTTTGGCAGAGCCCTAAGTAATTCGGGTGGGTAGGACCCGCCGTATCTCTAATTTTTGTAAACAGTGACGGCCATATATTTAGAGTGCAAACGGCTAAAATAGACGTTTTTCCGATTAAATCGACACGCCCGGCCGCCGGAGGCTTTTTTCAGAACAAACAGCAACGGTTATCAAAAAAAGATATGTGAACACACCACTAGGGAACGGAAATAAGTGAAAGGAAAAAATGAGGAATAAAACAAGGGGAGAGGCCATGAGATAAAAAATGCCGCCTCTTCCCAAAACGAAAGAGACGGCATCATATCCACATCAATGTAATAATAAAATCAGTGGTGAACGCCCTCTTCGACCGGAGCATGGTCCGCTTCGGGCACATCATGGGCAATCTCTGTGGCCGGTGCATGATCGGCAACAGGGGCATCATCCACCTCGCTTACAGAATCGGCCTCAGACTCAAAGGCGTCTTCAGGCAAAGCGCCCTCTTCTGAAATGTCTGCCTCAATCTCACCGTCTTCAAGATCCGCCGTGATCTCATCTTCTGAGACATCCCCCGCACTTTCACCGTCTGAGAGATCGGCCGTGTTCTCACCGTCTTCGAGGTCCGCCGTGTCGGCTGCTTCTAAAAGTGCCGCCTTCTCCCCTTCTAAGAGCGCGGCCTTCTCCGCTTCTAAAAGTGCGGCCGCCTTCTCCTCTGCCACAAGAATAACGGCCTTCTGCTCTTCCAGAAGAACCACGGGCTCCTCTTCAGCAGGCGTCTCTACCACAACCCACTCGCCGTCTATCTTTTGAAGAGAAATTTGCTCTTTATAAGTCAGGGTCCCTTGAATAGAGACAATGGCCATATCATTACCAGCGTCCTTAACGGTGTAGGTAAGATTGGTCAAGTTGGCGTCTGCGCCGACAAGACGTTTTTCCATATACTGCTTACCGACATCTTCAGGGTTCACCTTGTCACCACTGCATCCTACCATGAACAGCACACTGGCAGAGCAAACCATGACCAGAAATTTCTTCATTGCCATCTCCTCGTTTAGAACATTATTAATATAATACCTACACTGACAAATCATTGGTTCATTTGACTCAACAACTCAAAATAGGCCATCGGCTCGCGAAAGAATAAAAGCAACAACTGAAGTGCCCTTTAAAAGGGACCTCCGGTGGCCAAAGACTGTAATCTTAGGGAATTGCAAATAATTCGCAGAGACAGAGTATACCTATCATCAAAAAAGTTCGTGCGAAACTTTGTTGATAAAAAAATCCGCAGAAAGCACACGTTGAATAGTTACGAATAAAACAGTAATTCCGGCCAACCCGACCCTGTCCCCGAACGAAAGCAACGATGCTTCCCGGGTTCACACCCACCGAACAAACGTCAGTGACTCAAAGGCCCCCAGCACACCATTTTTCAAGGGGCCGAATAATTGTGAATAAACAATTATCCATAGCCTATACAATCCCACGCTAAAAAAGTAAAACATTGATTACTCATCTTACAAGGCACACGAAGATAACACTCTGTTTCTAATCACTTTCACCCAAGTGTCATAACAATTGATACATGGGTGTTCCATATAATATGACCCGGCCTTGGGCAACAGGGCATCCCTGTTGCCCAAGGCCGGGGTCTCCGTATAAGGAGACTCGAAACAAACCAGCTAGAGCCTATCCATGACCGCCTGGGTAAAATCGGTGGTACCATGGGTGCCACCCAAATCACAGGTCGTGCGATCACCATCTTCAATTACAGCAGAGACAGCCTTTCGAATCGCCTCTGCCTTATCCTGCATGCCCAGATACTCCAGCATCTGAATGGACGCCAAGATGACAGAGGTGGGGTTGGCAAGGTTCTTACCAGCAATGTCCGGGGCACTGCCATGCACGGCCTCAAAAATAGCGGCATCATCGCCAATATTGGCACCGGGAGCCATCCCCAGACCGCCGACGAGACCTGCGCAAAGATCGGAGATGATATCACCAAAAAGGTTTGTGGTAACGATAACATCAAACTCTTCCGGGTTCATGACAAGCTTCATGCAGGTCGCATCCACGATCATCTCAGCCGTTTCAATATCGGGATAACGCGCGCTCACCTCGCGAGCCACGTCGAGAAAGAGACCGGAGGTGGACTTCAAGATGTTGGCCTTGTGGACGATGGTCACCTTCTTTCGCGCCTCTTTTCTTGCCAACTCATAGGCAAACACAACGATGCGCTCGGCTCCGTCACGCGTCACAAGGCTCATGGCTTCGGCGGTACATCCGTCTTCGGAGACTCTCTGGCCCAAGCCGGAATACATCCCTTGGGTGTTTTCACGCACCGTGATAATATCAATATTTTCGTAACGTGCCTTCGTCCCCTTAAAAGAGATAACGGGTCGAAGATTTGCATAGAGATTAAAACGCTTACGCAAAGTCACATTGATGGAGGTGAACCCCTTGCCAATGGGTGTCGTCAAGGGCCCTTTTAAGGTCACACCATTTTTTTCAATGAGATCCAGGGTGCTCTGGGGAAGAAGTTCTCCGTGTTTTTCCAAGGCGGTGAGGCCTGCATCGGCAAACTCATATTCAAAATCGCATCCCGCCTTGTCAAGAATTTTAAGCGCGGCGTCAATGATATCGGGGCCGATCCCATCACCTGGGATAACGGTAATTGTTCGTTTTGCCATGATCGTTCCTTTTTTGTGTCATACACCTTAATTTACGGAAAAAAGCCTGATACATTCCCTCCCGATAGAATAAGGGAGCATTGCATCCGAAAGAGACCTAATTTTTTTAAAAAAGGCCCTCTTCCGATCCTCGGGAGCGGAAAATCATAAATAAGATCAAATTTAAAATGATCCTTTTACAGGAGTTGATCCCTGATCTCAAGGCATAAGACTATTCGGTGAAACGGACCCTCCCCGGCCATACAAAAACAGGCATATCCTCGCCCCATGCCATGGAGATCATCCAATGAGGAGTGCCCTTTATCACCATCCGAATAGAAGATACGTCCTCATACCATGGATAATCTTACACCCTCGGGGTAACGTTTGAAACATGAACAATTTTTACGACAACTTTGAATCGTTCAACAGAAAACAGCCGGTCATTATCCAATGAAAAGGGGTGGGTAGCGACACATCGGCACACCATAGCCCAAGCCATATTTTATTTTATTTTAGGAGCTTACCATTCTACAATCGCCCATACACCCATGCCTTATCCAATCCACTCTTGTTGAAAAATAGTTCTTATGCTAAGGCTTCACCAAATATTATGCTCATTTTTTGTCATCGGAGTGCCTCCAGCACACAGGCTCTACCCAAAAGGACGCTCTCTTAATCTTTGGGATAGAGACCGGATCACGTGCTTTTTTACATATGGACCGACTCGAGAAGGCGGTAAAGTCAAGGAGACAAAAACCAAAATTCACATCTTGAAAATATGGATTGGGCATATAGCCCTAGAATCTCCCCATACGAAGGCGAAATCGGAAAATCGATGATTCCTTTTCGCCACAAATGAAACAGCGTTATCAAACACTATCTTCATTTACACTCGTAAGCAGCCACAACCTCAAAGAACAAAGAGAGAATGCATGAAAAATAATAGCGCAATCTCAGGAAACAAGGGCGCAAGCTTTGCACATTTGCCATCAAAACCGGGACAAATTTTTTATCGAATCCCCTACCTGTTTCTGCAAAAAGCCAAAGACCGCGTCCAAGATGCATGGGAATCCGTAGCTCCAATCATGGAGACCCTTAAAAAAGAGGCCAAGACCCACACCATCGATAAAGAGGAGACCGCATCGTTCACCTGTGATGATGGCTCCCACATCGAAATCAGTACCACCATTTCCGACCTCTGGATTAAAGCCGAAACGACCACGCCTCCGGCCACCTCCCCTTTTCAAAAAATCGACACCCTGATCAAAGAGCTAAAAAAACCGGCCTACAAATACATCTGCGAAAAGAGTCGCGCCCTGGCGTTTCCCTTGGTCGCAGGTACCTGGGGAGATACCGTCAAAGGGTTCATCGGCCTGGATGCCGGCTCTATATCGATCAATATCGCCTTCGTGGATACCTCCGGCGTGGTCTTTGAAACCGACTACACCCTCACCGAAGGGGACATCATAAATAACATCAAAAAGGCCTTTAACCGCCTTTCACAAAAACTGCCCGCCAACATCGATATCCTGGGATCCGGAGTCACGGGCAGCGGCCATGAGATCTCTGCGGCGCTTCTTGGGGCCGATGTCTACGAAACAGAGTTAGACGCCCACGCCGAGGCAACCCTCCACCTCCTCCCCGGGACCCAGGTTATTTTCGATATCGGAGGCCAGGACTCCAAGGTGATGTACATCGAAGACGGAGAGCTGGAAGAGGCGGGCATGAATAAAAAATGCGGCGCCGGTACGGGCTCATTCCTCGATGCCCAGGCGGATCGCTTAGGGATTCCCATTGAAAAATTTGGGGAGACAGGCCTTAAGGCGAAAAAGCCCTACAGCTTTTCCAGCATGTGCACCGTCTTCGTCGGTCGCGACCTCATCGCCGAACAGGCCAAGGGAAACACCAAGGAGAACATCATCGCCGGCCTCCACCGATCCCTGGCCATGAACTTCTACTCCACCCTGGGCATCAACAAAAAACACCTCAAGACCCCCATCGCCTTCCAGGGCGGCGTGGCGTCAAACTCCGGGGTCATAAAATCCATGGAGGATCTCCTCTTTGAGGCACGGGGCGAGCGAGTTGAGCTCTTTATACCCATGCACCACAAGGTTATGGGATCCATCGGTATGGCTCTATTCGCACGCGATGAAGTCGAGGAACGGGGCAACTTCCGAGGTATCGAGACCATCCAAAACATCACCTCACACTTCACCGAATGCACACGAGCCTCCGAGCTGGGATGCACCAAGGGAATGCTCTGCGATCTGGTTCATCTCTCCGAAGGTGATACGGTGGTTCAGACCCTTTACGCCTGCGAAGCCTACGAAAATACCCCGGAAGGCAGCATGAGTGAACCATTGTCCACAAAGATTGGAGGGTAACTCTTTTGAATAACGTTGGTTGGTTTTGTACATACACCCCCATTGAGATCCTCCATGCGGCCGGGACATGCCCCATTGGCATCAAATCGGATTCCGGTGCCGAACATGAAGATGTGGTTCTGGGAGACTCCATCTGTTCCTATGTTCGCTCCTCTATGGGCGGAGCCCTCACCGGGGCCTACGATGACCTCGCCGGGGTAGTTATCGCTCACTCCTGTGAATGCATGAGGCGCCTTGCCGATGGATGGCTCTACCGGCAAGAGGAGATCAAACCCAAGATGCTCCACCTCTTGGATGTGCCGAAAATCGTTACAAATTCCAGTATCACCTTTTTTGCCAATGGCTTAAGGCGCATGAAAGAGGATCTTGAAGCGCAATTCGGACCCATCTCCGATGATAGCTTACGGGCCTCCATGACCCTCTTTCACAAGACCCGTTCCCTTTTTAATACCATCGATGCCCTTCGAAAAGAGGATGCTCCGGCCATTACCGGCACCGAGGTGGAAAAACTCATCGCCACCTCATGGGAGATGCCACGCGAGGCCTTCAACGATCACCTAGAGGCATTTATTGACGGCAAGAAAGATCAGGTTGGCAATACGGATGCCCCACGCATCATGGTAATCGGTGGACCGGGCAACGGTTCCCTTATTAAAACCATTGAATCCACGGGTGGCCTCTCCGTCGTAGAACATATGTGCACCGGCCTGCGTGCCTTTACCGGAAACCCCGTCTTTAACGAGGACCCCTATCGAGAGCTGGCCGCCCTCTACCTCGATGGGACGCCCTGCCCCCGCATGCTTGGCGACAAGGCACGGGAGGCTATTTGTGAAATCGAGTCCATGGCCAAAGAGTACAAAGTGGACGGGATCATCTACTACTCCATGAAATTTTGCGCCAACATGCAGATGCAGTGGGCCCTTCTGAAAAATGATATTCCCATTGACGTGCCCATGAAGGTCCTGGAAGGGGACATCAGCTCTGAGATCAACGCGCGTGAAGTTCAATCATTTATCAAGAGACTCAAGAAGCGGAGAAAGAGAAACCGATGAATAGAGAGCAGATGATAAAAGAGAACACGGAGCAGCGAAAGGTCCAGGTAGAAAATCTGCTGCGCGTCAATGGACTCGAGGGAATCAAGCCCTCAGATGCCGTAAAAATGGCCTTTCCCAAGGCCTTTGAGGATCTATCTCCATCAGCAAAACGGGGCTATCTCAACACCGAACAATTTTTTAATGCATACAACTTGGACACCAACGGGGAGTCTACCTACCGTCATGTGGCCTGGCGAAGCCTCTTTGTTCCCACCGAGATCATGTACGCCATGGGCCTTCTCCCCTTCACCACGGAGATGGTCGCCTCCCAGCTGGCCATGACCGGTGCCGCCCGAGAACGCATCGAAACCGCTGAGGCCCATAACTTTTCCGGTGACCTGTGCTCCTTCATGAAGGCGGTGGCAGGTGGCGTCATTGAGAACATCTTCCCCACGCCCGATATTCTCATCACCTCCACCCATCTCTGTGATCCGTCGGCAAAATATTCGGAACTGGCCGCCCACACCTACAAACGCCCCGAATTCATCTTAGATATCCCCTACGGACTCTACGACCTGGCCACCAGCGGGTCGGAAAAAGACCTCGCACGGGTGGAAGAGGGCGTGGATTATATCTACGAACAACTCCAAGAGATGATTGCCTTTATCACCGAACATACGGGCCTCACCCTGGAGAGCGAAAAAATGAGGCAGGTGATCCAGTGGACCAACGAAGCCCGCACCTGGCTCAATGAGGGCAACGATACGATCCTGGCTGAACGTACCTCAGCACGAAAAGGGGTCCGGGAACTCGACTATGCCGCCAATGTCATGCAGACATGGGGCACCCAACGTATTGTGGATGTCTATAAATCCCGATGCAAAGAGTACAAGGCAAACCTGGACCCCAAATCCGATAATACGGAGCCCCGGATTACCTGGTTCCACCTGCGGCCCTATTTCAAAACGCCCTTAATGACCTATCTGGATGAGAAAATTGATATCTCCAGCTCCCAGGTAAACTTCGCCTTCTGGGAACCTCTGGACCCCGCAGACCCTATCCGATCCATCGCCCGACGAACGGCACTTCACCCCGCCTTCTCATCGGTAACGGCACGTACCCGCATGGCCATCAATGAAGTATCCGACGATATCGACGGTATCATCGCCTACTACCCCAAGTCGTGCCGCCACTTCCACGGCGGCTCCATCATGGAAAATGAGATGTTCAAAAAAGCGGGGGTCCCCATCCTCACCATCGACGGAGACTGCATCGATGACCGGGGGGATGACTTTCCCATCGTCAAAACCCGGGTCGACCGCTTCTTGAAATCCCTCAAAAAAAACCCACGGAACACAAAGCGATAAGCCAAGCGTTTCCCGCATCGGGTATAAAAAGCATAGAGAAGACCATGCCCTTGACGCCTTCAAAGAGTGCATGGTCCTCCTTATGACGCCCCGAGGCAATACCCATCGCCTCGGGGTGCCGCGCCCCCTTTTTTCCATATAAAGACCATTCAGGCGCACGGATGCCCCTTCAAAAATCGTCTGAGCCCCCGTGTCTTGACATTTTCCAAAGCGACCCCATATTATAAGAAAAGCTGTCGTATGATTGGCAGCCCACCCTTGAAATATTTGGAGAGACTGCCCCATGGTTTTACGCCTTTTCCTTCTCTTTACGCTGATCCCCGTCATCGAACTCTGGCTCCTCATCAAGATCGGATCTTTTATGGGACCAATTGCCGCCATCGCCCTGGTCATCGGTACCGGCATCGCCGGCGCCTCCCTTGCCAAGATCCAGGGACTTCAGACCGTGGCTAAAATAAAGGAGTGCATGGACCGCGGCATGGCGCCCACCGAAGAGCTCATCGATGCCCTCATGATCCTCATCGCAGGCATCGTCTTAGTCACCCCGGGTCTTCTCACCGATTGTGCAGGCATCCTGCTCCTCGTCCCGACATCGAGGTACCGCATCAAATCATGGGCCAAAGAGGCCTTTAACAAGCGCATCGCAAACGGCAACATTCATATTAATCGAAATTTTTAAAGCCTGGCGAATTCATCCACGAGGTGTCCCATGAGATACCCAACCTTATATTTTGCGGGTCTGATCACCACGACCCTTATCTGGGTGGCTGGCTGTGCCACCCCCATACACCCCCCCATGGAACGGCCCCACTACACCATCATGGCTCCCGATGGCCGAGAGGTAAGCCGCCAGGTTCTCGTGGATGAAGCCCTCCGGACCGATGTGATCCTCGTGGGCGAAACCCATACCAATCCCACCGCCCACCACATGGAGTACACCCTTTTAAAAAAGCTCCTGGCGAAAAGAGAGGCCGGAAAAGTCACCCTCTCCTTGGAGATGCTGGCCCGCGACCTCCAGCCCGTGACCGATGAGTACCTCAAAGGCCTCATCACCGAGGCCCACTTCATGGCCGCATCCCGTCCCTGGGGCAACTATGGACACGCCTACCAGAGAACCCTCAACCTGGCCAAGGAAAAAGGGGCCCATGTCATCGCGGCCAATGCCCCACGACGTTACGTCAACCTCGTCTCCCGCAAAGGTAAGGATGCCTTAAAGCAGCTAAGCCCCGAAGCCAAGGGCTGGATCGCCCCCCTACCCTATGAAGAAGCATCCCCCCTCTACCGGGCCAAGCTAAAATCCCTTGAAAAACATCTCGAAATAAAAGAAGACCAAAAATCGATCAAGCAGAGCCCCCACGGCCCCTCTAACGAAACACGCATCCCCACAGGCATCAACCCCGATGCCCAGGCCCTCTGGGACGCCACCATGGCCTGGTCCATTGCCGAGGCTCGAAAAAAGCGCCCCGATAGCCTGATTATGCATATTACCGGTATTTTTCACTGTGAAGAGGGCCTGGGCATCCCCGAACATCTGCGCCTCTACGATCCATCCGCAACCATTGTCATCATCACCATCACATCGTCCAAAAAAGAGCCCCCTCTCTCCACCCTCCCCTCGTCCCCCAAAATCCGAGAGTATCGCGTCTTGACCGAATAAAAAATCGGATTACCCCTTATTCTCAGCCATCACTTTTGTCATTACGCCAATGATGCGTTTATACGCCTTCCCCTGATAACCAGCTCACTTTGTAAGAAAAAAAGCCTCGGTTGGCCCTGCCGGGGGCCAACCTTTTGCCTTATTTTATCAAGGACGGGTTATTTTATCAAGGACGGGATTGCCAAACAGGATTGAATAGTGGCCATGACGGGCCTTTGGCCCGCCATGGCCACAAACCTGGGGTCCAGGGGATTTATCCCCTGGCTGCCGGAGGCTTAGTTTTTAAGCCCACTTTAACCATAGAAGGCCTATATTTTGTTTTCGAATGGACTCGCTTACCTGTAAAAGGATGGTAATCAGGAATAAAAAAGCCCCTCTCCAAAGATCGCCATGGAGAGGGGCTTTTTGTTTCACGAGATGGAGATTGACGTCAGTCAAAAGAGATGACCCGTGCCGATACGCTTACTTGGCCTTGGCATTTCGCTCCGCCAGATAGTCAAGGGTCCACGCGTTAAGATCGTGCAATATGGGACTGAGTTTCTTCCCAATGTCTGTTAACGAGTATTCCACAACGGGCGGTACTTCCGGGTACACTTTTCTGTGAACAATACCCCGCTTTTCAAGGGCTCTCAGTTGTTGGGTCAACATCTTCTGGGTTGCCGCGGGCATGATTTTTCGAAGTTCTCCGAATCTTTTTGTGCCTTGTGTCGAGAGTGTCCATACGATAAGCGGGATCCACTTTCCCGAGAGGATTTCGAAGGCAACCTCCACTTCATTGACATACGAGCTGCAACTCACTTTATGGGTCCTATCTTCTGGCATCTGACTCCTCCTGCCTGTTTATCTGCGGCCATCTCTTCAATGGCACTTTTTTCTTTAAAAAAAATTAAACGCTTCATCCGGGGAACCGGGAAGGAAAACTCGCCGCATAAAAACCATAAGGCGTGTTTTAACAGGCAACTAACCACCCAAGACAGGTGATTACCTTTTAGGTACTACCCCACCAAAAGCATACTGGAATACTAAAAAGTGCCTACTTTACAGCACATTTTTAAAAGTGTTTAGTAGCCACACCAAACGGGAATGAGCCCTTCAGATAGTGCCGGATGACACCCTCGATTCTGAAGAATCAAAGGGCATCCACGGGCTTTATAAATCCCAAAGGCCCAAACTATATTGAATCCGAATGCACCGAAACGCTACGAACAAAACCACCCGCCATTTAGCAAACCCGGCGAATGATTGATTCCTGGAGAGTAACAAAAATGGCGCGATTTACAATACCAAGAAATCTCTATTTCGGACAGGGAACAATCGAAGGGCTGAAGAACGTAAAAGACAACAAAACCGTTATCGTGATTGGCGATAACTCAATAAAACTTACAAAAAAATAGGAACATCATGACAAAATTTATCGTCCCAAAAGAGATCTTCCACGGCTTAGGATCTCTCGAGAACCTCAAAGATCTTAAAGGTAGCAAAGCAGTTATTGTCATTGGTGGCAACTCCGTTCAGAAAAATGGGGTATTGAAAAAAACTCAAGATTTCTTATCTGAAGCGAATATTAAGTCCACTGTTTTTGGTGGTGTCGAGGCCGATCCGTCCATTGAAACCGTGATGAAAGGTGCCGAGTTCTTCACCCAGGAGCAGCCCGACATTATTATCGGATTGGGTGGATGTTCGGCCATCGATGCGGCCAAGGCCATGTGGGTTTTTTATGAGTACCCAGAATCAACGCTTGAAGAGCTGGCCGCTCCCTTCGCTGTGAAGCCACTGCGCAAGAAGGCTTATTTCGTCGCCATTCCCTCCACGAGTGGTACGGGCACCGAAATCACCGGCCTGTCTGTCATTACCGACAGAAAAAAAGGGACAAAGTACCCCATCGTCTCCCACGAGTTAACCCCTGACGTGGCTATTATTGATGGTGAGCTATGTGCCAGCATGCCCACACACATCACTGCCAATACCGGCCTCGATGCCTTGAGCCATGGTGTGGAGGCTTATGTCTCGAACATTTCCGACCGCTATAACGACGCCCTGGCCAAGGGTTCTATTGATCTGGTGTTCAAGAATCTTACCACTGCCGTTGAAGAACCCACCAACTTAGAGACGCGCCAGGCAATGCACGATGCCTCCTGTATGGCAGGCATGGCATTTACCAACGTATGGTTGGGTATTGTCCACTCTATGTCGCATCAAATCGGCGGCACCTTTGGAGTCCCCCACGGTTGCGGCAACGCGATCCTGATGCCCAACGTCATTCGATTCAACGCCAAGGTCACCGACAAGTATGAGGACCTGGCAGCATTGTCTGGTAAATCCACCGCCGAAGAGTTTGCCCAGGAAGTATTCAATCTACGCGCATCGACAGGCGTTGTAGGCTCCCTTAAAGAGTATGGTATTGATGAAAAAGAGTGGGAAGCAAAGTTGGATACTCTGACTGAGAATGCCATGAAGGATCCCTGCACCCTTTTCAACCCAAGAAAACCAACGTTTGAAGAGATTAAAGCGATCTTCCAGGCCTGTTATGAAGGGACAGCCATTAATTTATAGGCCAATTCGCTATAATCTCACGCCTATACATCAAGCAAAAAAAGAAGACATGAGGGAGGCGTTTTATGACGCCTCCCTTTTTTAAGGTGTCATTGGCTGAAAAACGCATCAAAAAGAGAGGTGAACAAAATTCATCATTCACACACGTCTCCTAAGGTTCCGCCGGATCACCGATCCGAATAAGAGATACCTCCGAAAGGAACGAAATAACACCAGGCCCTAGGGCACCCCCCGACGGCCCGTAGCCACCTATCAATCCTGCAGTTATCTGGTATTGCAAGGGTTTCCATACATGGCCTATAATTTTGGTATTCACAACAAAAATACGGCTTGACATTTTACGTGACGGGTATACTTTTGGCTAACGTTCGGATGACTCTCCAAAGACCATCAACCCCGGTTGAAGCGCCTTTAACTCGACCGTCCGGTCACGATGCATTTTACCCTCCGTGGCACACCCCTTGCGGAGATTGACTTTAAGATGTCCGCCATTTCCGGCGTCAAAGTAGTGGAGACCCATCCGTTGACAACTCCAATCATTCAATCTTTACTGGATACCGATCTATATAAAATAACCATGATGCAGGGTGCTCTTCATCAATTTCCCTGGGCAGAGGTGGAGTATGAATTTCGCTGCCGAAATATTGGTATCGACTTCGCCCCCATCATCACAGCGGTAGACCGAGAATTGGACGCTATCTGCAACCTTCGGTTCACCCAGGAAGAGTTGACGTTCTTAGCGGGTTTACGTTTTATCAAGCGTGATTTTATAGAGTTCCTCCGCCTCTTTCAGCTCAACCGTGAGTTCATCACATCCCAAATGGATGGTGATGACTATGTCTTGAAAATCAAAGGCCCCTGGCTCCACACCATTCTTTATGAGGTACCGGTCCTAGCTATCATCAACGAGGTCTACTTCCGATACCATCATCCCCATGCCGACCTCGCCGATGGGATGAAAAAACTCCAGAAAAAGATCGCCCTTGTTAAAAAAGAGAACAGCCGCGGCCTTCAGCTCAAATTCTCCGATTTCGGCACCCGTCGACGGTTCTCAAAAGAGTGGCATGAGACCATTATCAAAACCCTCAAAGAGAATATCCCAGATAACTTCATGGGCACCAGTAATGTCTACTACGCCTGGAAATACGATCTCACCCCCGTGGGTACCATGGCCCACGAATGGCTCATGGCCTGCCAGGCCCTGGGTCCAAGACTCGTCGACAGCCAAAAATTTGCCTTGGAACACTGGGCCCAAGAGTACCGGGGCGATCTCGGTATCGCCCTCTCCGATGTGGCCGGTTTTGATGCCTTTTTAAAAGATTTTGACATGTACTTTGCCAAACTCTTCGACGGATGCCGCCATGACAGTGGGGATCCCATAGAGTGGGGGGAAAAACTCATCCAGCACTACGAGGAGCTACGCATCAATGCAGCCTCAAAGGTAGCGGTCTTCAGTGACGGCCTCAGCTTTCCCCGAGCCATCGAGATCGCCCAGCACTTTAAAGACCGCATCATCACCTATTTTGGCATCGGCACCAACCTCACCAATGATGTGGTGGGCTCCCCTCTTCAAATCGTCATCAAGATGACCCAATGCCAGGGAACACCGGTGGCCAAACTCTCAGACTCACCGGGCAAACAGATGTGCGATGATAGGGGATACCTCGACTACATGAAACGAGTATTTGGAAGAAAGTGACCCCAAAAAAAGGGCCTTCGATACCTGGTGGATACAGGCCCATGCATCATGGGCCTCACCGAGAGCATGGGCCTGGCCACCGGGCTTAAAGATCAGGCAGACACATTTTCCCATGAAATAAAACACGCCGGCGTACGAAGCGCCATCACCATCGAGGATATTGAGCAGACGAAATGAAACATAAGGATGAAATCATCAGACTGGGAATCGATATCCATGGGGTGGCCGACACCTTTCCCGACTTTTTTTCCAAGCTGAGCCGAGAACTGGTCAACCAGGGTCATGAGGTGCATATCATCACAGGTGCCGAGCATACGCGATCCTTAGAACATTACTTAAAAAATCAGCTGGACCTGGCCTGGACCCACCTCTTTTCCGTCACCACCTACCACAAGCGCGAAGGCTCGGAAGTCACCTATATCGATGGCAATCCATATATGGATAGCCGCCTCTGGAATCGTTCCAAGGCAGAGTACTGCCGGAACAATGCCATTGAACTGCATTTGGATAACTCCGATATCTACGGCAAATACTTCTCCACCCCATATGCACGTCTGACGGACAGCATCTCCTATGAAGAGGACTTTAGCCCCCTGTCTCAAGGGGGTGAGTGGCATGCCACCAACGCCGGAAGCGATCCATCCTTCTACACCACCAAAACCACCTGCCCCCTGCCCACAGTCTCGGTGGAGATGCTTATTGCCACTTTTCACCAAGGGGAGATCAAAATTCTCTTACCCAAAAAACGGGGACGCTCCGAATCCCGTTGCCTCCCCTTCCTCCCCTTTACCCCGTCAGAAGGGGGCTCCCTCGAGATATGTGCCGCGCGTATCTTGGAGAGTATGACCGGTCTTAAGGAGAGCTGGATGGAGCAGCTAAAAACCTATGGTGAGACCCGCCACCTGGTAACCAGCTACTTCTCCCTCATCCCCGAGAAGGCCATGGGCGACCAAGAAGAGTCGTGGTTCTCCCTCCAGGAGATCACCCAAGGGCAAAAGGTCCCTCTCTCTGAATTTCACAAAAGGCTTATTCTGGATTTTTGGGATCGAATCAAGGGAAAAATTTCTTACACTCCCCTGGCCTTTGGCATGCTGGAAGAACGTTTCACCTGGACCGAACTTCGAAGCATCTACGAGGCCGTACTGGAAAAAAGCATTGATCCGGCCAATTTTCGCAAAATGATCAAGACCCATTACGCCATCAAAAGCCTGAAAGAGAAAAAAGTAAAATCCACTGCCGGAAGACCACCGGAGCTCCTCATATACGAGGGCATTCACGATGTCTATTAAATCAAAAAAGGGGCCCGTCCCCTTTCCTATCGCCGGAAAAAATATACAATGCCCATAAAAATACCGCAGTCATACCCCCGAAGAGACAAGGGTTAAAGCACTGCGGCAAACGTTTTAATAATGGTGACTTACCTTACCGTCGCAAGGCATCACTTTTTGTATATTTTACTTTTACACAGACCCCAGGTAACACTCACTGAAAGTAAAATTGAGATTTAAAGTAAACATCTCAAGATAGACTCGTAAACAAACCGTGCGATGAAGACAGTGATACTGCATCTCCTTATCTACCCTTGGGGTATGACCCGGTATCCATTATTAGAAAACAAAAGGGGACCGATCGGTCAGGCACAAGGTAAGGAGTTCAAATCATGCCCATGGGGTATTGAAAAAAATCCCCACAGGCATCATCACTCTCCATTCACTCGCACTCAACGTTTAAATATCACGAATCAGCGGTTTCACAATCATAACTCTCTTTAATTTTTCTCAAATTACGAAAATACTCTTTGGACCCCATACGAAGCTTATCACTGCTTCTGGCCCTATACTCTGTATTGGCCTTGATAAAACACTTTTTACATGCGGCCCGTAGCCCGTCTTTGCCCCCCTTCTGGCGATAAAAATCTATAACGGGTTTCTCTTCACCACACTTGGAACACAATTTTGTCATCATCATCCCCCCCCTTCCTCTATTCTAATTTCAAAATAAACGCCCCAGCCAAAAAATAATATTACTAAAACAAGATGTAGCTGTACAGATTTTTTTAACTCACAACAAGTTTTAGCCATCAAAATAATCTATATTAAGGAACACTTCCAAAGTCCCATACAGCATACACCAGCCATTGTTATTCAAAATAGACGATTGTCTATGCTAATAAAGAGTTTTCGCCGTTAACCAACGATACCATCGTCGGTATATTTTTCTTATATTACTACTCAATCATCAACAAAACAATCCCTCAATAGGTACTTTTAAAAAAGCTCTTTATGGGTATAAAGAGTTATTTAATATTTATAAAATATTTTCTAACAAAAAGAGCGTAAAAGCATGAGCTCCTCACGCCATAATCCATCATCGGGTGTCTCCAATACCATGGGAATCTCATCAAAACGTGGATCATTCATGATGTAACGAAACACCTCATGGCCCAATTTCCCCTTTCCCACCGATTCATGACGGTCGACCCTCTTTCCCAGCTCCGGTTTAGAATCGTTTAAATGCATCCCTTTTAGATATGAGAACCCCACCAACGAATCAAAAAGAGCAAATGTATCATGACAGGCCGCCACCGTTCGAAGATCATACCCCGCCGTAAAGGTGTGACAGGTGTCTAAACACACACCCACACGACTCTTATCCACCACCCGATCGATGATATCTCTTAAATGTTCAAAGCAATACCCCATATTGGTCCCCTGCCCCGCCGTGTTCTCAATCACCGCACACACCCCTTCAACCTCTCGGTGTGCACGATTGATGGATTCGGCGATACGCGCCACACATGCCTGCTCATCCAGCTTATTCAAATGACTACCCGGATGAAAATTAAGGCGATCCAATCCCAGCTGCCTCACCCGTGCCATCTCATCAACAAAGGCAGCGCGCGATTTTACCAGCCCCTCCTCCTCGGGGTGCCCGAGGTTAATCAGATAGCTATCGTGGGGCAGGATATGCCCGGGTAAAAACCCATGGGTTTCACAATTGACCTTAAACGCCTCAATGCTCTCCTCGGTCAAAGGCTTTGCCTTCCACTGCCGCTGATTCTTCGTAAAAAAGGCAAAGGCCGTAGCGCCGAGCTTGGCGGCATTTAAGGGGGCATTCTCCACGCCCCCCGCAGCACTCACGTGTGCTCCAATTCGTTTCATATGTTTGGTTTCCTTAAGGATAAGATAAAAAGTAAATGTACACGTTTAAAAAAAATGCCGCTGTGATGCCGCCGAGAAACGAGGAGTGAAGTAGATACGCACTCTGCTTTCCCAGGTGGCACACCTCGCCGCTGGAGGATAGGCGGCGAGAGCTTACCTCCGGTGGCCCTGCCGGGGGCCAACCTTTTGTAAAGGTTGCCAAACAAATCATCTCAAGCCACTTTTGGTTTAACCAAAAAATCAAAGGCGTCTGTGATTTGCCCCGAGGCACGAGGGGTGAAGAGCAACGAAACCTGCTTTCGAGGTGGCTCACCTCGCCGCCGGAGGCATGTCACTTTCACCATAAAAGGTCATTTTTAAAAAATCACCCCTTGGCCACCCGGCCCAACTGCCCGCACCCAGCCACCAGTTCACGGCCCTTGGAGGCTCGAATACGCACGAAAACCCCTCTTTCGACGAGAAGATCGCGAAAGCGCTCCACCGCCTCCGTACGGGTCGATGGAAACGGGGCATCGGGACCGGCGTTAAAACCGATCAGGTTATAACGAACGGATAAGGGGGAGAGTACCTCCACCAGGGAACGTGCGTCTTCTCGCCCATCATTTACCCCTTCGATAACGATATATTCGGCAAAAAGAGCCCCTTTTCGAGCAAAGGGATATCGACACAGGGCCGCCACCAGTTGCTCCAGAGGCTCCTTACGGTTCACGGGCATAAGCGATGAGCGCACCTCATTTGTGCCCCCATGAATCGAGACGGCAAGATTCACCGCTGAAATTTTTGAAACGGCCAAGGCATCGAGACCCTTGATACTGCCCACCGTGGAGATGGTGATGCGCCGCAAAGGGATATCAAACCCCCTCTGGTCACTCATGATGGTGATGGCCCGGGTCACGGCATCGAAATTATCCAGGGGTTCGCCCATGCCCATAAAGACAATATTGCGAATAGGGTACTTAAGCATATGGGCCGCCGCATAGAGCTGTTCGAGAATCTCAGTGGATGTGAGATCGCGTACAAATCCCATCTTGGCGGTGGTGCAGAAGAGACACCCCCTCCGGCACCCCACCTGGGAGGAGACACATAAAGTATAGTGATGCATCATGGGAAGCACCACGGCCTCCACCTCATGACCGTCATGCAGGCGAAGGGTAAATTTCACCACCCCATCGCCCTCCTTCACCCTGGCCAAGGTGGGCGTTGGAAACACAAGGGCCCCCCGAATTGCCTCTTTCAACCCATCTCTGGATGGAAGACGCTTCAAGGCGGCCATATCCAGAACACCCCGGTGAATCGCCATCGTATATATCTCTGCCGATACATACTGGTCGATCCCTAAACGCGTCACCATCTCTTTTTTAAATGCCTCATACGGTATCGTAAAGGGATTGACACCGGGTTCCTCATGCACGACACGCCTTTCGGTCATAATCCCTCCAACCCCTCACCTCGCTTGACGAGGGCCTTCAAATCCACCACAGCCCCTTCCAGATGACGATAGGTGTGGGACAGATGTTCCACAAAGGGATCGGCCTCCCCCAAGGCCTGCACGGATTCCAAAAGCGCATCATAAAACAGGGCCTTACGCTCCTCAACCCGGATAAGCAGCTTTTTTCTCACGATATGTCGCTTACGCTCTCCATCAATGAGTTCCCCCAACCTCTGGATGGAAAATTCCACCAGGGCATCCCGAGGCGCACCGAATTGCCGTGAGACCATCTCCAGAGCATCCAAGGTACGGCGACTGATCACGAAGGTCTTTTGTACCCGAGGGACCTCTTTCATCGCATCGGCGGAGAGTTTACCGGCAATGGCATTCAAGGTCTCTACATCCTCCACCAGATGATCGAAGAGAGATTTTTGTTTGATACCAAAGTGCTCGGCCACCACGGCCATGGAAGCGATGGCCCGAGATGAGATGCGAAAGGTTGCCCGCACCGACTGTTTCCCCATGAGGTCTCGCAAGGCCGTGCCACCGCCCTCCCCGCCCATATTTCCTATATTGAATCGATCGTTCTTTTTATTCATTCAGATCTCCTTACCCCCATCTATATCAGAGATGGCATCATCCGTCATTTTCATTACCATTATTTCATATAGAGTTTTGATAATGAAAAAATAAAATCATAAATCTGCCTTGACACGATATAAATCATAACTACTTTTTGTTTACAAAAAAGAAACATTACTTCCAACAAATCATACGGAGAACCCATCATGGAACGTATCAAGTGCACCCCCTTTGTCCCCGCCCCGGCATTCAACAGCCAGATAAATCGTCTCTTTGACGGCTTTTTTACCGACGCAAACCGCCGTATCGCCCCCAGAATCTGGAGCCCCGAGGTGGATATCTATGAAAAAGAGGGAAAGGTGACGATCCAGGCCGATCTTCCCGGCATCGAAAAAACGGACCTCTCCATCAAGGTAGAGGAGGGCATCCTCACCCTGAAAGGAGAGCGTAAAACCGAAGAGGAGTGCAAAGAGAAAACCGTCTACCGCAGCGAACGCTTCACCGGTCGCTTTGAGCGCGCCTTCCGCCTCCCGGCAAACACCGATGTGGACCACATCGAGGCAGAGTTCAAAAACGGGGTCCTTCACATCACGATCCCCAGCGCTACCGAACCGGCCGGTAAGGAGATCAGCATCCATTAAGGGTGCACGATGCCTTCCCTGGTTCAAGAGACCAAGAAACGGGCCCCCGACGGCCGGAGGCCCAGATTAGTGACCACCTTAAAAAACAAAACCGGGATCCCCCTATAAAAAGGGAGGTCCCGGTTTTTTTGTATACATATTAGTGGGTTCTTAAAGTCGCATAAGCGAAAATAGATGTTTAACCCGGCTGCTCTCTCCAAAAACGTGCCTCCGGCGGCCAGGAGATAAATCCCCTGGACCCCAGGTTTGTGACTGTGGCGGACCTTTGGTCCGTCACAGTCACTATAAAGCCCGGCCTTTCAAATCAGGCAAAAGCTTGACCCCCGGCAGGGCCGAGCGTGTCGATTTAATCGGCAAACGCCTATTTTACCCAATATATTGCAGTCACTATTTACAAAAATTATACATACAGCGGGTCGTACCCGCCCTAATTTTTAAGGGCTTTGGCAAAAAACAGATAGACGAATTCCATAAGAATACCGCTGTGATTTGCCTCGAGGAACGAGAGGTAAAGAGCAGCGGTCACTCGCTTTCGAGGTGGCTCACCTCGCCGCCGGAGGCATCGCTTTTTGTATGTTTTATCTTTACTCCAGCACTTAAATCGACAGCCCCGGCCAGGAGATAAATCCCTGGACCCCAGATTTATAACGGTGACGGACCTTTGGTTCGCCACCGGAGGCCCATTTTTTTTAAACTAACCAATTCCATTTCATCGCATCCGTTTACATCTTAGCTTTGGTGCGGTTTTTTGGCTTTTTCGGCTTCTTGGGGCGTACCTTGATCTGGCGGGTGAGGGGCACCTTAAACGTCGGCACAAACGCTGGTTCCACATGACGCACAAGCGTCTGGCGAATCAGCCCCTCTATGGCAGAGAGAAGATCCACCTCATCGGCACTGACCAGGGAGATTCCCTCTCCTTCCAGACCGGCACGTCCGGTACGACCGATACGGTGGATATAGTTCTCGGACACCTTGGGAAGATCGACATTAACCACACGGGGCAGACCACCAATATCCAACCCCCGCGCGGCAAGATCCGTGGCCACCAGAATCTGGACTCGGGCCTCTTTAAAGTCTAAAAGGGCCCGGTTGCGCTGCCCCTGACTCTTATCTCCATGAATCGCAGCGGCCTGGATACCGTCATCGTCCAAGAGCCGGACCAGTTGATTGGCCCCTTTTTTCGTACGGGTAAAGACCAAAACCTGCTCCCAGCCATGGGTCCGAATCAAATGACTGAGAAGCGCCCCTTTCTGCCCCTTATCCACTTCATAAACCCACTGTTTGACACCCTGGGCCGGCGAATTCGGCGGGTCCACCTCAATCTGAAGGGGATTCTTAAGAAGGGTTTCCGAAAGATCACGAATCGCCTCGGAGAAGGTGGCAGAGAAGAGAAGGGTTTGCCGTTGCCTGGGAAGCAGGGCCATGATCTTTTGTACATCACCGGCAAAGCCCATATCCAGCATGCGATCGGCCTCATCCAGCACCAAAATCTCCAGCTGAGAAAATTTTACCGCATTCTTAGAATAGAGATCAAGCAGACGTCCGGGAGTCGCCACCAGCACATCGATCCCCCGTCGTAATTTCAGCATCTGAGGATTAATCTTCACCCCGCCATAAACCACCCCAGACGTCAAAGAGAGGTGCCGTCCATACGTGGCAATATCCACAAATACCTGGACGGCCAGCTCCCGGGTCGGTGTCAGCACCAAGGCCCGTATATGATTTCCCCTCACCCCGGGCCCCGTGGCGAGACGCTGGAGCATAGGCAGGGTATAACTGGCCGTCTTACCCGTTCCGGTTTGCGCTGCGGCCATCACGTCCCGGCCGGAGAGTACCGCAGGAATCGCCTCCGTCTGAATCGGAAAAGGGGCCAGATACCCCTCGTCTTGTATGGCATGAAGCAAGGGGGCGAAGAGTCCAAGGGAAGAAAATGACATGGGCGTTTCTCAATCATATGTGGGTTGAAGGTCTCGGTTGCAACAACTATTGTGGTATGGCAAACCAAAGGGAAAAAAATGATGCGAAGTACTGGTTGATTCCAGTACTTCATATCTTTAGAGTTCTATTTTTTCTTCTTCACTGACACCTGGGGTGTTGAGCTTGCCTGCTATTTCCACTGATGCCAATTGGATCTGCTGCACAAGACTGTTGTGGATAAATCGTGCCAAGTGCAATAAAGACGGTTGTCCTGCCCCAACAAATGCCAGGAAATCCTCTTTATTGCATGGCCCCAGTGACAATAATAATTCAGCATTGAGATCGTGCCGGTGATGAGTGTTAAATGCTTCAAGAACCTCAAAAACATATTTTTGCTGATAGAGAGAAACCTCACGCCCTTTTTTCATCAGCTGTTTTACGGCATCATCTTCAAGAAACTTCAGTAGCGCACTGTTGTCCTGAAAGCCATGGGGTTCCCAGGTAAACCGAACATATTTATCCCGAAAC
>JABXKT010000319.1 GCA_013619155.1 Desulfobacteraceae bacterium
GTGACATCATCATGGCGGACGGCACGCGTGCCACAACCGAGACGGGTTCCATCGACTACACGGCGACCGGTGATGTGGCCCTCTCACTCCTGACCTCTAATAGTGGAACGATAAACGTCACGGCCGGATCGGGCGATTCCGTACTCGGTGCCATCACCGACACCACCGCCCTCGAAGCCGCCAACCTGGTGAGCACGGGTCTGGTGACCCTGACGGCGGAGACGGGAATCGGTGGTGCAGACGCATCCGATATCGACACGACCATCTCAACCCTTCAGGCAAGCAACAGGACCAGTGGTTCCATCGCCATCCAGGAAACCGACGGGCTGGTTATTACCGGAACCGGGGTGCAGACCCTTGGCGGGGATGGTTCCCTCGCGGTGGATGTGGCTGCGGGCGATCTGACCGTGAGTGGCCTGGTTACGGCCCACGGCGCAGGGAGTGTGATGCTGAATGCCGATGCGGGTACGCTAACGCAGGCCGCCGGTAAGGGCATTGGCTCCACCAGCGGTTCTATCGAGCTTACGGCTGAAGCGGTGGCTCAAAACGGCAACTTTCTGACCGGCGGATCAGGCACCATAACCGTCACAGCAGACAACGGTGCCATCACCATGATGGACGGCACGCGTGTCACAACCGAGACGGGTGCCATCGACTACACGGCGACCGGTGATGTGGCCCTCTCTCTCCTGACGTCTATCCGTGGAACGATAAACATCACGGCCGGATCGGGTGACGCCCTAACCGGTGCCATCACCGACACCACCGCCCTCGAAGCCGCCAACCTGGTGAGCACCGGCCTGGTGACCCTGACGGCGGAGACGGGCATCGGTGGTGCAGACGCATCCGATATCGATACGACCATCTCAATCCTTCAGGCAAGCAACAGGACCAGCAATTCCATCATCATCCAGGAAACCGACGGGCTGGTTATTACCGGAACCGGGATGCAGACTTTTGGCGGGGATGGTTCCATCGCGGTGGATGTGGATGCGGGCGATCTGACCATAAACGGACCCGTTACAGCCCACGGCTTCGGAAATGTGAACCTGAATGCCGATGCGGGCAGCCTGACCCAGAGTGCTGGACAGACCATCGGTTCTACGAGCGGTCATGTTGTGCTCACTGCCGATGAAATCGTCCAGAACGACAACCTCCTGACCGGAGAGGCCGGAATCATAAGCGTGACGGCGGACAATGGTGACATCATCATGGCGGACGGCACGCGTGCCACAACCGAGACGGGTTCCATC
>JABXKT010000184.1 GCA_013619155.1 Desulfobacteraceae bacterium
TTACGCCTTCGATATCCCGGGGTACACTCAATGGAGTATTTTCATTATACACCGTGGGTAGAGTCGGAATGTCTTAAGACCATACAGAATAATTTAGGTTGGCAGCCGAATCCAAATGAAGTGGAGACTTGGAAATCGGATTGTGACTTCGCGGCTCTCAAGAATTATATGTTTTATAAGATGTATGGGGCGACCTATAATGATGCTTTATACAGTAATCTTGTTCGTAATAAACAGATCACCCGCGATGAGGCTATTTCTCGAATTCGTGCTGGGGCTGGAATGTCCATAGAGAGTATTGCAAGAGTTATGCAGGCAATGTGTCTGCCGATGGATCTGATAGATCAAAAAAGTATTGAAAAAGCCCGGGAGGTGTAGGCTGCACCTCATCCCTAGGGTGCAATAGGTGCACCCTGTTCGACTCTCCCCACCTCGTGCCATTCCCTCCATCGGCGCCCTCTGTGCACCGTTTTTTTTAATCCCCGGCCCATATCTCTCCCATGAATCTGGGAGATTCGGCGCCGTCGGTTCTGGTGCATGAAATGCACCCTAGGGTAACGATGCTATCGGTGTGGACTCTCCGTTTTCATCTTCCCGGAGGGCCGATGGGGGTTGTATCTCCGTCTATGAATTATTATTCCATAATGTATGTAATGAATTTCATATAATAACTCACTATTTGGAACATTTTAGTTCCAATGTTTTTTACTGATTTATTGTGTGAGTACAATGCATCGTATGATGTCTAATTTATTGCACACGATAAGATGCTCATTAATTAGACCTTTGTTCATTGAGGGCTTCGACGATGTTTTATTTGTTGTGTGAATTGGTATAGCTATTGCTTGTTATGAATACTGGAAAATTTGTAATAAAACCTAAAAATTGGGGCGTTCCCGAAGGGTGGGCCAATTCCGCATTTTTGGCTTTTGTAACTTTGATGACCAGCAGAACACATCATAAATACTATTAATAGTAGTATTTTAGCCATGACACAAGGCGGTGAATGCAACTTTTAGGTAAAAGCCAAATCTGTAGAGAATAGGGGGGGTTGTCGCAGTACGGAAACGGACAGAGGTTGGGACTGGGGTGATGAAAATAGGCCTCACGTGTATAGATTAAGCGAAATAATGAGCTCACAGAACTATGCCGCCAGCATATTATTTTTTTCGATTGACCATAGATAGTGACATGAATGCACTGAATGAGGAGGGTCTTTAGCCCGTGTCTTTCCTATTAACACACCTCGGCGGAGAGGAGACGGTCACCGGCTCCTGCCATCTCCTTCGAGTCACTTGCGGTCCCACAATCCTCGTCGATTGTGGTCTGGCCATGGGCGATGACCGGGTGGTGCCCTTCTCCGAGTGGCCCGTCTCCCCGGACGACATCGACTACCTCTTCATCACCCACGCCCATATAGACCACATTGGCCGGGTGCCGGATTTGATCGATGCCGGCTTTTCGGGGGAGATTCTCTGCTCTCATCCCACCAAGGCCCTTATTATCCCCATGCTCCATGATGCCATGGGGTTTTCCAAGAGGTCGAAAGATGCGGTGAGGCGGATGGAGAGATCCATCGACGAACTCTCCTGGGGTTTTGAATACCAGCGCTCCTTTCGGCTGAAGCGGGGGGTTCGCTTTAAGCTGGGCCGGGCCGGTCATATCCTGGGCTCCGCCTTTATCCTCTTTACCCTACCTGGGGAGGGAGATCCAACCCGGATTCTCTTCTCCGGGGATCTGGGCTGCGCAGGCTCCCCTCTCCTCTGTGATCCCGATCCGCCGGATGCGTGCGATCTTCTCATCATGGAGTCCACCTATGGGGATCGGAACCATGAAGATCGGAGTGATCGCATTCAGAGCCTCGAAAGAGTCTTGGGTCGAGCCCTGGCCGATGGTGGCAAGGTTCTGATTCCCGCTTTTTCCCTGGGGCGGACCCAGGAGCTGATCTATGAGATCGACCGGATCCTCTCTGCGGGGAGAGCGGTCGAGGTAGGGGATAGGGGAGGCCCGGGGAGCTCTTTAGGCAGGATTCCCGTCTTCGTGGACTCTCCCCTGGGGCTTCAGATCACCCAGATCTACGGATCCCTCTCCGAGTTTTGGGATGAGGAGGCTAAAGATCTCTTGGCGGGAGGGGACCACCCCTTGGATTTTAAGAACCTCTTCTCCGTATTGTCGTACCGTGATCACCGGCACGCCCTCGCCGTGCCAGGTCCTGTCATTATTATCGCAGGGAGCGGGATGTGCAGCGGAGGACGGATTATCGACTACCTGGAGGCGGGGTTGGGGGATGCAAAAAATGATATCGTCTTTGTGGGCTATCAGGCCAGGGGTACCTTGGGTCGTGATATCTTAAGGTACGGTCCTCGCAAGAATGGTTACGCCCGAATCAAGGGGGAGAAGGTCTATATTCAGGCCGACGTCCATAAATTGGGCGGCTATTCGGCCCACGCAGATCAGAACGCTTTGCTGGGGTGGGTGGAGGTCATGCCCGAGAAGCCAGGGCGGATTAAGCTGGTGCACGGGGAGAGACGGGCGCGCCTGGGCTTGCAGAGGGCGCTGGAGGCGAGGCAGTACACGGTGGTCAGTGATGGCCATGTATCTTTTTTGACACCTTCAACTAAGGGGGACGTATGAGAAAAAGTATGATGAGCTGGGTTGTCTTTATCGGGGTTTGCCTGACGGCCATGGTTAGTTTTGCCGCATCGGACTGGAAGACGGTGCTGAGTGATGCTGTGGATGGAGGGGACCTCCTTATGATGGAAGAGGCCCTCCAGTTTGCCATGGCCAATGATATTGATCTGGCTGATTTTCTGGTGGAGGTAAAGGCCAGTCATCCCGAGGCCGTGGGCGCTGCCTTAACCTCCAGTTTTAATGTGGTGACGGATAAAAACTCGGTGGTGGCTGCCGCCGTCACGGCCCAGGCCGATATGGAGGTTGTTTTGATCACGGCCATGGTCGCCAATATTTCGGCGGCTCAGGTGGTGACCACGGCCATCGAGACCGATCCCAGCACGGCGGGAGCAGCGGTAAGTGCGGCGGTGACGGCCGATCCCACGACGGCCGGTGAGGTAGTGAGTGCCGCGGTAACCGCCGATCCCACGACGGCGGGAGCAGCGGTGAGCGCGGCGGTAACGGCCGATGCCACTACAGCCGAAGCGGCGGTGAGTGCCTCGGTGACAGTGGATCCCGCTACGGCGGGAGCGGCGGTGAGTGCCTCGGTAACAGCGGATCCCACTACGGCCGGAGTAGCGGTGGGTGCATCGGTAACGGCGGATCCCACTACGGCCGGAGCAGCGGTGGGTGCCTCGGTAACGGCGGACCCCACTACGGCCGGAGCGGCGGTGGGTGCATCGGTAGCAGCGGACGCCAGTACGGCCGGAGCGGCAGTGGGTGCCTCGGTAACGGCGGACGCCAGTACGGCCGGAGAAGCGGTGGGGGCCTCGGTAAAAGCCGATGCCACTACGGCCAGTGAGGTGGTGGCTGCGGCCATCGACTCCGGTGGGAGTGTGGTGGTGGTTATGGGCAGTGCCCTAGGGGCCGGTGCAGAAACAGGGCAGGTGGCGGAGGGTGCCGTCAATGCAGGGCTTACGGTAGAGGCCGCGGCCGAAGTGGTGGCCGTGGTGGAGACCGGCCAGGATTTTACCACCGATGCCGATGATGATGAGGGGGAAGACGATGATGACGATGATCAGGGTGATGAGGATGCGCCCCCCGTCAGTCCGCCGACGGTGGTTATCGATACCCCCCCAGACGATGATGTGAGTCCCCATTAGACGGAGGACGTTTTTATAGTCCATGACGGTTTTTTTTAGGCGCTTTCCCTTTGTAGGTCCTAAGGAAGCGATGGATGGGGCCGGGCTCTTCGGTCCCGTCCGCCTATAACCCTCGCCATGGGAGATGGCCATTTTTGGTGATATCATCGTGATACAGGAGTGCTTTTTTTATGATGGAAGAGAGAGAGATTCACCTACGCGACTACTGGAGAGTCCTTCGGAAGCGATGGTTTACCGTCATGACTTTTTTTATTCTGGTGATCACCTTGACCACCATCGGTGTGTGCACGTCTCAATTGGAGCCCTCGTGGCGTGCCACCACCAAGCTTCTCATCGAGAAGAATGAGAACTCGGGATCCCTGGTGGAGAGTCAGGGGTATGTGCGCTGGGACCCCGAATTTTTGGCCACCCAGTTTCAAATTATTAAGAGCAAGCCGGTGGCCACCAAGGTTGTGGAGAGTCTGGGGCTCACCACTCGGTATGCCTCCTGGTTCCTCGCCCCCGAGGAGGAGACACCTCTCTGGAGGGAGGGGCTGGCATGGATTCAAGGGCTCCTCGACTCTTTCTCAGAATCGGAGCCCCTCGCTTCGGGAACGGCACTGACGGGTGAGAAAAAAACCGATATCGCCATCGTGAGCGAGGCCTTGGTGGAGGCCCTTACGATTACCCCCACCAAGCAGGGTAAGATCGTGAATATCAGTTATGTGTTTAAAAATCCGGTCATCGCCTCCATGGTGGTCAATGCCTTCACCCGGGCCTATATCGATGAGCTCCTCGAGATGCGTATGAACGCTTCCGGGTATACGGTGGCCTGGATGAGTAAGAAAGCCGATGAGCAGCGAGGAGAGCTCGAGGCAGCTGAAAAAGCCCTTAACGCCTATATGCGGCGTCAAGATATCGTGGCCATCGAGAGTAGTATCAGCGTTGGCCCCCGGAGGGTCACCGATATCTCGGGCAAGCTGACCCAGGCGGAGACCAGAAAAGAGGAGCTCCGAAGCGTTTATGCCAAGCTTCGCGGGGTAACTCCTGAAAAGGCCCTGGCGATTCCTGTCGTCTCAGATCACGGGGTGATCCAGGATATTCGCCGGAATATGGACAGGGCAGAGCAAACCATTTCGGAAAATTCCAAGCGATATGGCCGCAGGCATCCGGAGATGATCCGCAGCATCAACGAGCTCTCCCTGCTTCGGGACCAGCTGGCCTTGGAGACAGAGCGGGTGATTCAGTCCATCGAGACCGATTATGAGCTGGCCCGGGAAAATGTAAAAAATCTCAAGAGACAGCTCCTTGCCGCCAAGGGTGAGGCCATCACCTTAAGCGAAAAGTACGTGCAGTATAAAATTTTGAACCGGGATGTGGAGACCTATCGTCACCTCTACAATGCCCTCATCGCAAAGATTAAGGACCAGACCATCTCCGAGGAGATTCAGCCCGTCAATGTCTGGATCGTGGAGGCCGCTGTGCCCCCTGATAATCCGATGAGTACCCATCGCCTTAGAAATCTTCTCCTGGGGATTCTACTGGGGATTTTCGGTGGGGTGGGCTTCGCCTTCTTTGTGGAGTATCTGGACAATACGGTGAAGTCGGTGGAGGAGGCCGAGGAGCGCTTTGGTCTGCCTGTGCTCAGTGTAATCTCTCTCATGGATGCCAAGGAGGGGCACATTGAAGAGGCGGTGAAGACGGCCCCCCTTTCGAATATCTCAGAGAGTTACACCTCCTTGCGGGCGTCCCTGATGTTTACCAGTCGAGATGAGCCCCCGCGACGGATATTGATTACCAGCATGGCCCCTTCGGACGGAAAGTCCTCCACGGCCATCAATCTGACCATGGCCCTTGCCAACAGCGGGAAAAAAGTGCTGCTCATCGATGCCGATTTGAGGCGGCCGAGCCTCGATAAGCTCCTTGGGTTGACCGGAGAGGTGGGGCTCAGTACCTATCTCTCCGGCAACAGCGATGAGGCCATGGTCATGCCCACCGATACGCCAAATTTAAGCGTGATTCTGGCAGGCCCTTTGTCTCCGCTGCCCTCGGAGCTCCTCAGTTCGGATCGCTTGAAATCTTTGTTGGATGCCATGTCGGAGATCTACGATATGGTGGTGATCGACTCTCCCCCGGTGATGCCGGTCTCCGATAGCCTGATTTTGAGTCAATTTGTCGACTCCACTGTGGTGGTGATCCGTGCAGGGAAAACCTCCTGCGATATGCTTGAACGGGGGCTTAAGGCACTTCAACATGCCGGTACCGATGTGAAGGGGTTGGTGATTAACGGTGCCAAAGGTAAGGGGGGCGGGTATTACTATTATGGGTATGGTGCCTATTATGGGGGGTACACCTATGGGGAGAGATAAGGGGAGACGACCATAAAAAAAGCGGCAGGCACACAAGGTGCAGGCCGCTTTTTTTATGGGATCAAGCCGTTCGAAGGTGAACTATGGCAGTAGACCCTTGCTGAACGGCTTGAAGGGGACCTGTGGCTGCCACCGCTGGTCACACCTGAAATAGAGAATACCCCAGAATGA
>JABXKT010000320.1 GCA_013619155.1 Desulfobacteraceae bacterium
AATTTGGTGATTTCTTTAAATAATGTCGTTTGAAATTTGTACCAATAATGAAAAAACAATTTTCTATTGCAATATCGTTAATGTCATTTGCATTAGTAGCCGTCTTCGTAGTCGGTGAATATGTTTATGAAACACAACCGGTATTTGCAGCTCCTTCTGGAGTAACAGAAAACAAACCAGGCTTTAAAACGAGTGAAAATATTTCACTTGAATTAGTAGCTCCTGAAACTGTGTATGCAATGGATAATACTCCAATTCTGATAAATGTCAAGGATTCAGATTCTAATGCAGCAATCTCTCATGTTGATTGGGCATTATCTGTAAAAGATCCTAATGGCAATATTGTCTGGAAGACCACTACGGCTCATTCTCATGTAGGAGTAATGAACTTTAATGTGGCATTTCCAATGGCTGGTGAACATACTATTTCACTTACAGCAAACTCCATTGGTCCTAAAATGATGGGAATGGATGTACCACCTAAAGCAGCAACACATACAATGTTATCAGGCAAGTTATCTGGATTTGCAACAGACCCTGCAAACAATTTTGGTTCAAGAGTTTATGAATTCCCTGTAAATGTCATGGGACAAAAACAGATTAGAACCCTAATTGGTACTGATGGAACAAACATCAAGGTTGCACTATCAACAACAAATGATAAAATTGTTGCAGGTCAACCAACTACACTTGTTCTAACAACTACAAATGCAGATGGCGATGATCCAATGATGACTCATGTGGATGCATTAATCAAAGTACGCAAAGGATACTATATCGGAACACAATCAGCAGAAAGAGGTAGTGACATGATGCCAATGAACGGCGCATATCACGGACACCTTGGACAAGTATCACTAACCACCACTTTCCCAAGTGCAGGTAATTATGTGGTAAAAGCTGAACTAAGCAGTTTAGGTGTTTCAAAGGTACAGTTCCCAATAAGTGATGTACGATTTAACATACAAGTAGCTGAGAATGTTGGTTCTGGCCCTACACTAATTGCTGGAAGTGATAAATCAGATACTGTAGATATTGTTGGATTAGAATCACCATTTTATGCACCAAATAACTTTGCTGCAAAATCAGGTCAAATTACTACGTTTGACAATGTAGATGCAAACTTTCACACAGTAACTAGTGGAAATGCAGTATCAGGTCCTGATGGCAAGTTTGATAGTGGTTTACTAAGTGCTGGAGAAGAATTTACTTTGGCACTTGATGAACCCGGTACATATGAGTACTATTGTAC
>JABXKT010000185.1 GCA_013619155.1 Desulfobacteraceae bacterium
GTATGGGGGGGTGTTGAAAGAACGCTTTTAAATTGTTTGAAGGCACTCACCTGCTTGGCGGCCGATCTGTTCTTCTCATCATCTGGCAGGCCCACGGCGACTTCGAAGTCGTCATAAAGGTTTTTTAAGTAGGCAGCCGTTTCAGGATGCGACCCTGTTTTTTTAAATCTGAGATACCGACCCAGGGTGTCGAGAATCTTGATGTATATGCAAAGGGCTTTATCAGAGTGAAACTTTATCTCAATCCGTTTCAACTCTAGAAGATACATATCAAGGTTCGTATCATCGATCTCCCACTCCATCTCAAGGACCAAGGCATGGAGGTTTTCCAGCAGCCCCTTTTTTTTATCCACGTCCCTTAATAAATCATCATTCAACGATTCATCAAAAGAATTATTCATCGCCTCATCTATGGATAAACTCTGGCTCTCCATGATCATACACTCCCTTCGAGCTCCAGCTTTTCACGAAGGGACATCACTGTCATAGAGATAATCCGCTTCATGGTCACAACCACATTATCACCACTGATGGCACTTGCCGTATAGGATGGCGCCTTTAATTGGGCATTGAGATCTTTTTCCAGTACATCGACAGGTAAAATAGGAATGCCTTCCTTTTCAAGGTCTCTCTTGTTGTACTGAAAAACCAGCGGAATTTCTTCAATATTTTTATGAAATGCCGCCAGATTTTCCTTTAAGTTTGCAAGGGACTGAATATTCATATCCTGACGTAGCGTCATAGAATCCGCAACAAAGACAATGCCATCGACACCTCGTAATACAAGTTTTCGAGTGGCATTGTATTTAACCTGCCCCGGAACCGTGTAAAACTGAACCTTGATGGTGTAGCCCTTGACCATTCCGATATCAAAGGGGAGAAAATCAAAGAAAAGAGTCCGATCATCGTACGTTTTTACCGTCACCATTTCACTGTGAATTCTACTTCGAAATTTTTCATTTACATATTCAAGGTTTGTTGTTTTGCCTCCCCGACCGGGGCCATAATAGACAATTTTAACCTGAACTTCGCGTTTTTTTGGGTTTATCAGTGCCAAATAGTTACCTCTCCAATGCTTGATTTCCCTGAATTTTAGAAAGGATCCACGCGTTATTTTTCCAATAGACTTTGAATCCTCTCATTTACCTCATGATCCTTTAAACGGAGAAACCCCAGGGAGACATCCTTACCAAAAATGGTAAGAAGAAGCATATTATCGCCTATTTTACTGAAATGAATACTATCGGTTTCACCCTTATGGAACAATAAGGAGAACTCTTCCTCGCCAATAATGTTGGCCATTGCACTAACGGCACCAAAATTGGCCGCGGCAAGCGCTGCAAGAGAATAAACATCGTGATGACATCGGCCATTATCTAAATTGACAATGACATTTCCTGCCAAGTCAATGAGAACAACGAGCTGGACCCCTATACTAAGAAGCTCCTCTGTCAGAACATCCTCAATGAATTCAAGTTGCTTTTTACTAAAATCAAAAGAAAAATCCATACTGGTCAGTCCCTTATTTAAATCTCTTGATGGGTTGCATACCCCTTGGGGCATGGCTTTAAGAATAGCGGTAGGCAATCTCCTCATTGATACCATCGGGCACTAAAGATCCATTTTGCCTTTAGCAACACGTTTTTTCGACTTACACCCAAACGCCACAGAATCTCTCTCTGGTAAGGGACATTTAAAATAGATAAGATCTATGTAACGACTCAGCGTCTAAAAAAGTCTCCGGCGGCCAGGGGACTTTTCACCTAAGCGGCTTTGCCGTCCTTGGATCTTAAATTTGCCAATGATCCCTACCTTCGGTATCGTACATTCACGAAAAGAAAATTTTTACGGAGCCTTTTGAGAAAAAAAGCGCCGTAGGCATGGCTGAATCCTTGCTATTTTTTCTGAAAAAACCATACAAAATGACAGATCTTTATTGAGAGATAAACGCTATCGTCTCCCCGCCTGACCTAGGCCACCGTCTCTATTTCAACGGTTCATTCGTCCCTGGTGATCCACAGATCATGGTCCGTCACCAGGGACTCAAGCGATAAGGCCTGCATCAGCAGCCTCAAAATCGATGCCGCCGCGATGCATCATATCAGAGAGCCCCATACACTATTTTTGGAGACTCCCGGAAAACCTCGGACGAGCCCTCACAGATGCCATGGGAGAAAGGCATCCATACCTAAGGCCTGGATGCCTTTATTCAAAGTCCGAACTTACCCCCAGCCGTGGAGATTCTATACTTAGGTATTCGATTACGTCCACGGCGGCGGCACGACATAAGAAATGGGCCTCATGGATCAGTCATGGGGTCCTTTTGAGCTTACGCCTTTCCTGTAAAGAGAACCAGCGCTTCCAGGTACTTCTCCGAGGTCTTATCGAGAATTTCTTGGGGAATCGAGGGTCCTGGAGGGGTTTTCTCCCAGGCGAGTGTCTCGAGGTAATCTCTAAAGAACTGCTTATCAAAACTCTCCTGGGGGCCACCGGGACAATACGAATCTTTGGACCAGAAACGGGAAGAGTCCGGAGTCAAGACCTCATCGATGAGAATCAGCTCACCATCACAGATACCAAATTCAAACTTGGTATCTGCAATAATAATCCCCTTTTTCGCCGCCACTTCCACACCCTTATTGTAGATAGCCAGACTGATATCTCGAACCTTTTCAGCCATCTCGGCACCGACGATCTCTGATGCCTCGGCAAAGGAGATGTTCATATCATGCTCGCCCAGATCCGCCTTGGTGGAAGGGGTAAACAGGGGCTCAGGGAGTCGATCTGATTCCTTGAGACCTTCGGGGAGCGAGATGCCGCATACCGTGCCATCCTTTTTGTAGGATTTCCAGCCGGATCCTGAAATATACCCCCGCACCACACACTCGATCATCAGGGGTTGGGCCTTTTTAACGATCATACTCCGCCCACGAAGGGCTTCGGTATGAGGTTTCAAAACGTCTGGGTACGCGTCTACATCGGCGGTGATGAGGTGGTTATCGATAATAGATTTCACCTCATCATACCAATACAGGGAGATCTGTGTCAGGACCCGCCCTTTTTGAGGAATGGGATCGGGCATGACCACATCGAAGGCAGAGAGCCGATCTGTGGCGACCATGAGAAGGGAATCACCCAGATCATAAATATCACGGACTTTCCCTTTTTGAATCAATGAAACGCCTTCAAGATTGCTGGTATACATATCGTGACTCCATAAGGAAGATAAAATCGTTTTTTTTAAGGAGTAATACTCCCATGTTAAGGCCACCCATTCTGCCGAGGGCAGACGCGGCACGACTCATTTTCAAGTATCTCACTTCTATATCACTTATTCAATATCAGGTAAATCCAAAGGTTCCCAAAACGGCGCAGAGCTACAGTATGCTTAGGGTTATGCATTGCACGGATTTAATGAACCCTTATATGGTGTTAAAACTCTCGATAAATCTTAAAAGAATGGGATGACTTTTTTTGCTATACGCTTCAAAATGAATACCCGACTCGATACGTCCAGTCGCCCCTTTTCGGCTATAGATGACCCGTCCGACAATTTTGGCCACCTCATCTCGAAAACCAATATCCAAATGAATTTTACACGCCACATCGATGGGAATATGGGTCTCGAGAAGAATCCCCCCCTCGCTGACATCCAAGGTTTTTCCCATACCCTGTTGGATCACCGTATGATCGGAATTCACACATGCGTAAGAGAGTAAATTAGACGAACTGATTCGTGGATACTTTCGTTTTTCCATGGGATATCCTGAATTGTTGCATGGCATTATCGCCGTATAATATACCGGATCCATCATACCCAAACCGTGGCAGGCCGGCAGTCACTGCCCCCGTGATCTACGGAAAATCAACCCTATTATTTAAGTTCACAGCTACAAGATATCTCTCGACGCCAGATCCGTCATCACCGAGAGACACACCGAGGTATACTCCATAATATTTTTTATAATACTTGGGATTGTCTCATACTCGGCCATTAAAGCATCCTTATCTTGGATGCTGAGCTTCAAATCCGGAGAGGCAAATACGGCGGCTACATTCGGTTCATGGATATGCTTAAACATCGGCAGGCGTCCAATAAAATCACCCGGCCCCAGGGTCCCCAGAAGCATTTTTTTACCTCCGACGGTCTGAATAATATAGGCGTTTCCCGCCTCTACAGAGAAAAATTTCGAGACCCGGTCTCCCTGACGAATCACCGGTTTGATATTCTCGGAAAGACCACCCATGGGTGGATCACCGTATTTCAGGGCCACCGCCCGTTCAGCGATCATAACCAAGCGGTTCTCAATGCCATAAATCAAATTTAAAAATTCCGAAGAGAGAGATCCCAAGTCCATGGTGAGCTGTCGCGTATCGATGACGCCTAAAAGCACATCATTTTCGGCAATAAAAGAGGCCGAGCGTGGATGCTCCAGACGCATGAGGGATGAGAGGCTTCCCACGAAGGCACCACGCCCCACACGAGCCACCACCGCATCCCCATCCGGGGTCTTCTGACGCATCTCGACCACCCCATCCAATACCACCCAGAGCCAGTTCCCATGTCGCCCCTGTTCGATGATGCAATCACCGGATTTAAAGCTCTCTTCATCGGCCAGATAGAGATAATCGGCAAAGGCCGGACCCCGTACCACCGGTAGCTGGATACGCCCGGCATCGTCCCTCATCTTATCACCTGAAAATTGGATGGGCCCAATCTTTTCGATAAGCCCCTCATCCAAGCGCTTGAGGGCATCAAGAATAATGGCCATGGTGGTCTTCTGAATCCGCCGGTCTTCGGGAAAGGTCTCTACGGTAAATTCAAATCGTCCCTCTCCCCATCCGAAAAAGGAGTACAGGGCCTCCTCCCCTCTCTTTCCATCCCAAAAAGCGTCGATGGGGTTGCCGTCGAGAACATAGATACACCCCGGTTTTTCAACATAGAGACTAAAGAGTCTGATCACCCCACTCTTGGCGTCTGAATTAAGAAACTGAAGTAAATCCGAAAGATCGATAAACGTTAGATCGCCAGCCAATACCGGTTGCACACCCATCACTTCCCGCCTAATAATATTTTCCACATATTTTCTATAACATAAAAGAGACCATGCCCAGGGGCGCAGTCTCCATTATTCCACGTAAACAAACCGCTATTTAAACGGGGGACAATCCAAGGGGCTTTGCCATCACTACTTTGCCCACTGCAGCTCTTTATGCAGTGAGATCAAGGTGAGCTTTAAACACTCCTGAAGGGTTTTTCCCACACCCATACCTTTTGTGGCACTCGCCTCAAAGCTCTTCACCTTCAGCTGACGATTAAGATCTCTCTCCATCTGCTCCACCGACATAATGGGAATGCCCTCATGGGCAAGATCGCGTTTATTATACTGAAGAACCAGGGGAATACTGGTAATATTTTGCCCATACTCTTTAAGATTCTGCTGAAGATCCTTAAGGGAGAGAAGATTCTTTTCCCGTCGGACGGCCAGGGAGTCTGCCACAAATACGACCCCATCCACCCCTTTAAGGACAAGCCTGCGGGTGGATGTATACTTCTGCTGTCCAGGAACGGTAAATATCTGGACGCGAACATCACACCCGTTTATTTTGCCGAGTCCCATGGGGAGAAAATCGAAAAAGAGGGTACTATCCCCTTCGGTATCCACCGAGACCATCTCCCCCGTCACCTGACGCTTAAATGCTTTGAAGATATGTTCAAGGTTGGTTGTCTTCCCACAGCGTCCGGGGCCGTAAAAGACAATTTTGCACTCAATTTCCCGTTTTCGAATATTAAAGATGGCCATATGATTACGACTCTGTGGCAAATGGGCGCGACCCATTTTGTTGTTCCAGTTTCAGCCGGAGTATTTGCATCATTGCCTGTCCGTGATCCACACAGTAACATAATCGTTTGTATATACGGTGATCAGAAGATGCTGTTGATACGGATATCAAGGCTGAAATCCCCTTTCTTGGGCCCAGAAAGAATCTCGGTATTGGACTCGACCACCGCAGACCCTTTAAACAGTGCTATGGGTGAATAAAAATCCACATCGTGGATGGTTTCTCCTCTTTTTAAGATCCTTAAAAGAGTCGTATTATCACGGGATACAATGAGACTGAGCAGGCTACCCGACTGAAAACTGACGTCGAGTTCGAAACGCTGCCCCTTCATGGGCCCATTTTCAAAATGGATGCCAATGGATGTAATATCGATAATATCGTCATCGACGGGGACAGAAAAAGCCTCGGAGCCCTCCGTCT
>JABXKT010000186.1 GCA_013619155.1 Desulfobacteraceae bacterium
AAACGCATGGAAGCACGCAGCGTTCTGGTGATGCTCCCGGACTTCAAATCCGGTGTGGGGCGTTAACACCGTCCCGGGTGGGTTCGATTCCCATGTGCTTCCGCCATATATCGATTGATTTTAGATGCTTGGCTTAGATAGTGAGGGTCTGGAAGCGGTCACAAGAAAGCCGAAAAAGGGCATCCAAATGGATGCCCTTTTTTTTTGTGGCTGGGCGAGAGTGTTTATCCAATTTTTTTAAATAGGGCGGGCATCCTCACCGCATTTTCGATCTGGGATGAATCGGGCGCTCTTTTTTTGCCTCTACCGTCTCTCTTCAACCTCCCAAATTTCCCGTTCTTATCCCCTATCGTCTTCCAGTGGTCGGTCACGCCTTGACCCGTGGTTCTCTGGTGCCAATCGCCTAAACGTTCGCCGTGGCGGCCGTCGATCCGGTAGGGGTACCCTGATTTATGAGGATTTTCCCATTGGGTTAGGGCGAGATATCCGCATTTCCATTGCCTTCAACGGGTCCCTTATAGGGGGGCCATCCATAGGGGCCATGCTCTCTATGCTTGCTATGTCTATGAAGATATGAGACTCTTGTATAGGCGTTCAACCTGCCTTTATTTAAAGGAAAGCCCACCTTTAAGCCGCGTCAATAAAATGGATGAAAGACCTCAAGAGGAGGCGCCATGCCTCGTATTCCCCGTATGGTCCGAACAGATTCGGGTCAGAGATGTGTCTATCATGTGATCAGCCGCACTGCGCTGGACGGCCTGCCCTTTAAAAAACGTGAAAAAGATGAACTGGTGCGTGTGATACAGCGGTTTTCCATGGTCTATGCCGTGGATGTGCTGGGTTTTTCGATTATGGATAACCATTTTCATCTGCTGATTGAGATGAGCCCGGGGGATACGCTCTCCGATGATGAGGTTAGGCGGCGATTTATCCTTCTCTATAAGAAGGGGGCCGAATTTCCCGAAGGGCGGATTGATCATTTTAGGGAGCGGTTTTCCAGTCTGTCGCACTATGTGAAGGACATTAAGCAGACCTTTTCTCGATATTACAATGGAAAGAAAAAACGAAAGGGAACTCTGTGGGGCGAGCGGTTTAAGAGCGTCATCGTCGAGAAGGGGAGTACGGTGATTCACTGCCTGGCCTATATCGATCTTAACGCCGTGAGAGCAGGCATCGTCAAGCGCCCTGAAGAGTATCGCTGGTGTTCTATCGGGTATCATGTTCAGGCTGATAATCGGGACGGTTTTCTCTCCTTGGACTTTGGGCTGGCGGAGTTTGGCGTCGACGATGACCAGAGGCTGAAGCAATACCGGGAGTATCTTTACCACGCCGGAGCCATCGATAAACGGGGAAAGGCCAAGATTTCAAAAAAGGTCCTGTCTGAAGAGATCTCTGACGATTTCGAGCTGAATAGAATAAGGCGATTTAGGTCTCGGACGCGGTACTTCACCGATTCCGGCATCATCGGTTCCAAGGCTTTTGTCTCGGAGACCTATGCGGTGTTTAAAGACCGGTTTTTTGCGAGTCGAGAGCGAGTGCCCAAGCGGGTGAAGGGGCTCGATGGCATGTATTCCATGAAGCGATTGCCGGACGCCTGATCCTTCCCATGATGCCACCATTTATATGGGATAGTAGGAGAGCAAGATGAAACGCGGTTGGGGTGCGTCGACTCATGGGGTTTCTCCTCACCGTGGGGTCGTTTCTTAGTGAATCGAAGGTCGCTTGCGTGACATGTGTGATGGTTTGCCTTCGATAAAGGGGGCCTTTTTTATCGAGATGGTATGGAAATGGGAGATCTCTATTTCACTGGCATGAGAAACCTGGCCCCTATAACTGGCCCCCCCCGGCAGGATCGCCGGAGGCAAATTGGGTTATGTTATTTTAGTAGTCCACAAGGGCGCGTTCAACGACCATCGAGGTATCCATATTTAAGGACAGAAAACAACTTTCTAAATCTACCCGATTTTTTTCGCCTAACACCTCAAGGTGGAAATCAAAATCCTGGAGAGACGCATAAAAAGAATCGAATATTGCTTTTTTCGTGTGGAGACAAATGCGACAAATACGTTGAATATTATTAAAATTTGCAAAATGCTGCATGACCATAAAAAAACAGACGGCAGAAAGATAACGGGTCCCTGGATACAGGAATAGGCCTGGATAGAATGTCATGACGTTAATCTTCCCCGCATCATCGTCAAAGTTGACCGTTAAAGAGCAGGAAATATCCAAGCCTGTTTTTTTATTATATATAAAATATTCAAGCTGAGGCCCATCGATGCAAAAATTCATGCCGTAATGGTCAAAAAAATCAGGAAGGTGAGATGCTATGAAAGCAGAGACTTTTAGGGGTGAATAGAGGGCATTGATAGTCGTGCTCCTTCTGGATAAGCAGCGAGGGCTTATAAAAGAGCCTTTTGCCTATTTGTTTGTCTTTTTAGTTGTTTTTCAATCGCTATCATCGTAGCCCCTCCCCCCTGATTGTCAATGGTTTTCACGGGGAACCCAAAGCCAAGGGGATAGGGGACATGCGCTTTATCTTTCAAGAATTTCACAAAAGAATAAAATAGGGGCCATGTTCTCTATGATTCTGAAGAGATCTCTGCCGATTTCGCGTTGGATCGAAGGCGGCGGTTTAAGTATCGGACGCGGTACTTCACCGATTTTGGCATCATTGGTGATCGAATGCCCAAGAGGGTGACGGTCATCGATGGCATGTATTCCATGAAGCGGTTGACGAAAGCTTGACCCTTTTCGTGAGGGCACCATTTATACGAGACGGGAAGATGGGGAGTGGTTGGGGTATGTCGACTCGTTGGGTATTTTTTCACAGCAGGGGTTGTTTTGAGGTGAATCGAAGGTCTGTTGCATGACATGTGTGATGGTTTATCTTTGATAAAGGGGGGCCTTCTCTTATTGAAATGGTATCGAAATGGGAGATCTCTCCACTGGCATGAGAAACCTGGCCCCTATATCCTATATTCAGGGCTGTCCCTGGCAAAAGAGCTGCGACAGTGCACACTGCGCCCAGGTGTGGCCGTTACTTTATTAAAGATACCGTTTTAAAAATCCTCGCACGGGTTCAAGGCTGTCACCCACCCCAGAACCTTCCGCTTCGACAAATGCAAGCAGTGCCTCTTCATGGTCGGCAACCATATTCCAGAGAGTCCGGTGCTCTGTGGCACCATCGGCATACCGTCTGTAGATCTCGGCATACGACCTGATCCAGGGGGTTAAGGCCTCCATTAATGGACCCCACGCAAGGTCAATCCACTTTTGCGCCTGCTCCAGCCCTTGTTTTGTCATCTCTGTGTCAGAGGAGGGGCAGGGCATGCCCAGAGGTTCTAAATGCTCTTTAAGGAGCTCTGCCGTTCTTTTTTCTACCTCTATCAGCTGTTGCCACTTCTCTTGCTCCATCAGATCGCTTGACCTCTCCTTAAATGCGTCAAAAAAGACGATTCCGAATAACTCTCCCATATATGCGTTGTGTAATTTTTTCAGCAGTTTAAATTTCCTGTTTGTTGCTTATCCAGAGGGTGAATACTTCGACATTCTCATACGTTTCGGGCGGACACTCCACTAAATATGGCCATTTATAAACCTGTGGTCGGTTGAGGGCAAATATTAAAACGTTGGATACCTATTCAGTTATGCCTCCGGTGGGTCCGTTCCGCAAAGACATGAGAAACCTGGCCCCTATGGGTGCATCACAAAAATACGTTTTAAAAGAGGTAGTTGATCGCCCCAAATCCTTTGATTACGTAGTTGTCGCTGACGATGGGGCTGTCGCTTGCATGATTGCCTAAAAACTCCACGCTTGTGTTTGCAATGACCATCCAGTTTCTGGTGATCTCAACAAACATTCCGAGGCCGGCTTCGGTGCTGAGGGTATCGCCGGGGTCATAGGCGGGGCGTTGGGGGGTTGCATTCTCATCGGGTACGCCGAAATCGTGGGCTGAAAGAGAGGCGCTGAGCCAATTGACGCTGGCCTTTGGTGAGAAGCGGAAGATACCGGCTTGGAAGGATTTACTGAGCCCGACTTGCACGGTGCCTCCGCCGATTCGATCCAGAACATCGTGTTCGTAACGCGTTGAAAAATCAATGCCACCTGGGAGCTCAGCCTGGAAGGATAAGCCGGCCATGAAGGTGTCCTCTCGGTCTCCCATGCCTTCGAGGAAATTGCTCTCGTCCTCTTCGTAGGCCCCCATGCGGTAGGTGCCCGTGGCGGCCAGTCGCAGTTTACCGCTGCCCACAAGGCTGAGATTAGCGCTGGGCCCGAATATCTGCAGGCGGTTGCCGATGTATGTGATGGCCGGAATGACCTGGGACACGGCTCCGCTGTATCCTTTATACGGGCTGCTCCGTGTGACAATCCCCACCCCGACCCCCAGCCGTCCGCGTTTTCCCAAGGGGCGGTGGAGGGAGACATCAAAATGGCGCGTTTCGTTTTCCGTCAGCACAAAGGCTGCCCGACTGAAGCTGGGAGGCCCTTTGGGCTTGTAACGATTGGAGAATCCCAGGGGCTCTTTGGGGATACCGATGAAGTTCTTATCGATTTTTCCGTTGTCGTTTTCATCGTGATAGATCAGGAGCGCATACTCCCCGGCGGGGATATCCTTCATGCGGTAGAGATCCCGTCCGTCTAGGGGGGCTTTGACGAGTTTCACCGGATCTCGGAGGTCTCCAAAGGCATTGGCCGAATCAAACAGCAAGAAAGCCACATTCCCTTCGGGGGGTGGGTTGTCCAGCCGGACTGTCAACTCCGCTGCCTTGCAGGTGAGGCAGAGCCCCCAGAAGATGAGGCTCAGTGATGCGATACGAATGGACCGTTTCATATATCTCCCTTAGCAAATGAGCGTTGCTCTACCGCGTATGTCGATTCATAGGAATCTGCTGCTCGATTTTTTATTTGAATTTTTAAATAATATAAATTCAAATAGTTATAGACGATATCTATCACAGATAGTGGTCCTTTACGGTCCATTCAGCGTATACATATCCTATATATTGGCTTTAAGACTAGGGAAAATTAACATATGGGATGCTGAATGGGTGTTGAATCCCGGTGGGATGATTATCAACAATAACATACCTTGAACGGACCCAGGGCGCCAAAATGTCTGTGTGCTTAATGAAAGGCCGGTGCGATTTGTGCCGGGGAAGGGCGCGCGACTGTCCCCGTATTATTTACACGAGATGGCAATATGGATGATGGCTGAGGTGCGTCGGCTCGTGGGGCCTCTCCTCATCGCTGGGGTCGTGTTGAGGTAAATTGAAGGGCTGTTGCGTGCGCTGTGTGGTGATTTGCCTTCGATAAGGGGGGGCTCCTTTTATTAAGGATGGGACCGAAATGGGCGGTCTCTCTCCGCTGACATGAGAAACCTGGCCCCTATACTTAAATTAAATCATCCCCTTGGCTATAAGCTTTTGTCCAATTTCTTTTAATTTTGCTGATCGGATTTTCATAAATTCATCGAAGGGGAGACGTCCATCACGGGCTTGTTTAGGAATTACAGATGCCTCAAAAATGTCGTCCTTTTGATCTTTAGGGATTTTTTGGAAATATTCCTTAGGATTTTTATCACTAATGTGGTTATTTTCAGATGCTGATAAAAAACAGATATTTGCTATGACATTTGCGGTATGGAATGTGATTCCCTGAGCTTTTAAAAATGCTTTCGGATAAATATGGTGAAACTGCCTAGCGTTATATGCAGATAGAACAGTACCGAGATCAACTTCAGATCCAGTTAGAAACGATTTTGGCCTTAATTGTGCCATTAGGCATAATGAGGCCTTAGCTGCTGTCGAATTAATTCTCCATGTTCTTTTAAAAAGATCATCGGGCATTTTGGCTATTTTGCCATCAAAAGGCACACCACCATTTGCAACTTGTGTCATCTTTCCCAAGTCCTCAAGTACCAGGCGATTAGTTCCAGCCTTATATCGTAGAGAAAGAGCGCATTGCCAAAACCATTTTCTGAGTTGGCTAACCTGTATAGCATTAGGTCTCGGTATTTCTGCATAAAAATTAACCATTGGAATAATCATAATGCATACATTCAGCACCCTTTTGCAGTTGCCATTCACTATTTTAACCGGGCTCAGTAATTTTACTTTAACTAAGTTGAGGTAAAAATGTCTGGACTTAAATTTAGGGCCTCCAGGTATTTGAGCTGGACCGGATTTAACGGTTTAGCCAGTCTTCGCTGCCTTCCAATAGTGAGAACCGCTACTTTTTCGAATTTGGTGCTCATCATG
>JABXKT010000187.1 GCA_013619155.1 Desulfobacteraceae bacterium
GAGGCATCCATATAAGAGTCAGCAGCTCCCCTCATAGAGAGACGATAATGACAAAAGGCCACCCTATAATAAGGTGCCCATGGCGCATAACGGTAAGATCGCTATCTTTTATCCCTTCGACCCAGGCCAAACTTTCTCTTCAAAAGAAAATCCAGAAGGGCTGTGGGAAGCCATTTTTTTAGTAGGGGGATATAGAAAGATCGCTTTCCGATCCGTACAATGGCGGGTGGATGTTTACTTTTTGAAATTGAAACGAGTTTTTTTGCAAAATATTCCGCAGGCGTGGCGTCTATTTGAGAAATTTTAGCGCGATTTATGATTGAATCTTCCAAAGAGTGGTACACAGAGTCCTCTTTTAAAATAGTTGAGACGATGGCGACGGCGGTCTCTCCGAATTTAGAGTGGATGGCCCCGGGCTGGACAGTAACAACACGGATACCAAAAGGGGCGAGCTCCATTCGTAATGCATCTGAAAATGCATGAAGGGCCGCCTTGGACGCACAATAGGCGCCCGAAAAGGGCGTCGTTAAAACGCCCGAAATACTCCCGATATTTATAATCAAACCCGACCCGTGCGCTTTCATTCCGGGGATGACTTTTTGTGCAAGTAAAACCGGAGAGATGACATTCGTCTGAAACTGCATCATCAAATCATCTTTCGGGATTTCAATCACAGGCCCCATCAGACCATACCCCGCATTATTGACGAGGATATCAATACGTCTCTCCTTATCAAGCACCGATTTGATGACTTTCGTCACCGCCTCTTCGTTATTGACATCAAGGGCATGGGTTGAAATACCTCTGCTCTTTAGTCCGGCCAGGGAGTCAAGATGTCGTGCCGTGGCAATGACTCGAAACCCGCACCGATGAAACTCTTCCGAAAGAGCCTTTCCCAGGCCTGAAGAGCATCCCGTTATCAACACAACGCCTCTTTCCATATGCTCACCCCCTCCCCAGATCGCTTAATGCGTGGATATACTGGCCCCGATTTATAGGGGATAGGTTGCTTATCTCCCCTAAGTCCGAAAAATGCCTCAAACGCCCTCTCTACCCGCTGCCTCCCTATACTACCAAATCAATCTCAAGACACAAAAGCCAAAAACACTATACCTGCCGAAAGACCGTCTAAAAAACTTCTTTGAAGTTACAGATAGATACCCCTGACTTTGATATTAACATTTTACTATCACATAGGAAATGGGGCCAGGTTTTTCATGTCAGCCCTCTATATATCCCCTGCCAATCATAAGGATCAAGGAGTCAGGCCGTTTCAGTTCCCTCCCATCTCGACGATGACGCGATACTTTGTCTTCACGGCCCTGGATAAAAGAGCCCGGTTATCGCACGCGTGGCTGTAAATAAATCGGGGAATCAAATTTATAAATGCCATCTCCGAAAACCGCTTGCCAGTCCCGTGGCATGAACGTTATCCATAGAGACCCCCCACGTTCACATCGACGGGAGCCAAAGGACGGACATGAGACAGGCGTACAGCACAGCCAGAATCACAAAAAACAAAGGGTACGACGGCAAGTTCTTCTTCGGCGTTAAGACCACAGGAATTTTCTGCAGACCCTCGTGCCCCTCACCCATTGCCAAAGAGGAGAACGTCGTCTACTTTGAGACGATCTTCGAGGCCCTGGACCAGGGATTTCGACCCTGTTACCGGTGTCGGCCCGATGTGGAGGTTACGTATTACAACGGCAACGTCAACGGAATCTTTCTCGTGGAACGGGCCTTGGAGATGATCTACGACGGGTTTCTCCACGACCACAACTTAGAGGCCCTTGCAGTCGCCCTGAAGGTGTCGGGCAGACACCTTCGAAAACTCTTTATGGACAACCTGGGCACGCCGCCGGTGGCCATCGCCCGATACCACAAGGCACTGTTTGCCAAAAAACTCCTCCTCTACTCAGGCCAGCCTGTCACCGAGATCGCCCTGGCATCCGGTTTCGGATCCATCCGTCAGTTCAACGACGTATTTAAAAAAGTGTTCGGAAAAAACCCCACCACGATAAGGGAGGAGGCCTCAGCTCTTATGCCACCCCCGGGTTCCCATAAGTCGTTGCCGGAAGATGGCCCCCTCCACAACACCCGGCTCCTCCTGAAATACCGCCCCCCGTTTCACTTTCAAGAGCTCCTCTCTTTTATGCGGCTCCGAGCCATCACCGGTGTTGAAGTGGTAACGGAGACATCTTACAGCCGCACCTTCCGCACAAAAAGAGCCCGAGGATACGTCACCGTCACAGACAATCCAGGGGCCTCAGCCCTTGAGCTGCGCATCGGATGCGACGATATCCGCTGCTACATGGAAGTGTACAACAGGGTGCGAAAAATGTTCGATCTGGACACCGACGTTTCGGAGATCCACGCCAGGCTCTCGACAGATCCAAACCTCCAACTCGGCATGACGGACGGCCAGGTACCACGACTGCCCATGGCCTTCGACCCGTTCGAGTTTGTGGTGCGCGCCATCCTCGGCCAGCAGATCACCGTCAAAGCGGCCACCACCTTCGCAGGCCGCATCGCTAAAAAAGCCGCCCTCCATACAGGAGACGGTTTTCCCCAGGGCCTCGACGCCTTCTTCCCAGACCCAACAGAACTGCTATCCCTGGACTTAAGCGGCATCGGCCTCCCCCAGACCCGGCAGGCCACCTTGAAAATCACCGCCACCCATATTTTAAACGAACAGGTTTCCCTCACCCCCAACCAGCCCTTTGAGCACTTCCACCGGGACTTCTCGGCCCTCAAAGGCATCGGGGAGTGGACCGTTCACTACGTGGCCATGCGGGGCCTCGGCATGAAGGACAGCTTTCCGGCCACCGACCTGGGTGTTATCAAAGCCCTGACCCGAGACGGCAAGGCCCCAACAAAAAAAGAGGTCACCACCCTGGCCGACAGATGGCGCCCCTACCGGGCCTATGCCACCTTGTGCCTGTGGAACCAAAAAAAGTAGGGATCAGGCTCCGGGGTCCCCAATCCTCCCGGTTCTTGAGCCGATCACATTCGCTTAAAAAAAATCCGACCAGCCCTCTTTTGGGACGATTTTTTTTAAAAAACGGCCCACGGGAAGCCATCGCTTTATTGCGGCCCTTTTTGACCGTACCAAGGAGAGACCATGACCTTTTACACACAATTCCAGGCCCTGTTCTGCGAGGTAATTCTGGTCGGGGATAAGGCGGGATTGTCCCATCTTCATCTCTGCACAGGCGAAGGGAAACGATGCTTTGAAATCGACCCCGCCTGGGAACGGGACGACGCTTTTTTTGCAGGGGTAACGGAGCAGATCCTGGCCTATTTCCGAGGCGAGCTCAAAACCTTTGACGTGGAGCTCAACGCGTCGGGAACAGAATTTCAGAAACGGGTGTGGGAAGCGCTCTCACAGATTCCCTACGGGGAGGTAAGAAGCTACAAGGAGGTCGCACGGGCCATCGGAAAAGAGAGCGCCTCCCGGGCCGTCGGCATGGCCAACAGCCGGAATCCCATCCCCCTTATCGTGCCCTGCCACAGGGTAATCGGCGCAAACGGCACGCTCACAGGATTTGCCCATGGCCTTGCCATCAAAGAGAAGATGATTCAACTGGAGAAAAAGTATGACGATGTTTGCAGTGATGTTCGAAGTGACCCCCACCCGCGAGGGCAAAGCCGAATACATAAAAATCGCCTCTGAGATCAAGGCGTTTCTAAAGAGCCGGGAGGGCTTTGTCTCCATCGAGCGATTCCAGAGTCTCAACACCGATGGGAAAATCCTCAGCCTCTCTTTCTGGGAGAGTGAAGCGGCCATCGAGGCGTGGCGCACCATGCTGGACCACCGCGCCGCCCAGAAGCATGGGAAGGAAACCCTCTTTGAATCGTACCGCATACGCGTGGCCAGCGTGGTCCGGGACTACGCCCATGACAGACGCGATGAAGCGCCGGAAGATTCCAACCGCGAACTGAGATAAGGAGCCCCTCATGACCCTCACACTGGCATTTGATGTCTATGGAACCCTCATCAACACCCATGGTGTGATGACGCAATTAAAAGAAACCATGGGAGACAAGGCCGAAGCCTTTTCCCTATCCTGGCGGGAAAAGCAGCTGGAGTACTCGTTTCGTCGGGGCTTGATGCAAAATTACGCCCCTTTTTCCGTCTGCACTCGGGAGGCCCTGGACTACACCTGTCGCTTTCATCGGGTTACCCTCTCCGATAAAGAGAGGCAATCCCTGCTAAGCAGCTACCGCACCCTCCCCGCCTTTGAGGATGTCGTAGAGGGGCTGACGGAACTCAAAGCTGCGGGGCACCGCATGTTCGCCTTCTCCAACGGCAGCGAGGAGGCCATTGAAACCCTGCTCACCGCAGCGGGCATTCGCCACCTCTTTCTCGGGGTTGTCAGCGTGGACGACCAACGTTCCTTCAAACCCAATCCCGGGGTCTACAGCCATTTTTTACGGACAGCCGGGGCCACCGGAGGCGACGCCTGGCTCATTTCGAGCAACCCCTTTGACGTCATCGGAGCCATCTCTGCAGGCATGCGAGCCGCATGGCTTCAGCGCTCCCCGGACGCGATTTTCGACCCCTGGGGCATCGACCCCACCCTCACCGTCACCGACCTGGGTGACCTGAAACAAGCGCTGGCGTAAAAAATAAGGGCCGGCTGCGGAGACGGCCGGTATGTTTCAAGGATTTTCAGGAGACGAAATAATCCGACTGCCGCCGTCTCATGATATAATTCTTCGTCACTATTCGTCCCGCGATAGAGGGAAAAGAATATAGGGGCCAGGTTTCTCATGTCAGTGGAGACACATCTCTCGTTTCGAAAAAACGCCATCTCCCTGATCGAAGGCAAACCATGACACATATCACTCAAAAGACCTTCGATTCATGATGAAGTCAGCCCACTATACAACAATGCCCATGAGCCGGCGCACCCCAACACCGCCCCATCTCACGCCAATAAACACGCCCCTATCCCACCGGATTCAATGAAAAACAAAAGCCACCATCTATGAGAGTGCATCAAAAAAGAGTGGGGTATCGAAAACGGTGCATAAATGCACCCCACTGCCCCCTTAAGAGAGGCCGGAGGGGAATATCAGAAGGATGCATATTTATAGGGGCCAGGTTTCTCATGTCATGTATTTCAGAATTTCAGGCCCCATAGATAGGGTGTGGGGGATGGATGTGGTGCACATATGAGGGGGTGACTCTTTGGGGGAGATCATCTCATGGTGAGTTTGGAAGGTTAAGCATATCGTGCCTGTCGCCTGGTACCCTCCTGCAAGGTGGATACTACAAAAATCCATGGCTATGAATAATTAAAAAAATCAATGCGATGGATGGCCCCATCTCCCCCCAACAGGAGTGCCTTCCTTTTTTACTCGGCAGCCGGTGCCATATATTTGATATTGCGGGGCTCCACCAGACGTTTTAGATCAAGCCAAAACTTAGCCCGTGGTTCCGAATCCGGTGGCTGTTGAATCGGCAATTCAAGGAAAGGAACCGCCATATTTAAGGCTTGGAATTTTTCCGATAGAATTTCAGCCATAATGCCCATGAGCAAGGGCTCTTCCGGCTCAGGTGTATCAACCGGTATGGGAGATTCGGTGTTATACCTGTTGACCTTATGCTTGCCCCAGTGGATGCCGCAGGTTGGACTGTTGCGCAGTCCAATATAGCCGACCAGACGAAAACCATTTTTTAGAAACTCTTCGACCATAAGAAATGGGGTTTGCAGAAGCTCTTTGCAATGGTTGCGGAAAAAAATATTGTCATACTGCTGTCTGCCCTGAGGATTGCGCTGCAATCCCATGGCCGTTGTTTCAGGACATGGGTATTGGATGATACCGACCCGTAATTTCATAAAATAATCCACCAACTCATGGGACAGGGGAAAATTCTGCCCAAGCACGTGAACGCGGCAGTATGGGTTGATCAAACACTGCGCAACCAAAATGATTTTTTTGTCTTTCTTGCTCATCATGGGTCTCCTTGTATACGGCGGAGGTGAGTGGGGGGATTTGAGTCTGGGTGATGTCAGGACGCGTCCCTAAGAATTTTCATTTCATGATGAAAATCGCTTTACCTGGGGTCGCTGGGGTGCCTTGTGTACATTCGGAATTCTGATTACCCCTTATTCTCAGCCATTACTGTGGTCATCACGCATAATGATGCGTTTATACATCTTCTCCTGATAACTATTTCAGTTTGTAATAAAAAAAGCCTCCGGCGGCCCT
>JABXKT010000321.1 GCA_013619155.1 Desulfobacteraceae bacterium
GGGTCTATATCTTCGGGTGATTCATCGGAACATGCCTTAGGTTTAGGCCCTGTGTTTTCGATGACCATCAATGCGTCCCTGATCTCTTGGGGGGTAGCCGAATGGTCCCCCATAATCTTGTCTAAGGCGTCTATAACCGGGGCTAAAGAATCAACGTAATGTTCTGCCGCTTCCATTTGTTCCTGCATCTTTTGTTCCATGTAACACATTTAAACCTCCAGCCCCCGAAGGGGCCCCGTTTATCTGGTGAAAATCACGTACATGGCATAGAGTAGAACTACGGCCACCCCGCTCAATAAAGACGCGATACAGTAAACCCCGAAGTTATCCTCAACCTCGTCCTCTATCTCTTCAAACTTGGTCTGGATCCATCTACTTTTCATCGTCTTGCATCTCCTCTATAGTCAGAATCTCCCAGGCCGAGGCCTCTTGCTTTCCAAAATGCTTCATACCGTGTGGGCAAACGGTCGGGGGCCATGGCTTATCGTCGCTGAAAACGACCTCCTGAATGCACCCCGGGTACCCCTCAACGTCCAGGCATTCGCGGCAGATGTATCGGTGCCGATAAGTTGGCTTAGGGATCGGTACAAACCTTATGCCAGCCATTTTAAGGGCTTCGACCATCTGTAACGCTTTTCTCATTTCTACCGGAGTCGCTTTATCCACGGGCCACCTCGCTTTTAACCCCCCACCGATAACCACCATGGGTTCTGGGTCTGAGCCCCATGTAATCAGCCACCGTCCGCACCCATTCGCTCGTGCGCCCAAACTTTAGGCATATCTCTTGGGAAGTGTTTTCGCCTGAATAAAAGATATAAAACGCTTCCGTGATATACTGGCATCCCATCTCTTTGGCGACGGTTTCCAACTCTCCACGAGATCTCCATTCCCGGCCTGCGTCGCGGTTCTCGAAAACGAGGTTCTTCCTATCCGACTCCGTGGCCACCCGTTGCTTCGCCCTGGTTGAACCCACCCCCTCTTTGACGTATTTCATTGTGTAACAGACCCACGGCTGTTTTTTCCCAAGGGCCCTCGCTACCTTCCCCTGGCCTCCCAGCCGCTCATATTCCATAACCACCGCCTCCGTGATGTACCGATACCCCAGGGCCTCAACCACTTTCATGAGGTCCGCCTTATCCTTCCACCCTTTGCCTTTGTCGAGTGCTTTGAAATTCAAACTCATCTATTCAATCTCCCTAAAACTTGAGGGTTAATTTCAATCACCGACTCTATGAACG
>JABXKT010000188.1 GCA_013619155.1 Desulfobacteraceae bacterium
CTCCAAGGGGGGCGATGGGGGAGGCGGGGCACTTTAGCGTGGATTTCTACCTCTCCGAAAAGAAGTGAGAGACGCGCGCCTCGCGGAGTTTGATCTCCAGATTTGGGTCGAATACGTGGCCCTCTGGCCGGGTGAGCAGGGAGGCCCAGGGCAGGGTTTGGCTGGCCTGGGTCACCCGTTGTCTGTAGTTTTGCGTGGTGCAGATGTGACGTGCGGGGTTGCCGGCCCACACCTCACCGTCCGGAACGTTTTGGGTCACCACGGAGCCGGCTCCGATGATGACGTGGCTGCCCAGGGTGATGCCCGGTAAGATGATGGTGCCGTTGCCGAGGAAGACGTGATCCCCTAAGGTAATGGGCGCCACGCGGTCGAGGTGGGTGGCATCCCGGATATTGAGCATGATCACCGAGGCATCGTGGCAGAGGAGGTGACAGCCGTCGGTGATCCAGACATTGTCACCGATGGAGGTGAGATAGCCATCGGGAAGTCCCGCCGCCTTGGAGATGAAGCACCCGTCTCCCTGGCGCCTTAAGAGCCCTTTCTCTTTTAAATACCGGGCGTAAGGAAAGCCGCTCTGGATAAAAAATTTTAGATAGATTTTTTCTTTGATGTTCATGCTGGGACGCTCCACAAGGGGGATGATTTTGGCGTGTCTCTTAGGACCCATAGAGAACATAGATGGGCATATTTAAGAAAAATGCCGATGTGATTTGGCCTAAGGAACGAAGGGTAAATCGCAGCGGTTAATTGTTAGCCTTCGGCAGCCCTGCCGGGGGCCACCCTTTTGCAAAAGGGTGCCAAACAGATTTTTATCGTGACCATGACGGGCCAAAGGCCCGTCATGGTCACATACCTGGGGTCCAGGGACCCTGTTCTTGGCCGCCGGAGGCTGGCTTTTACGGTCACTCGAACCATAGAGGGCCCCCGTTTTTTGTCTGTTTTATTTTTGTGCCGGCCCTTATGCGGTCTCCTTTAAAGCCGTCTGGACCAGACGGTAGTACTTCTCCATGGCCTTGCGGTAGTATCGTCCCCGTTCGAAAGAGACACGGTTGAGTATCACCGAGATGGCCTTTATCTCCAAACGGTCGAGGGTGTGGATGGCTCGGAAGAGCTCTTTTTCCATGACGGTACCGGCTTCCACGACGAGGATGGCGACATCGGCCAGGTGGGTGGAGAATCGCGTGTCCGTGGAGAGCCATAAGGGGGGAGAGTCGAGGAGGATATAGTCGTAATCGCAGCGGAGCGTCTCAATCATGGCGGCCATCTCCGTCTCTTGAAAGAGGCTTTTTTTTTTGTCTGGCCAGCGGCCGAAGGGGAGGATGTGGAAGGGGTAGTCGCTATCGGTGACCACCGCATCCTTTAGGTCGCAGTGCCCCTCTAAGATATCCCATAAGCCCAGGGGCTCTCCGGCGATGATTTGGCGTGTGATCGGGCGCCAGATGTTTAAATCGACAAATATTTTTTTGTGTTTCATGCCGGGCAGGGTGGTGAGTGTGTTGAGAAGAAGGGTCGATACCCCCTGGCCCTCATTGAGGCCGAAGCCGTTGTAGATTTTAGAGTGGTGGCGCGAGGTCTCTTTGGCGATGGAGAAGGCGATCTCTTTAAACTGTTCGGAGACCCGTGAAAAGGGGGTGTCTAAGCAGGCGCGCCGGAAGTCCTGGGCGCTTCCCTCATCCTGGGTGGCATCCATGATGTGGCCGGTGGGGGGAAACCCTAAGACGCGTTGGATATCCTGGGTGCTCTTCACTCGGGTATCGAGTTTTTCTCGGGCCACGGCGTATCCGGCTCCGATAAAGATGCTTAAGAGGGAGACCACGGCGGCCATCTTGACCCGTTTGCCGGTATCGGGATTCTCAGGCGGTCTCCCTTTGGTGAGAATGCTCACCCGGCCCGGAGACCGCGACTCCACCTCAATCTGATCGATGCGCTCTTCGATGCGAAGCAGGGCGTCTTGAAGGCGGTCGATCTCCCGCCTTAAGGTGGAGGCTTTCATCATCTGGGTGTTGACATCGGTGGCCTTGTGTTCAGCCGCCGTGAGTTCTTCGATGAGCCTCTCTTCGGCGCTTAAGGCCGAGGCAAAGAGCATCTCCTCTTCGAGGACTCTTTTTCGCTGGTCGGATAGGAGTTTGCCTCGAATCACCCGTTCCCCCACTTCTGTGGCCCGTTTGAGGAGGTTGTCCTGGACTTCGTAGAGGCGGATTAGGTTCTCTTTGTACTCTTTTTTGTCCGGGTGGTTTTCGCTGACCCCGGAGAGGGTGAGCCGCATATCTTGAAGCTTTCGTGAGAGTTGGATTCGATTGTCGCGTGTGGCCCAGTCTTTCTCCACCCAATCATCCACATCGGCCTCGATGTCCAGTGTCTGAAGTTTGGATATCTGATTTTTCATCTCCCGGAGCCGAGTCTGGTTCTCGATGCGGCGTGTCTTGGCTTTGACCAGTTGCTGGGTGAGATCCACCACGGCTTGAAGGTAGACGTAGATGTTCTTTTCATCGGTGATTCCCACGGCATATTTTGCGGAGATATTCTCTAAGATGGCGTATTTTTCCGAGAGGGATTTCTCCTGCTCTTCTCGTCTATTCTTTAGAAATTCGAGGCGAGCGGCGTCTTTATGGAGCTGCTCCAAGCGGATGTGCTCGATATAGGCCAGGGAGACGGCATTGAGGATTTCGGCCAGTCCCTCTCCCCGCCTACTGAACATGGATAGGGAGAAGAGCTGGGTGTCTCTCAGCTGTTTGATGGCCAGGCGCATGGCCAGTCGACCGAAGGCTTGGGACATGGTCTCTCCACCATAGCGCCAGGGGTGGTCGGTGTCATGGATATCATCGATGGCCCGGGAGAGGACGGCGTAACTCTTGACGATATTGATTTGGGTACGGACATAATCGTCATAATAGGGGGTGATGGAGGCCTCCTCCTTGCCGTAGAGAATCTTGGGTATCACCGGTTCAATTTTAAGGACCGTTTCGCAGAAGTAGACGGGCTTGATCTTGAGCCATACGGCGGGTACGCCCAGGACTAAAATGATCAAGATGATCGGTATGACGGATGATATATGATTGACAATACTGCCTATAGGATCGATGGGCTTGGAGGGGAAGTGGGAGGGCGGCTTGTTTTCAAGGGGAGTCATAGACTTTAACCTAAACGTTGCATACTCGTAATAGTAGTATTTTTGCCATGGCACAAAGGGGTGAATGCAACTTTTTAGGTTTAATCGTCTTTTAGAGTCTCGTTGATGATGGTCGCGCTGATGAAGGTTCGCATGAAGGGATCGATCTGGCGCAGGTAGTAGTTGAAGGTGGCGATCCCTTTTTTGGGAATGAAGATGATGTCGTTGTCTAAGAGCAGATAATTTTGGGTCAGACTTCCCGTGGCAAGCATCCGGTCCATATCGATGGTCTTGACCCCCTCTTGCTCCTTTATCTCCCGGATCAGACGGATCTTGGCGGTCTGGGCATCTTCGGTGGGGCCTCCGGCTAGGTTGATGGCATCCAGAAGGGAGAGGCCCGTGGTCTGAACCTGGTAGGAACCGGGATTTTTGACCTCCCCCATGACAAAGACGGCGGCATCCATGGATTCAGGAATGTAGATGATATCGTTATTGGCAAGGCTGATATTGAGTTTGAGGTTGGCCCGCTGCAGGAGCTTGAGCAGGTCGATCCAGATGATCTGGTCTTTGCCTCGAACGATGTAACACTTGGAGAGGAAGATGGTCTTATCCCGTGTGGGCAGTCCCCCGGCCATGGCCAGGGCCTCTAAAAGTGTGCCTTGCCCGCTGAAGTGAATGACGCCTGGATTCCCTACCCTTCCAAGAACATAGACCCGATTGTTCATGTAGTTGATGATCTTTACGGTGGCGATGGGATCTTCATAGAAATGCCGGTAGAGATCGGTGATCATCTCTGCCGCTTTTTTACGATTCATGCCCCCTATCTTGAACTCTCCGATGATGGGCAGGGTGATACTGCCGTAAGGCCCCACGACATGCTCACCGGAGAGTTTGGGCCGGTTCCACAGCTCAATGGTGATAAGGTCCCCTGAACCGATGATATACTCGTGGGTGAGGTTGGCCTCGTGGAGGCGGATCACCTCTGGATTGGCAAAGGGGATGCTTGTGCTGAAACTATTGCGGGCAAAGGAGGTGTCGTCGACCATTTCGATGGATTTGGTACAAGACCCGGCCAGGGCAAGCATAAGGAGTCCCAAAAAAAAGGAGACACATGGGGGATGGGGCATCGGGAGACTCCTTCTCTGGATCTGATTTGACCGATTCGAAGCGTGCGAGATCCCGTCTCTTTTTTTGTTACAGAGTGCGGGCAAACCCGAAGCGGTATATTTGTACGAAAGGGGCGCCGGAGGCGGTGGCGGTGACCGAGGGGCGGGTGAGGATGAGAATCTGTCCGATGGCTCCCAGCATGTAGAGGTACTGGACGCTCTGGGCACCGGAGTAGACGGTGGCCTGGGAGAAGATGGCACAGACCCATCCGGCGATGAGGCACCATGCCAAACGACCCCAAGGATCGTTATAGGCCGTGCTCTGGCCATAGCGAACCATGCGGATGAGCATTCCGAAGAGAAAGACGAGGTAGAAGAAGAGGGCTAAGGCTCCCGAGGCGAGGGCCACGCCGAGATATTCGGCATCGATGGATTCCATTCCCTTGATAGAGGGGACAGAGAACCGTCCCCATCCCGCAAAGGGACGCTCCATGACCACTTCGGTATAGGCCTGCCACATCTCCTTTCGGTAGGCGACGTTTCGTTGTGCCTCGGTGGTGGCCGTGGCCCGGGTAACGGCGATGTAATCGATGAATTTTGGGACGATGACCATGAGAAGGAGGATGCCGATGATGCTGAGTGTGGTGAAGATAGCGGCCCTTTTTTTACTCCATCCGCAGTAGATGACGGCAAGTCCCAGGAGAAAACCGATGATGGGGGCCCGGGAGATAGAGACGAAGATACCGAGAATATTGAGTCCGACGATGATCTGTCCTTGACGCTTTGTGGCGTAGTGTCCCTGATTTTGGCACCAGATGGCCAAAGGGGCGATGAGGGCGAAGACGTATCCGGCCACAATGGGATGGGAAAAAGGGCCCAAGGCCCTTTTAAACCCCCAGCGACTCATGACCATGCCGGTGTCCCAGACCACGTAGGTGGGCCACAGACGCCGTAGATGTTCATCGAAATGGTTGATAAACATCCGAAATTCCAAGATGTTAAAGAAGGCCACGATGGCCCCCACGATGGTCATGGTCCGAATCAGCGAGATGAGGCCTTTGGGGTCTATGGCATAGCTTCTGACCATCATATAGGGAAAACAGATGCCCATGAGGTTGTTGAAGATGATCTTTTGGGAGATTTTATAGGTGCTGTTGCTCCACTGGGCGAGGAAAATGGCCAGGACATAGGCAAAGATAAAAAAATCGATCCAGTGGGGGGTGTACCCGTCAAATCCGTTTATGGCCCAGACTAAGATGATGGGGAGAAGGGCCGCCGACCAGAAGTAGAGTTCTGGCACACCGCTCACCACCTTGACGTTGAAGTAAGCGGGGCAAAGGGTAATGGCCGGCAGAAAGGAGAGGATAAATACCTGCCGGGGGGAGCGGCTGGTGAGAAGTAGGGCACTGATGATGAGGGGTAAGAGGATGATTTTATCCATGGAAGCGAAGCGTACCTTATACGAGTATGAAGACGGGTGGTTAAACCCATATGGGTGGGGCTCGTGATCCTAGGAGTGCATTCTATGCACCAGAACCGGGTCCTGAAAAGGCCAAGATAGATGGAAGAATAGAGGCCGGGGCGCTTTTTGAAAAAAAGAACGCCGGAGGTAATGCGGCGAGAGTTTAGCCTCCGGCGGCCCTACCGGGAGCCAAGCTTTTGCCTGATTTGAAAAGTCGGGCTTACCAAACATGTATCCTCAAGTCACTCCGGTTTAATCGAAGGATCAAAGGCGGATCTGATTACCCCTTATTCTCAGCCATTAATGTGGTCATCACGCATAATGATGCGTTTATACATCTTCTCCTGATAACTATTTCAGTTTGTAATAAAAAAAGCCTCCGGCGGCCCTGCCGGGAGCCAAC
>JABXKT010000322.1 GCA_013619155.1 Desulfobacteraceae bacterium
CTAGCTATTGTCACAGCTAACGTTTGTTATTAATTCTGTTATAATGACAGTCAAGAAGTTGATGTACAACCTCTTCACTTATCATGTTATCATTATATAATTTCCATATTAGTTTACTCATAACGTATTGAAAATTTTAAGTAGTTTAACTACTTCATTCGAAGGTAGGTTTGTTTTTAACTTACCTAGTATTAGTTTTTTAGTTAAATCACTCATAGTTACGTAATGTTTTAAACAATGGATGCCTGTAAGAACCTGCTTTGGTTCGTTGAAAATAAGTAAAAGTAGCACGCTGACCGATATAGTCGTGTATGTTGTCTAATATAATCTTACGATGTGCAAAATTATAACCTTTACCTATAGGACAGCCAAACTCATTACCATCATCATCTTGCATAAAGAACTTACCGATCATACCTTCGAATTTACCTTTGCCAGCTTCATAACCCATGATAGTAGCTTCGGTATCACTGAAGTCTTTAAACTTTTGTAAGTTATAAGAACGCTTTTGTTCGTACGGCATATTTAGACGTAACATAGAACCTTCGTAGCCTTGAGCTAAGTGCACGCTATGTAACATTTTAGCTTCGTCTTGGCTTTCAACAACTGTATTTTTAATAAGAGTCATTGTAGCTGCTATTGGCAAGTAACGTATTAGCCAATTGAAACGATCTCCATAATCAATACCTTCAGCTATAGTATCATACACATGATATTGTACAAGATTTTCTGCGTCACGCGCGTCCTGGTCAGTTGGTTTTTGTTTTCTGACTAATGATATGATCTTTTCGAAATTGTCCTTTAGAGCATGATTATACAGCTCACCGTCTAACACAGCGTTAGGATGTTTTCTGAAAAAATCTGTTAGATCATATTTGATATGAGCTACGTTTTTAAATTCATTACCGGCTCTTGAATACGCACCGTCTTTTGTAAATATACAGCGTACGCCGTCTAGTTTTGGTTGCAAGTAGACTTTAGTAGTCCAGTCGATCGGTTTTTGATCAACTTTATATGCTAACATTGGTTTTATCATAATTGTTCTTTTAGTTTTTTTACCTCCTTCTCAATCGCGCTAAGTCTATCAATAGATGCAGGAAGATTTTTTATATGAGCTTCTATTCGGTAAGCAGTTTTAATTTCTTTTGCAGGAGCGCCAAAATAATAACCTGCTTTTGTAATTGATTTACCAACACCTGATCTGGCAAGAAGAATAACATTATC
>JABXKT010000189.1 GCA_013619155.1 Desulfobacteraceae bacterium
GGTGAAGAAGGGGATGGGGGGCTTTATGGCCGGTGATTCCACGCGCCCTCTCACGGCCGTGGTGGATGTTGTGGTGCCGGCGGCTTTAGAGGAGGTGGTCACCTTGGATGCTGAGATGTGGACCGGTGCCATCCATGCGTCTCGGATCGAGGCCGATTATATTTTGCAAGGGGCCAACGGTCCCCTGACTCCAGAGGCGGAGACCTATCTGGAAGATCGAGGGCGTATCTCCATTCCGGATATTCTTGCCAATGCCGGTGGGGTGTTGGGCTCTTATCTGGAGTGGGTGGATGGGCTGGTGAGAATGTTTGGTTATGGCAAGGTGCAAAAATACGGGTTGGTGCATCCCGTGGTTCAGGGGCTGATGACTCACCATTATGGTGTCGGGCATGAGGGGGCGCTCCACTCCGTAGATGAGGTGATCTACAATCGTGCATTTCGATTTATTATGCGGGGTATGGCCATGGGGAGCATCAAGCTCGCCTCGAATCGAGGGATCTCTCTTCGTACGGCCTGGATGGCAGAAGGGATCGGTGGTGCCGCTCGCGAGGGGCGTTTAGATGATAGCTTTGGTCACCGTGTGGAGAATTTAAGGCGTCATTTTGCGTCACCGGATTAGGTTTGGTGGATATTTTTATGTTTGCAAAAAAGGGGTGGTCCGAAGGGACCGCCCCTTTTTTAGTCTGATGGGCCTTTATGTCTCTTTAATCTGCTGGCAGCACGGGGGGCTTTTTTTACACTGCCGGGTCGGTGGGCCCGTTTTGGGGTCGGGTGAGTCTTCGGTAGCAATCGCTTAGAAGGCGCAAATCATTTTCCATGTCCCCGGTGGGGGTGAAAAAGGTCGTGGATGCTTCTTTTTGAGACGTGATCTTTGTGGCCATGGCAGGATTGGCGGCGCATCGGGCATCGCTGTACTGGTCGGGGAATTTTCCGGAGGCGTTGGCGTAGAATCCCTTGATGAGTGCCATATCCGACGCGATGTCCCCGGTGGGGATGAAGGTGGGGCCAAAGCCGCCCATTTTGAGCCTGAAGTCTAAAAATGCCATGGCAATGGGGACGCCTGCCCCATGGGCGATATGGTAAAAGCCTGTTTTCCAGTATCGGGTCTTGGCGCGGGTGCCCTCTGGAGGGATGATGAGGACGAGCCGATCATGGCTCTTGAAGGCCGCAATGGATTGCTCCACGGTATTATTTGCCTGGGTGCGGTTGATGGGGATGCCCCCCAGCCAGCGCATGACGGGGCCGGCTGGCCCTTTGAAGAGGGTGTGCTTGCCCATCCAGAAAATTTTGATCCGAAGTCTTAAGGCGATGCAGATGGTCCATATAAAGTCCCAGTTTGTGGTGTGCGGGGCGGCGATGGCCACAAATTTATCCGCTCGTGGCAGGGCGCCGACGATTTGCCATCTGAAGGCTCTCATGAGCAGTATCGCCAGGCCGCGCATGATGGTTTGTGGAATAGGGGCATCGAAAACGGTGGTTCTCATAGTTCCTCTTGGGTCGCAGGTGTTAATTTTATCTCCTACCAATGATGCGAAAAAAGAGGCCGTTATAAAATTAAGGGGGGTGTCTTCCTGTTTGTGGGTCCCTTTGAGGTGCTGTTTTGCCTTTTTTGCCGTGTATCCATTATTAGGAGTCTTGAGTGAGGTCGATATTGGTGGAGATGACTAAGCAACATTTATACCTGATTAAGATTTAAATGATAATATCACTAAATAATATGTGAATTTTTTCATGAGGGGCATGGCTTTATCTGGAGATCGGTTTTGAAATGTACATCAGGTGTTTGGGGCGTGCCAGGGATGTCTGACGCCCGGTTGGCATAAATTTCCCCCCGGATGGTTCTACGGGAAAATGTTGCTGGGGGGCATTGGGTACCTGTTTTTATATAAACAATTGAAAATCAAGTGAATATTCTACATATAGGGAGCTGGCATGATTTTTGCTTTTTATTCGGATGCGGCCGGGAGTCACTGGGCACTCCGGGGTGGCGTGCTATCGTTATATTGATGGAAGAGAAGGGGTGTATGCAAGGATCTATGGAACCCATAAAAGATGCCATATCAGGCCTTGGGCATGGTAGGCGCACGGGTGTCAAGGCGGCCCCGAGCGGTGGGTTTGCGGCGCTTCTCTCTCTTCTCAGGCAGGACGTCGAACCCTCAGTGCTTAACGATTCCAGGCATTTAGATGTCGGCACCCGGGATGCGATGCCTCCTGTAAAAGGGGGGGGGCGTGCGAGGCCCAGAACCGTCTCTTCATCGGAGGCATCGGTGACGCCGCAAGGGGAACCTCTCCTTACCGAGGATACACAGGGGGCTCCGGCTAATTTTATTTTTTCCGGATGGGGTGATACGCCGGGATTCTCCTTTGAAGAGGGGGAGGGTACCGAGGCCACTCAGCGGGATGGGGCCCTTGATTTTAGAACATTCGGTACAGGAAATCCCGCGTCCCCGGCCCCCGCGCCGGGTTCTATCCCGGGCCTTAAGGGCATCCCGGAGGGTGTGGCTGTCGCCTCAGATCATCGATCCGCCGGTACAGGACATCCCGCTCTCCAGACTCCCGCGCCGGTTTCTATCCCGGGCCTTAAGGGACTCCCGGGGGGAGTGGCCGGCGCCTCAGATCCCCGATCCGCCGGTGCGGGAAGTCCCGATTTCCAGGCTCTCTCGTCGGGCTCTATCCCGGGCTTTAAGGGGCTCCCGGGGGACGTGGCCGGTGCCTCAGATCATCGATTCGCCGATGCGGGACATCCCGCTTCCCCGGCCCACACACCGGGCTCTATCCCGGGCCTTAAGGGGCTCCCGGAGGGCGTGGCCGGTACCTTAGATCATCGATCCGTTGGTGTGGAGAATCCCGTTTCCCCGGCCCCCACCCCGGGCTCTATCCCGGGCTTTAAGGGGCTCCCGGAAGGCGTGGCCGGTGCCTCGGATTCTCGATCCGCCGATGCGGGCAATACCGCTTCCCAGACTTCCGCGCCGGGTTCTATTCCGTGCCTTAAGGGGCTCCCGGAGGGCATGGCCGGTACCTCAGATCATCGATTCGTCGGTGCGGGACATCCCGCTTCCCAGACTCCCACGCCGGGTTCTGTTCCGGGCCTTAAGGGGTTCCCGGAAGGCGTGGCCGGTACCTCAGATCATCGATCCGTTGGTGTGGAGAATCCCGCTTTCCCGGCCCCCTCACCGGGCTCTATCCCCGGCCTTAAGGGCCTCCCGGAGGGCGTGTCCGGTGCCTCAGGTCATCGATCCGTCGGTGTGGAGAATACAGCTTCCCCGGCCACCTCATCGGGCTCTCTCCCGGGCCTTAAGGGGCTTCCGGAGGGGATGGCCGGCGCCTCGGATTCTCGATCTGCCGGTGCGGGCAATCCCGCTTCCCCGGCCCCCTCACCGAGCTCTATCCCGGGCCTTAAGGGGCTTCCGGAGGGCATGGCCGGCGCCTCACATCCTCGATTCGTCGGTGCAGGAAATCCCGCTCTCCAGACCCCCTATCCAGGATCCGTCCCGGGTTCCCAAGGGCTTGTGGCGTCCCACGCTCCTTCGTCTGGACCTGTCTCGGGCCTTCAGGGATTCGTGGCTGGCGCGTCGGCTCTTCGATCGGGAGACCTCGCCTCCCCGGGGCCTGCCTTCGGTCGGGTTTCTAGGCGCTCTTCCGTTTCGGGTTTGATGTCCCCTCGGGGCTCCGGTCCTAAGGCCCCTGTATTGGCGGTATCGTTTAAACAACGTCGGGATTTGGCAGAAAAAGAGGCCGTGGACAGGGCTGTTTACAGGAAGGAGTCGGCCCCAGAGCCCCTGGCCGGTGTCAGATCTCTACACGGGTCTCATTTGGGAGTTCCCATGCAGGGCGTTATGGATACTGGGGGGCTGGCCCCGGATTCAGTGGACTCTTCTGGTACCCTGGAGCGGCCCGCGAGTGGATTGAGCCGTCAGCTGCTCTTCCAGGTGGGTCGCCAGGTCGCCACCTCTATAAAGCAAAACGATCATAATGTGGTCTTTCAGGTTAATCCCCCCTCCCTGGGACGACTTCAGATGCACGTGGAGAAAAAGGGGGCGCATATTTCTGTGCGTATCGTCTCTGAGAAAGAGAAGGCTGGGGAGGTTCTTTCCGCCGGTAAACATGATTTGCGCGTACTTCTGGCAGACCATGGGATCAAGGTGGACCGTATTGATGTACAGGCTGGAGGGACCTTTGATTTTATGGGTCACGATGGCAGTCCAGAAGATCGAAACGATCGGGGACGTTCCAGTCCGCGCCAGCCAGGTAAGGGGTCGTCGGGTGGCCCAGATCCCGAGGCACGCCCTTTGGTAAAGAAGCAATACGATGGCGTTATCAGCGTCCTGGCGTAGACAAATGAAGAGGAGTAAGGAGAGATCATGACGACTTCGGGCGTTGATACGGCATACAATAACCGATCCATTTTTCTTAACAACCAGTCTTCTGACAAGACCGGTCGTACTAAGGAGACGGATGAGGCATTGGGGAAGAACGCATTTCTCACCATGATGGTGGCCCAGTTGAAGAACCAGGATCCTATGAACCCTCTGGACGGTACCGACTTTACCGCTCAGTTGGCTCAGTTTTCAGGGCTGGAGCAGCAGGTCAACATGAACGATAATCTCAAGTCCCTCCTGGCTGTGAACCAGGCCAGCAAGGACGAGGACAATATTTTTGATTATATCGGAAAAGAGGTGGTCTCAAATGGCAACCCCATCTCCTTAACCGGGGGGGAGTTGGCATCCGGTGGGAATTACACCCTGAAGGAGCCGGCCATGGTCTCCGTGATGGTGTACAACGCTCAAGGGGGGCTGGTTAAAGAGATGAGTTCCGGCACCGATCTCATCGCGGCGGGACGTCAGAAGATAGCCTGGGACGGTACCGATGGGGAGGGCAGCCATCTTGCCGATGGTAAATACACCTACAAGATCATCGCCCGGAGTGTGAGTGGAAATTATGCCGATGTCTCCACCACCGAACGGGGCATGGTGGAGGGGGTGACCCGTGAGGGGGGGCGAAGCTACCTTCTTGTTAACGGACGTAAGGTGGCCCCGGAGAGTGTGGCCACGGTGGTGACTCCCGATACGGGTTCCGATAAGGGACATGCCAGCGTACAGGGGCCCCGGCCCCAGTCACTTCCTCCTGAATTGGCCGCCCAGTTATTTGGCTCCCAGGGGGCTCAGCCCCAGGCCGTCTCACCCTTTGAATCCCAGCCCTCGGCAACACAGCCCACCGATGGTAAAAACCGATAGAGGAGAAATCAACGTATGTCTCTTACCAGTTCACTCTTTGCAGGTGTCAGCGGCCTGGCGGCCACGGGCAATGCCATGACCGTCATCGGCGACAACATCGCCAACGTCAATACCATCGGTTTTAAATCCAGTCGGGTGACCTTTCAGGATATCCTCAGTCAGACGGTAGCCACCAGTTCGGGAAGTTCCCAGGTGGGGCGGGGGACCTCGGTGGGGGAGATTGCCGGGCAGTTCGTTCAGGGCTCCTTCGAATCCACCGAGTCTCCCACGGACCTGGCCATCGGGGGTGAGGGCTTTTTTATCGTGCGTCATCCGAAAAATGAGGCCCAGCAATTTTATACCCGGGCCGGGGAGTTTCGTTTCGACAAGGATGGAAATTTTACCACCCCTTCGGGGTATATTACCCAGGGGTGGAGTGTCCGTCGTAATGAGACCTCCGGTGACGTGGAGGATGTGGGATCCGTTAAGGATATCAAGCTGGAGTCGTTTACCTCAGCCCCGGAGAAGACCAACAAGCTCTCTGTGGTCACCAACTTGGATGCCCGGGGTAAAGATAACACCGCTGGTCCGGGAATTCCCCTTTCGAAGGCGTGGGATGGGAGCCCCGGAGTGGGTATCAATATCAGCGATATTGCCTTCGAGTATCAGACCACGGTGAAGGTCTTCGATGCCCTGGGCAGTACCCATGACCTGACGGTCTATTTTGACAAGGCCGAAGGAGACGGGGCGTATGAGTATATCGTCACCTCAAACCCTGATGAAGATATGAGAAATATTTTTAACTCCGATGAGGACAAGGGGCGGGGACTCTTGGGG
>JABXKT010000190.1 GCA_013619155.1 Desulfobacteraceae bacterium
CCTCGGGGTAAATCACATACGCCTTTTTTTATAGGGCTGTAGCCGTCATCTCTCCAATGAATACGGGGAATCTCCCGCCTGGGTTCTGGTGCATAAAATGCACCCTACGGCCACGAATCCTACCGGTATGGGTGTGGTCCATCCGTCGTCATTTTCCCGCAGGGCCTATGGCGGCTATATCTCCGTCCGTAGGGTGCACTACGTGCACCATTTTTCATGGGGCTCCGGTCTTCATATTTACAATGAATTCGGGGCATTCTTCGCCGTCGATTCTGGCGTATAAAATGTCCCCTCCGGTCACGATATCCACCGGTATGGGTGTGGTCCATTCGCCGTCATTTTCCCGAAGGGCCGATGGGGTTGGCTTCTCCGGCCCTCATTTTCCAATGAATCGGGGCATCCCCCGCCCGGGTTCTGGTGCATAAAATGCACCCTACGGCCACGGTATCCACCGGTGTGGGCCCTCCTAGAAGTCCGAGGGGGTCTACATCTCCGTCCCTAAGGGTCCCTATCCTTCATCTATCCCATTATAGAATAAGCTTAAAATCCTGGTTTTGTAGCATAAAAGGCGGCCTACAATCGACACGCCGGCAGCCGGAGGCAATGCGGCTAAAGCCTGACTCCAGCGCTTTTTTTATCAAAAAGCGCCACAAAAACTTTATAGCGAATGCTTAAGAGCCTTTGGCTCTTAAGCATTCGCACACCTGGGTTCCAAGGGCACAGCCCTTGGCCGCCGGAGGCCTTCTTTTAAATGGGAAAGGGGGAAGGGAAAATCCTTACACGGAGGCGAGGGTCTCGTCATAGAGGGCGATGCACTGTTTCCAGTCGTAGATGCGCATCTGCTGTGCCAGATCGGCGGCTGAGGCCGGATCCGGGGTGGTGAGGAGGGCTTCGAGCTTAGCAATAAAGTCATGACGACTGGTGTAGAGGTGGTCCCCATGAAAGGCCTCGGGAAGGATCTCCGGATAGGCCAGGCGATTTGGCAAGAGGGGCAGGCATCCATGGGCCATGGCCTCCACCATGGATATGCCGAAATTCTCCTGGATGGCGGAGCTCACGACGATGGCCCCACGTGAGAGCCACTGCCGGTAGGCGTCACCATTCGGGCAGTACCCGAAGTGAACCACCCTCTCCCCCAGCACCTTGCAGGCCTCATGAAAGGGGGCCTCGGCCTGGCCTCCGGCCGACTCCCCCAAAAGGGCCAGATTAAAGGCCACGCCTCGCTCCTTTAAAGTTCTTAAGGCGTGAAGGGTGGCGGGAAAATTCTTATCGTAGCTCCAGCGATGATTCCAGATCACCAGGGGGGGCTCCATGGGCTTGGAGGCAAACGGGACGGGAGTGGATGGGAGAGTGACTCCGGGGTAGAGCACCCGGGCCTTTTCTCGGATAGCCGCCTCGATCCCTTCGGGGCGATGGTCGGGGAAACGCGAAAAAAAGGGGGCCAGATTCCTAAGAAACAGATCCCGATGATGGCAGGAGTTAAAGACCACCCTATCCGCCGCCAGGGCCGTGGTCACCTCCTGGATGACAAGATCCACGTCGATGGTGCCCCCCTTGGGAAGAGGATAGGTGAGCTGGCTCTCATGCATATAGACCAGGGTTCGGGGAAGAGACGTCACGAGCCCTTTGAGACGGGCTAGGTCCACCATATTGGAGACCATGAGAAGATCGATACCGTCAAGCTCGCCGGACAGGGCGGCGGCGTAGTGCAGAAGAGAGCCCCGCATGCGCCACTTCCAGTGGACACCAGGCAAAGTAAACAGCCGGATATCATGACAACTATGGGCCGCCAGACCCTGGGCAAAGGATCTGTGGGATCCGCTGAAATGGGGCTCCAAAAAGAGCACCCGGTAGGGCTTACCATCCATAGAAAAGGCCCTCTTCGTCTCTACTCATCGGCGGTCAAGTCCTTCAGGCGCTCATCCATCTTCCCCTGAAAGGAGACGAGATCCTCCTCCAGAAGCTTCAGGTCATTGATGCGTTCGCGAATATCGATGATCTTCTTCTGCCCCATGGCAAGGGTCTTTCGGATCTGCTCCACCTCATCGAGGTCAAAATCTGTGAGGCCAATGATCTCTGAGATCTCCTCAAGGGAGTAGCCAAACCGCTTGCCCCGTAAGATCAGCTTCAGGCGCACATGATCCCTTCGGCTGTAGATACGCTGGTTGCCCTCGGTACGGCGAGGGGAAATCAGATTTTTCTCTTCATAAAAACGGATGGACCGGGTGCTGATATCGAACTCGGTGGCCAGATCCGATATGGTATAATATATCTCTTTATCCTGTCGTTTCACTGCACGTGATCTCCTTGAAGAGGTTATTCATTTCATTTTCTTCTGCGTTACAAAAAAACGAAATAAAGCCGCCATAAAACCATCAAAAAAAGGGATACGACTCATTTTCCCTACCCACAATAAATCTTCGTTCGTACATATGCGCTGAACACCGGCTTGTCAAGATGGGCCCCACAGCCTTTCTTCGCCCTCTTCCCGGTACCATAAGCCCTTAACATTCCCATTTTTACGATGGATCATGGCCTTAAAAGCGCCCCACACCTATATTTTACGTTAACGTAAATTATTAATTTTATCGAATTTCCCCCTCCCGGGCAAGAGGGCACCCCCGAAGGGGGGACAAGAGGGCACGCCAAAAAGGAGGATAAGAGGGCACGCCAAAAAGGAGGATAAGAGGAGACCCCACGGAAGGTTTTCACCCCATCGAGAATCGATGATGCATCACCATCGGACCCGCATCTGAAAGAGGCCTCCGGTGGATATTTAGGGAGATCACCACTCTTCATCCGTGCAATTATTATATCCGAGCCCCAATAAATTTTGGTACTCTTAAACCTCGACGGTGCATCACCCAAAAAGACGAGACAGCAAACGCGGAGGAGCATGAAAAAAATCTTCTATCCGGAATCCATCGCCATCTGGGGCCTCTCAACACGGGAGAACAACATGCCCCGGCTGATGCTTGAAAACCTCATTCGCTGGGGTTACAAGGGGCGCCTCTTCGGTATCCACGCCACAGGCAACGGGGAGTATGTGGACGGCATCCGAGTCTACCGGCAGATCGGCGATCTGCCCCAGATTCCCGATCTGGGGGTCTTTCTTCTTCCCGCACGTCTCATCCCCCAAGCCCTTCAGGAAGCCGGAGAGAAGGGCCTTCGTCGTGCCGCCATTCTCTCCGGCGGATTTAATGAGGCGGGCCCAGACGGGAAAAAGCGGGCCGAGGCCATCATGGCCGTGGCCGAGACCTTCGGCATTCGCTTCGTGGGCCCCAACGGCCTGGCCGTGGCCAATACCGACAATGGACTCTGCCTCCCCTTTCTCCCCACCTTCCCCCCACCACGGGGGGGCATGAGCATGATCACCCAGAGCGGCGGCATGGGTCTCTTCCTCTGGCACCTCATGGCGGAGGCCCACATCGGCCTGGCCAAATTCGCCAGCATCGGCAACAAGCTCAATATCAACGAGGTGGACTGCATCCGCTATTTTGGCGAAGATCCCCAGACCCGGGTGATCTGCCTCTATTTAGAGAGCATCACTAACGGCCGTGCGCTCATGAAGGCCGCCTCGGAAATCAACAAACCGGTGATCATCTACAAGGCCAACACCACCCATGCCGGCCATCGAGCGGCCATGAGCCACACGGCGGCCCTGGTCAACGATGAAACGATTATTGACGCCGCCTTCGAACGGGCCGGCATCCTTCGCATCCACGAGTTCTACGATTTTATCAACCTGGCCAAGGCCTTTGAGCTCCCCCCCATGCAGGGCCCCCGCATCATGGTAATGAGCCCGGCCGGGGGCTTTGGTGTGCTCATGGCCGATCTCTGCGAAAAGGAGGGGTTTACCTTTGCAGACCCCGGCACCGCCTTCTACGAGGCGGCCCAAAAATTAACCCACTCAGGGATCATCCGCCTCTCCAACCCCATGGACATGGGAGATATCTACGACCCCCTTGCCATCGCCCGCATCATCAGCGAGGTGCTCCACAGCGATGAGGTAGACGGCGCCCTCTACCTAAGCCAGAACCCGCCCATGCCCCACACCCATGACCGCTTTTATAAGATGTTTAAGACCGATATATCCAAGGATGTCACAGGGGCCGTGCGCTCCTCCCATACACCCCTGGCCACATGCATCTACGGCCCATCAAAAACCATCGTCCCTATGACCCAAAAGGTCCATCTACCCATCTTCACCGCCCCGGAGTCCATGATCCGCAGCATGGGATATCAGCAGCGCTACCACGCAAAGAAAAAAGAACCCCCCTTTACCACCACCCCTCCCGAAGGCATCGATATCAAAGCCGCCCGAGCCTGGGTGGCCGCCCACCCCGGCGCCCACGGTGAGGAGACCTTAGAACTCCTCTCCCTCTGTGGCATTCCCGTGGCCAAAGATAAGGTCGCCACCACGAGTCGAGATGCCATGCACATCGCCCGGACCATCGGCTATCCCGTGATCATGAAGGTCGTCAGCCCCGATGCCCTCCACAAATCCGAGGCAAGGGGAGTCATCCCGGACTTAAAAGACGACGCGGAGGTCCAAACGGCCTTCGCCACCATCGAGGCCAACCTCTCGGCCTATAAAAAAGGGGCCCGTTTTCATGGGGTACGCATCATGGCCATGGCAAAAGCGGGCCAGGATATGTTCGTCGGGGGCCATACCGACGCTGCCTTCGGTCCCGTACTCCTCTTCGGCTACGGCGGCATCCACATCGAGATCTTCCAGGATACCCAAACCCTCCTGTGCCCCTCCCATCCCGATGAGATCTCCGACCGACTCCACCGCCTAAAATCGGTCCAAATATTGGCGGGCACCCGGGGAGCCCCACCATCGGATATAAACGCCTACATCGACCTCATCCACCGCCTCTCCCACCTTCTGGCGGCATGCCCCCACATCTGCGAGCTCGACCTCAACCCGGTGCGCCTCTTCCCCCAGGGAGAGGGGGTACTCACCCTGGATGCACGATGCCGGGTGGCCGAAGCGTAAATGAAGATAAAAAAGGGGACGGTTCAACCATAAAAAAGCCTCCGGCGGCGAGGTGAGCCACCTCGAAAGCGAGTTACCGCTGCGCTTTACCTCTCGTTCCTCGAGGCAAATCACAGCGGTATTCTTATGAAATTCGTCTATCTGTTTTTTGCCAGAGCCCTAATCGACAACCCGGTTGATGGAAAATGTATAGAGAGCCCATTCCCTGGTTCTATGATTCCCCTCTCTTGGTCTGAAAAAAGCCCATGCAAAATACATGGTTAATTAATGGAAAGTCCTTGCATATAGCAAAAAATATCATTATTTTAAGGTAAACCAACAATGGAGAAGACAACTATGCCGACATCAAAACCACCTATAAATCTTTCCAAAGGACCTCGAAGAAAAAATATCCAGGTCCAGATGGCACAACGCACCCTTAACATCATCGAAAAGGCCAAACACCAATTAAATACAGATAACCGATCTGAGATTGTGAAGACCATGGTGGATATCTCCGATATGGTGATCAACGCTTTGAGCGAGGGAGGAACCGTGATTATCGAAAGTAAAGATGGTACGCGGAACAAAATCGTGATTCCTGGGATCTCCAAATGAGCATGAGCGAAGAGGAATATGCCCGGGACAATATTGACTCGGAAGAGGGACGGGAAGCGGAACGTCAGGAAGCCTACGAAGCTGGAATTCAAGATGCATTCGAGGACTTGCCGGATGAGGATACAGAATCGGAACCACTTCCCGTTATGGAAAAACTTCATCCTCGGGACATCCTTCATTTTGCAAACAACATCCTCATGGGGATCGTGATTATTTTCATCTTAGGATGCATTTCCATGTTGGCATGGCCCGAAAAGGGGGGAACCGAAATCTTCGAGTTCTGTACCCGAACCCTGCCCCCCATCGTCACTCTTATTCTGGGGTCCTACTTCAGTGCCGGAAATAAGTCATGATGATCCAAAGAACAGGAGCCATGCTCTCTATGCTTGAAATACGAATTCAGATTAAAGA
>JABXKT010000191.1 GCA_013619155.1 Desulfobacteraceae bacterium
GATATGACCCTGTGAAGGGCAAGCTATTCGATTTTATGGCGATATGATGGTGGGGGGCGTTGGGGTGGCGAGGGGGCGATATTCAGATGATGAAATTCGCCCCATGGGATGGGGCGAAAAAATAAAAAAAAACCCGAGGTTTCGCCTAAGGAGACCTCGGGGGTCGGTGCGGCCAGGTATGCGGGCCGCACCGAGGGTGTCAGGGATTGTCCCTCTGGTTATTGGAAGGCTGTGGCCGTGGTTAAGATGATGATCGCCTTAGCCCCCGCGTTCGCTGCGGCCTCCGTGATGAGACCGAGGTCGGTGCCGGTGACCATATCCGTGCCGATCAACTCCAGGTTCGTGGGGGCAAAGACGCCCGGCCCAAAATCTTGATCGACAGAGATACCCGATGTGGGGAAGGGGTCCAAGGGAAAACTGCCAAGTGGGTTCGTAGCAATCGCTTCGTCTCCTCCTACGGGACCCAGGCGCCTGTCCAGATTCCACAGCTGGCCTTCGAAGATGAAGGGGCTGCTGAATCGGGTCAGGTCGATCTCTCCCCACTCGGGGTGGCCGATGCCATTGGGGGAGAGGTATTGTCCCCACTGGGCCGGATTGCCCTGGACATCCGTGATCATGGTCGCTGGGTCTAGGCCGGTTATGGGCGTTGCCGCAAAGGCCGCTACGGCCGCTTCCCAGGTGGCCGTCTTGTAGACGATCTCACGTGCCACGGGGGCAAAGACCTGGAATGCCTTATTGGCGGCAGTCTCTGTGGGATCGAGGAGTCCGCTGGGGTCTCCCGCAGCGGCAACAATTGCCCCTGGATTCCGGTCGATCTTACTCTCACCGGAAACAAAATCCCAGTCGTAGACAATTTTGATGACTTGGCCCACTCCGCCGCCCAGCTGGGCGGCCGCATTGGCCGTGGCATCGCCTCCGACAGCAAAGACGCCATCGGTGCTGCCGATTAGTTGCGCTAAATTGCCGTCGGCATCGGTACCCACGGCATCGATTGCGCCGTTATGGGCCAGACGGTAGATATTGACGGCGGCGTTGCTGGTCATCATACCGATGTTGAGGCCCTTCAAACGTTGGTTGGCCCATCCGGCCACATCCCATTCGGCCTCATCCACCAGGATGTGGTCGGGGTCGCCGGGTGCCGTGGTGATGGAGATGCCGACGCCTATGGTGTGAGCCGATTGGAAGGTGATGCCGCCAATCGTCTCGATGCTCCCCGAGGCGTGGACAAAGTCACCCACCACGAGGGGTTCGAATCGGCTGGCGTCGAGGGCGATGGACGATTCACCACCTGCCCGGCCACTGTTGATCGTCAGGTTCGGGCCGTTGAGGCCGATGGGGTAGCCTGTGGTGGCGGAGAAGGTATAGTTGGTCGGGTCATTGGTATAACGGATATCCGGACTTCCGTTGTTGATGGTCGGGTCTAAAATTCCCGCACCCGACTGGACACTGTGGACGCCGTCCGGGTCGTTGGGGCGAACCATGGTACCGCCTGTATCGTTTCCGTTGCCATTGATGCGGAAGTAGCCTTCGGCTAGGTTAATGAAGGTGACGATGCCCTGCCTCTCCTGATCATTCTTGTGAATGAACACATCCCCTGCGATGACGATGCCGTTGGTCTGTCGGTTTCCCATGATGGTGGCGATGTGGTTGACACCGATGCCGGAGATTTTTTCAGCCGCCGGTGCCTGGTCTGCAAACTCTTGCAGGGTGAGCCAGTTGGCCGGCAGGGTGAGGACGAGGTTTCTCGGAATGACGACGGTCTCTCCCCCGGTCAGGGTGATTGTGCCGGCCGAGAATCGATCGGTCTGGTCCACCAACTTGATGTCGGAGATATCCCCGATGGAGAAGTAGCTGGTCTGGCCTTGGGGCCCAGCGCCTCCGGCCGTGGAAACCACGGGGATTCCCAGGGCAGAGCCAAAGTCTGTGATCACCAGGGTACCGGTGCCATTAATATTGATCGCGGGACCGGCACTCTGGAAGGGCACGGTTGCCGTATCACCTGTGAGGGTGGTCACCGTGAGGCTGTCTCCATCGTTCGGGAAGAGGTCTGCGCCGAGGGGCTGGGTAATGCTCCAGTCACCATTGATATCGGCGACGGTGGTGGCGAGGTTGTCGCCGGTGGCATTGGTGACCGTCACGGTATCCCCGGGGGTGGCCGTGCCCGTGATGGTAAAGGTGCCCACCAGTACTGCTGCTGGAGGAGTAACCGGAGGAATAACTGGGGGGATAACCGGGGGAATAACCGGGGCCGGGCCGGCTGTTATGATGCCCTCGGCGGCGGTGAAGAGGGGCTCTATAGCCACCTCATCGGCGATTCCATTGCCCCTGCCGCTGCCCGGGAGTATCTCTCTGTCCTTGATCTTGATGAAGGCCGTATTGTTTGCCGGTGCCTCTTGATCGAAGAGGGCCTGTGCGATGGCACTATTTTGAGCATTCTGAAATCCGGTTTCACCGGGATCTTCGATGGCGAATTCGACCCCCAGGACCTTGATGAAACCGATGGTGCTTGGTTGTCGGACTCCTTTGACGATGACATCGTTTTTATCTCTGATGCGAATGCGGTTGGCGGTCAGGCCTGCACCGTCCACGAATCCCCGTATCTCGGCAAAATCACCGACGACCAGATCGGATATTCCAAATGGGCTGATCTTGCCCACATCATCTTTTATCTCTGTGGAGGCCGTGATGGTGATCCGGATCGCCGGTTGGGTCTCCACGGGCATGACCTCGAATTGATTGTTGGCCGGGTCGACGGATGAGATGAGAGCGTGAACCCTGTCTTCGCCGCCTCTGAGCTTAATGGATACGGCTTTTAGCACGCCGCCCACAACGGGGCCTTCGGCTTCGATGCGAATATTGTTAGAGAGGGTGAGTGTGGACGGGGTAAAGATGGCCGTTGAGGCATCGATGATCGTCTCGCCCAATTTAAACTGACTGAAGTCGATAAACTCGGTGATCATACCCTCGATGCTTGCCTTCTCCGCACTCACGATACCGCTGGCCTCACCTTCGATCTGTGTGGCCATTAAGGTGTTTGTGGCGACATCGAAGGTGCCCTTGATGCGGACGAGGTCTCCATCCACCAGTCCATCGGGTAGATTGTCGAGGCGTGCCGAGGTGCTATCCACCGAGAGTGTGCCCAGGGTAAAGTGGGTATTGGTCGGTGCCGAAATGGTACCACTCACCTTGACCACGCTGGCGGCATTAAAGAGGGTCTCTTTCAGCTCGATACGGGTGGCATTCAAGAAGCCGAAAGAGTCAAAAAAGCCGCTGATTCCGACGTTGTTGCTGGCGGAAATGGTATCAAAATCGAATACAGTTCCCACGGGGATCGTGTTTTGGCCGGAAATATCGAAAATGGTATCCGTGCTGTGGATGCATACGGTGGTCCCAAGGACCGTAAACTGTTTTTTTGTCCCACCAAAAAGGGACAGCGTCAATCCGTTGACAGGGCCTTGCAGCCGGTCTTCAAAATATATGCGGGTGGCTGTTCCCGTCGTCCCGGATGGGTCGACCGATCCATGGACATCGACAATCATCCCCACGGATAGATCCTCTTGGATGCCCGTCGTGCCATCGATATCGAAGAGAGCGCTGTTTGTTTCAAATTCAACGCCATTGACGAATACACTGCCAAATTGGGTGATGGTACCCGATGATAAAGGGGTGACGGCGGCGGTAGGCTCTGCAGTCACCGCACTGTCCGTGCCACTACTGCCTCCACATGCCGATAATACCAAGGCAAAGACGATGGATGCGATGCTCTTTAAGAGTAAACGTATCATGATAGTCCGACTCCTTCATGGCTGTTGAATGTCGATGGCGTTTTTATCACTATTCAATTTTTTTAAAAATTGCCTTTCGGCGGTAAGATGGAATAGTAATGCGTCTTCTATGATGAAAAGGTGAGGCTTGGGTGATGGGGAAATGATCCTGTCGTTTATGGTGTGCGAGGGGCTATGGGATCTGTAGAGAGGGTCGTGGCTTTTGTCGTGGTTTGATCCCTATTTAAGTGCTATTCTAGCATGATGGCACGGTTTTGCTGGGCTGTCAAGATTGGTGAAAGTTCATTCCTTGGTCATCCTTGTCAATAGTATTTTTCATCGTGGATAGTCATGGGCCCAGGGTGTTGATGGTGTGAAAGCGCCAAGGGGAGACCATCGCTTTATATATGGGGATTTTTCCCTCTCTTTCCCCCCTTTTCTTGGGCGCCGAAAGCACATAGAGTCGATGGTTTTTTTTAGTATAAAATATCTTAAAAATGTGAGGGCGTGATGTACTATATGGAGACCCGAATCGGCCGAACTTTTGTCCTTCGCCTGGAGCAGGGGGAGGTATTGCACAAAGAGATCGAAGCCTTTGCCCGGGAGAAGAATTTGCTGCGGGGGGTGGTGTTTGCCCTGGGCGGCGCCGAGTCGAAGAGCGAGCTGACCACGGGGCCGGGGGATGGGGCCCATTTTTCTGCGGGCATGCCTGTCAACACCCACTTTTTGGATGGTGTTCACGAGTCGGCCGGGGTGGGAACGCTTTTTCCAGACGGAGACGGGGTACCCGTACTTCACCTTCATATCACCTGCGGCAGAAAGGATAGAGCCGTCACCGGTTGTGCGCGCAATGGGGTGGTGGTCTGGCTTTACATGGAGGTGGTGATCATGGAGCTGGAAGGAGACCGTGGCGTCCGTCTTCCCGATGCCGCTTCGGGTTTTTCCCTGCTTCGGGTGGATTGAAGAGGGGGATCCGTCGATGCTTGCCGCCCATGGCCGACTGAGAATCTTTATCTATAAAGTCGATGCAGGAGTTTTTTAATGATCTGTTACCGAGATATTCCCTTTTGCGAGGTGGCCCTTATTAAAGAGGCCTGGGAGAGAAACAGGGCGTTTCATGAGGAGATCTCCCAATTTTTTGGAGATCTCTATGCAGAGCTTGTGTTCGAGGACCGGATCCAGGGCTTTGCTGCTTTTGAGGCCGATACGATAAAGATTACGGTGGCCCAGGTATCCGACGGTGACGCGGTGGTGGGGTTTTGTATCTCGACTCTTGACGGGGCCTTTGGAGAACCCCATACCCTCTATGTGGTGGATGAGGTGCGGCGGATGGGCATCGGACGAGAGCTCATGCATCGCCATCTTGCCTGGCTTAAGGAGAGTGGTTGCAAGTTGATCACCATCACCCTTGCCTGCGAAAACAGAGGCACCCAGGACTTTTACGAGACCTTGGGATTCAGGCCGAACCTGCTTCATATGCGATTGGTATAGGGTCCGATTAATCCAGGGCAACCTTTATGCCCGTGGCGATCATGAGGCCTCCGGCGGTGTTTTGGATGGCTTTTACCCCGCCTTTTTTTCCCAGGGTCTCGCCTGCCTTGGCGGCCAGGAGCGCGTATCCGCAGAGGACGACGGAAACCACTGTGGCCACAGTGAGGACGGCAAGGGCCGCTCCCATAGGGGTGAGGGCGGGCAGATCCATGACGCTGGGTAAAAATCCGCAGTAGAAGAGGATCACCTTGGGGTTGGACAAGGTGATGATGAGGCCGCTTGCATAGGTTTTGCCGGCCGATGGGGCCCGGTGGGGGGCGCCTCGCTGTGAAGAGGGTTGGAAAATGAGGCGAAAGCCTAAGTAGACGAGGTAGATGCCGGCCCCTATTTTGATCACGATAAAAAACTCCCCCACGGATTGTGCAATCATCGAGAGGCCGAAGATGGCAAAGAGGAGGTAGCATATGTCGCCGGTGACGAGGCCGCAGATGAGGCCCAGGGTTTTGGGAACGCCCGATGATATGGCGCTGGCCACCGTGGCGAAGACGCCCGGACCGGGTGTGAGGGCAAGGACCGTCATGGCAGCTGCCAGGCCTGCAAGGGATATGATTTCCATGGGGTCTCCTCATCTTCGAATATGCAAAGGTGCGTTTTTTTAAAAAGAAAGATTGGAGCACTTATGAGAGTAAAAATCAAGGAGAGAGCGAGGGTATATTTTTGGATTTTGTCCTGAGGTGATGGGT
>JABXKT010000323.1 GCA_013619155.1 Desulfobacteraceae bacterium
AGTTTGGAAGCGCTCTAACGGGTTTATCTAAAATGTACGTTGACAATGTCATAAATACTATTGGAAGATCTAAATTAGACTCTAAACAAGCTAAGGCTGATTTAGGTGCTGGAAAGCCAAAGTCAATGGCTAGCAAACGTATAACTACGGAAGCTGAAATGTCTCCTAAGCTTAAAAACGCATTTAAAGAAGTCGCTAGTTTAAGAAGTAAGACTCAATTAGCTAGAGAGCTAGGTTTTTCTTCTCCACCTATAAATGAAAAAACTAGAAAATCGTTGCAAGACGACATGCAAAAAGCTGTTACGGAATTCGGTCTAGATACTGCTTCTATAGAAGCTGGTATGATGGGTAGTGGAGGTAGACAAACCTTCTACAGCAACTCAGCTAATGGAAAAATGTATAACACTGTTGCTGACTCTAAAAGAGCTGGATTAAAAAATCCAATTCAATTCGTTAAAACCACCGACGGTAAGTTTTACGAAACAAAAAGTGATCAAGGCAAGCTTGGCGGTAAAATAAAAAACTGGGTTGCTAAACCTTCTAGGTTATATTATGGAAAAACAGATCCCGCTTATGTAACGCTAATAGAATCTGCTTCTAAATATGAAGGAAAACCTGCTAAAAGAAACACTGTTAAAAAAGGTTTTACAGCAGAAGGGATTGCTCAGTCTAAAATAAACATGGAAGTACTTGATCATGTTGTAAAAAACCTAACAGACGCTGTTGCAAGAGGCATGTCTTTAGACATAGCAGGCGCTATAATAATACAAAGCTACCAAGCCACCGAAGGACTAATAAAAATAGCAGCACCTTTTAAGTATAAGTCTACGTTGATGGAATACGCTACAAGAGAAGGAGCAAAGAAAACCCAAAAAGAAGGTAATAAATATAGAGAAGAGCACAATCCTCCAGCTTCTGTAGTAGGCGCTAGTATAATGTTAGCTATTAAAAATAACGCTGCTTCCACTGTGATGAGCGCTATAAAAGAAAACTATTATCAAACGCAGTTGTCTAAAAAGAATGACGATCAGTTAGACATGGCTAAATTAGATGCAACGCTAGTAGAAGGTCAAACTATATTTGACAATCCAATATCTAGGCTAGCTGCGGCTGGAATAGATCTTCAAACTTTAGTAAATCCTTTAACAGGTAAAACTATAGCTGAAGAAAGCGGGTTTGGTATCGATCCAAAAGTATACAATAAG
>JABXKT010000324.1 GCA_013619155.1 Desulfobacteraceae bacterium
ATAACCTCACTGATGACACCGGCGCCCACTGTGCGGCCTCCCTCTCGAATGGCAAACCGCAACTCCTTCTCCATCGCTATCGGCGTGATCAACTCCACGCTTACCGGCACGTTGTCTCCAGGCATCACCATCTCCACGCCCTCAGGCAACGTCACCACCCCGGTCACATCCGTGGTCCGAAAATAAAACTGCGGCCTATAGCCATTGAAAAACGGCGTGTGACGACCACCCTCCTCCTTCTTCAACACATACGCCTCAGCCTTAAACTTCCGGTGCGGCGCAATCGAACCAGGATGGGCTACCACCTGACCACGCTCAACGTCTTCTCGCTTCACGCCACGCAGCAACACTCCTATGTTGTCTCCAGCCTGACCCTCATCCAGGGTCTTGCGAAACATCTCCACGCCTGTGCATACAGTCTTGTGCGTCGGCCTAATTCCTACTATCTCTACATCATCACCTATCTTGATTATGCCACGCTCTAGGCGACCAGTCGCAACAGTACCGCGACCCGATATGCTGAAAACATCCTCAACGGGCATCAAAAACGGCTTGTCTACATCTCGCACAGGCTGCGGGATGTACGCGTCCACCGCTTCCATCAACTCAAATATACAACGAGCCTCATCGCCATCGGTGTCATCTGTCTCCAAGGCCTTCAACGCACTGCCCTGAATGATCGGTATATCATCACCGGGAAACTCATACTTCGACAACAACTCTCGCAACTCCAACTCAACCAGCTCTATCAACTCCTCATCATCAACCATGTCTACCTTATTCAAAAACACCACTATGAACGGCACTCCTACCTGACGCGCTAACAAAATGTGCTCCCGAGTCTGAGGCATCGGACCATCATCGGCACCTACTACCAATATCGCCCCGTCCATCTGAGCCGCACCTGTGATCATGTTCTTGATGTAGTCCGCGTGACCAGGACAATCAACATGGGCATAATGACGATTCTCCGTCTCATACTCCACATGCGCCGTCGCTATCGTGATCCCACGCTCCTTCTCCTCCGGCGCCTTGTCTATCTCATCGAACGGAACAAACTCCGCCATGCCCTTCTTCGATAAATGCTTCGTTATCGCCGCCGTCAAAGTCGTCTTACCATGGTCTATGTGACCTATCGTACCTACGTTTATATGCGGCTTCGTCCTCTCAAACTTCTTCTTCGCCATGGCGGTTCCTCCT
>JABXKT010000192.1 GCA_013619155.1 Desulfobacteraceae bacterium
CGGCCACAAAGAGGCGGACCAGAGAGTCCAGTACCGCATTCGGATTCGGGGGAACCGCCATGCAGACGGTTTCGGCCTTCCCGCTCTTTCCATCCAGCCCCACGAATACGGCCAGGACCTTATCTCCTTGTGGCTGCGTCTCCTTCTCGGGGCCGCAGCTGGGCTCCCCTTAGGCCGGGCCGTATTCGTGGGGCTGGATGGAAAGAGCGGGAAGTCCGAAACCGTCTGCATGGCGGTTCCCCCGAATCCGAATGCGGTACTGGACTCTCTGGTCCGCCTCTTTGTGGCCGGTGGTACCGGACTCGTGCCCCTGTTTCCCCTCGCCTCCCACGCCTATGCCCGGGAGATGATTAAGAGTGGCGACGAATCCAAGGCGATGGCCAAGGCGGCCGCCGCCTTCCAGGGTTCCCCCTTCGCTCCTGTCTCCGATCTGTCCAATCCGTGGATCAAATGGGCGGTGCGGGGGCGGGATCCTCTAAACTCAGGTGATTTTTCACGATGTGCCGATCTTGTTTACCGACCGATCCTGGAGGCCTCTATCCGATGAACCCCATCACACCCTTGAATCTCTCTCCCTTGAATTTGGCCACCACCCCCTTGACGGGGAGAAATCTCATCGAGGCCAGCGCCGGGACGGGGAAGACGTACACCATTGCCGCCCTCTACCTGCGCCTCGTGGTGGAGGAGAGGTTGACCGTGGACCGTATTCTCGTGGTCACCTTTACCGAGGCGGCCACCCAGGAGCTGGCCGAGCGTATCCGGCTTCGTCTGAGGGAGGCTCTGGCCGTGGTGGAGGGGGCAGAGTCCAGCGATCCTCTCTATGGGGCGCTCTTCTCATCGGATAAAGATCTGGGGGAGGCGGCCGAGCGTCTGAAGAGTGCCCTTCGAAACTTCGATGAGGCGGCTATTTTCACCATTCATGGTTTTTGCCGACGCCTCCTCTCCGATCACGCCTTCGAGAGTGGCTCCCCTCTGGATATGGAGCTGGTGACGGATTTTAGTCATCTGAAGCAACGGGCGGTGGAGGACTACTATCGGCAGATGGTGGAAGGGGCCTCCCCTCTGTATGCCGCCTGGCTTAAGGATAGAAAAATTTTGCCCGGGGGGCTCTTGTCCTTTATCTCCTTTAGTACCCCCTTATCCCGCATCGCCTTTCTGCCCGACGGAGAGGCGGTGGATTCGGCCCCCTTGGAAACGCGTCTCCAAGAGAGCCTGGGGCGGGCCCGGTGCGTGTGGGAGACGGAAAAAGAGACGGCCCTGGCCATCCTGGCCACGGACCCGGCCCTCAACCGGAATAAATACCGCAAAGGGGTGGAGGTCAAGGCGGAAAGGGCGGCGGAAGCCCTCTTCTCCGGTCGCATTCCCTTCGGAGATACCAAGGATCTGGATCGGCTCTCCCAGGCGAGTCTCACCGGTGCCACCAAAAAGGGGAAGGCGGTGGTGGAGAATCCTCTCTTCGAGGTGATGGATTCGCTTATGGAGGCCCTTACCGACTTAAAAGGGACTTTTGAGACCAACCATATCCACCACGGCATCGCCCTTGCCCGGTATGTGGATGCCATCATGGGCGAGGAGAAATCGAAGGCGGGTCTCATGGGCTTTGATGACCTTCTCTCCCGGGTGGCCGGGGTCCTGGGTGGCCATGGGGGAGAGGCGTTGGCCCGCGAGGTGGGCAAAAATTACGATGCCGCTCTCATCGATGAGTTTCAAGACACCGACCCCGAACAGTATGAGATCTTTGACACCCTCTTTAAAGAGACCACCCTCTTTATGATCGGGGACCCCAAGCAGGCCATCTACGGATTTCGGGGGGCCGATATCTTCGCCTACCTAAAGGCCGCCGGAGAGGCGCAGAGGGGCTATACCCTCGATGTGAACTATCGGAGTACGCGGGGTATGGTCCAGGCGGTGAATACCCTCTTCTCGAAGGGGGCCTCTCCTTTCCTCGTCGATCGTATTCATTTTGCCCCGGTGACCAGTGCCGGGAGCGAGGACGAGGCGGTGCTGACTATCGATGGGGCACCCGTCACCCCCATGATGATTCAAGGCTTCGAGGCCGGGGAAAAAAAGCCCCTCGCCAAGGAGGCGGCCCAGGATCTCTGCACGGCGCTGTGCGGGGCTCAGATGGTGCATCTCCTGCGCCTGGGGCGCTGCGGTCGCGCCCGTCTGGGGGAGGCCCCCCTGACGGAGCAGGATGTGGCGGTCATCGTGCGGACCAACGAGCAGGCCCGTATCGTTAAGAATCATCTCACCTCCTTAGGGATTCATGCCGTCTTGTACAGCTCGGGCAACGTCTTCGACAGCGATGAGGCCCACGAGATGGCCCTTCTCCTCTCGGCCTGCCTGAGGCCCTGGCGCCTGGCCCGTGTCATGGCGGCGCTGACCACCGCCATGATCGGTTTTACGGCCGAGACGCTCAAGGTCTTGGGGGAGACGCCGGCGGATATCGAGGCGTGGAGTGTACGCTTTGCCGAACTCCATGGTGTGTGGAAGCAGGAGGGGTTCATGCCCATGATGCGGCGCTTTACACGGGAGATAGAGGTCTATGAGCGGCTGGTGGGCTTAAGCGATGGGGAGCGCCGGGTCACCAATATGCAGCACCTCACCGCCCTCCTGCACCGGGAGGCGATCTCTCGCCGCATGACACCGGTAGGGCTCGTGCGCTGGTTCTCCCGCATGCGCGATCCCTCTTCCCTCAAGTCGGATGAGCATCAGCTTCAGCTGGAGAGCGATCGCACGGCCGTGCAGATCGTCACCATCCACAAGAGCAAGGGGCTGGAGTATGGGGTGGTCTTCCTCCCCTTTCCCTTCATGGGGTATCGGACCTTTAAAAATGGGGCGCTTTTTCATGAAGAGGAGAGCCGGCTGGTCTACGATGCCGGCTCGGACAATCTGGATGAGCACCGGGCCCTGGCCGAAGGGGAGGCCCTGGCCGAAGAGCTTCGCCTCCTCTATGTGGCCCTGACCCGGGCGAGGTATCATATGGTCATTCCCTGGGGACGCGTCAACGGGTGGGAGCGAAGCGCCATGGCCCGGCTTCTTCACGCCCCGGAGAGTACAAATGCCCAGGAGGCGGCCATTCAGATCGCTCCCCTCACCGATAGGGAGGTGGCGGCCCACCTCCATGGGCTGGAAGGGGCCTCAAACGCCGCCATCACCATCTCATGTGGCGACGCGGAGAGCGTCTCGCCCCTGGCATTTCAGGAGCGCTCTCAGACCTTGGCTCCGGCCCGGGTGTTCCAGGGCCGGTTGCCCGAGCCCCGGGTCGTGACAAGCTTCTCGGCCCTGGCCTCCTCGGGCAAGGAGACGCGTGAGGCCGATTACGATGCCTGGCGGCAAAAAAAGGTGGAAGACGAGATTCCGGCCGAGGGGATATTCGCCTTTCCCAAGGGGGCCACGGCCGGTACCTTTATGCATACTCTCTTTGAGACCCTCCCCTTCGATGCCGATAGGAACGAGAGGGAGAGTGCCTGCCATGAAATGACAGCCCGTCATGGGTACGATGCAGACCTCTGGAATGAGGCCATCTCGGGAATGGTGGGGGAGGTGCTCGCCACCCCCTTACACGCCTTTGAGGTCCCCTTTACCCTGGCCGAAGTGCCGGCCTCGCACCGCCTCCATGAGATGGAGTTTACCTTCCCCTTAAAGCGTCTCACCCCCGGTGCCCTGAAAGAGGTGCTGAATCGCTGGGGGTACGGTGCCCTCAAGGGGGGAGAGCTCTTCATGGAGGGGCTCGCCTTCTCCCCCGTGCAGGGATACCTCAAAGGGTTTATCGACCTGATCTTTCAGGTGGGGGAGGGGTTTGGCATCATCGACTGGAAATCCAACCATTTAGGAAACGCCCCAGACCGATACCACAAAGAGGCCCTGGCCCAGGCCATGGGGGAGCACCACTACGGGCTCCAGTACCTGCTCTACACCGTGGCTCTGAACCGTCACCTCGCCCTAAAGCTGGGGCCCGCTTACGACTACGACACCCACATGGCCGGTGCCTGGTATATCTTCTTGCGGGGGGTGGACGGCTCGGGCAAGGGGGTCTTCTTCGATCGACCGGAGGCGGGCTGTATCCAGGAGCTGGATGCCCTTCTTATCGATGCGGATTAAATGGTGATGTGGATTTTTTAGGCGTCTATGGTCAACGGGGGGGGGATGAGCCTTCTATGGTGAAAGTGACCAGAAAAAGGGCCTCCGGCGGCCAGGGACGGGGCCCCTGGACCCCAGGTATGTGCCCATGACGTGCCTTTGGCCCGTCATGGGCGCTATTGAAACTAGTTTGGCAAGCCCATCTCATAAAAACTGGCACGTCCTTCTATGATTAAAGTAGGCTTAAAAACGAGGCCTTCGGCGGATAGGAGATAAACCCCCTGGACCCTTACAGTAAACGTTTGTTTGGCAACCTTTATAAAAGGTTGGCCCCCGGCAGGGCCACCGGAGGTACGCTTTCGCCGCCCGAATGCCTTAGGGCACTGATAAAAATAAATATCTTAATTTCATAAGAATACCGATGTGATTTATCCCGAGGAACGAGGGGTAAAGTGCCGCGTTCACTCGCTTTCGAGGTGGCTCACCTCGCCGCCGGAGGCCACTTCTTAACACGACTCATCCATCTATGGGTGTTTAAATTCGGGTAGAGCGCAGAACTGGGTCTGTTCTAAGGCCACCTCGGCCTGAAAACGGTCGTTATCTAAAGAGAAGGCGATGCGTCGGTTTTCGTGGTAGTCGGCATCGATGGTGAGGGTGAGGGCGTGGGTGAGGGCCAGGACCTTGGGCTGGCCCCAGCTGATGGAGAGGCCGAACTCCGATTCGATGAGGCGGGTGAATTCGCCCACGACCTGGTTGAAGATCTCTCCGATGCTGTCCGTCACCTCATTGGAGGTGAAGTCCTTGACGAGATCTTCCTTGGGGATGCCCATGGAGATCATATAGCTCTGATAGAATTTTACGGCGGTGCGTTCGTTAAAGTTAAAGACGATGAGTCCATTAAAATCTCCGCCGAGTTGTATAAAGCAGCTGATATCCGGACGCATGATGAGTTTGGGAATCGCCTGGAGGGTGTGGGCGTAGGAGATTTTTTTTTGGGTGCTCAGCTCCAGCACATAGGTAACCGCCTCGGAGAGAACGGCGGCGATGAGATCGACGGTGGGTGGGTCTTGTGGAATCATCCAACACTCCGTGAAACCCGTCCTTTAAGGGCGGGGAGGTAAGGAGTTAAGAGATTGGCGTCTCTTAAACTCTGATTAATGATCGCCTGAATATTAGCGAACTGTCTGAATTTTTGTATCCATGTTTCTATATTGTAGACCCGGCTTTTAAGTGATGGGGCCAGCCAGCCTTTAGGCCGTGTTCTGTTAAGAAATCGTGGCTGTCTGTATCTGAGGTTTCTGCTTCTACGGCCTCTTCTTGATGCGTTCCTTGATTCAAGATCCGCTTTGATCTTCTGCCCTCTATGTCCCAATTCCGCCGCAAAGACAAGCTCCCCGGAAGAGTCGTTGACAATGGCCAGGCCGGCCAGCCCGGTCTTTTTACTGCCAGGATCTATTTTTAATCTAAGAGGAGACGGGTCGCTATCTTCGACAACCCGCTTTAAAATAATGGTGAATGGATACCTGCGAAAAACAGCCGCCTTTCCTTTGTCCAACAACTTCCGAGCCCTTCTTGGCCTGCAAGGGGTCATCGGAGTTTTCTTTGTGTCCAATACAAACACTCGTTGCATTGTGGAAGTTCTCCTTGAAGAGAATCCCGGCAGAACCGGGTAATGTTAGCCTCGTCAATGTTACAATAGCTTGTCGCGTGAACCACACTGGCCTATACCCTCAGCCTGTTTAATGATCCACCACATAAAGCCTGGAGCTGGCAAGCACCCCACGGTGTGATAACTAAGGTAACGTAGTGTTCTAAGCACTTAGACTGGTCAACGTGAGCTTTTACAAGCTCCGGCCTTTAGGCCGGGGTAGTTGACGGCATCTCTCCGGGGTATCAGGGAGCGGGTAAGGAGGCTCCTCTCGGTTTGGAGATGAGCAAAGGGGCCTTATTTTTGACTCCTCCAAGGGTATCATTTTTGTTCATACCATGGGGACGATCATTTGTAACTATTCAGCGATGCCTCTGGCGGCGAGGGTGGCGAGGCCACTTAGGCAAAAATACCTCGAAAGCAGGCAAACGAATGCGCTTTACCCCTCGTGCCTCGGGTCAAATCACATCCGCCTTTGATTCTTGACGATGCCTGTTTATCAAACCCAGCTCATAAAAATTGGCAAAAGCTTGGTTCCCGGTAGGGCCGCTGGAGGCATCTTTAACCCGGCTGCCTTCGGCGGGTTTTTTCTCAAAAAGTGCCGCAAAAACTTTCCGATGACAGGAATACGTGCCTGTAAGAATTTTTTTTCAGTGAATGTGACGGACCAAAGGCCGTCACATTCAAAAATCTGGGGTCCAGGGGATTTATTCCCTGGCCGCCGGAGGCATCGCTTTTTGTATATTTTATTTTTGCTCAGGCCTTTAACGCCCACTTTAACCATAGAAGGCGTTAAACTCGGCCGCACTCTTTAAAAATCTGGTGGGTGCAGTGCATGTTGCAGGCCGCCCCCTGGTTTGCCGCGATGGATATGATGGCCTCGCTTTTGTGGTTAAAAATATACCCCTCCCCGATGCGATCGATGAATCCTATATGGGAAATAAAGTTAAAAATACTGCTCTTTAAGTTGGAGAGATAGAGCCCGCCCCCCTTTGCCTTGAGGGTATTGGAGAGCTCCATCAGCATCTCGGCACCTGCGATATCGATGTAGTTGATGCCTTCGCCGATGATGAGCATCTCCTTGACCCGCTCTTTCTCCAGCATCTCTTCAATACGAGACTGAATGCTGTTCATGGATCCGAAGTAGATGGATCGGTCGATGCGAATTATTTTAATATGGGGGCACTCCGTCATGGGGTCCCCGTTGCTATGGATCAATGCCTGGGTGCTGTCATCGGACTCCGGGGCCATCACCATAATGTCCGGTATGGAGGAGCGGGAGAGAAAGATGATTAGGGAGAGAAGGACTCCGATGTAGATGGCAAACTCCAACTCCAGAAAAAGCGTGGATAGAAAGGTGACCCCAAGGATGGCCGATTCCGAAGGGCTGACATGGAGAATAAAGCGGATATGATGAAAATCGATTAAATTCCAGGCGACAATGAGAATTACCCCTCCCATGGCGGCGATGGGAAGGTACGCCGTAAGGGGTGCGATGAGGAGGACGATGACCAGCAAGATGCCGGCGGCAAAGATGGCAGACAGGGGGGTCTTGGCCCCGGCGGCATAATTAATGCCCGAGCGGGTAAAGGATCCGGAACCGGCGTAGCTGGAGAAAAAACAGCCCACAATATTGGAGAGCCCTTGGCCGATAAACTCCTGATTGCCGTCGATGCGCTGATGAGATCGGGCCGCCACGGACCGTGAAATGGATACCGCCTCAATCAGTCCCAGGAGGGCGATGGCAAAGGCCTCGGGAGCCAGTTCCCGGATAACGGGGATGGAAAAACTCGGGGACGATAATGGGGGCAACTGTGAAGGAATCTCACCGAGGAGCCTTACCCCATGGGCCGGTCCATGGAGAACGGCGCAGACCACACTCCCGGCAATCATTCCGATGAGGAGGTTGGGGGCCTTGGGCATCATCTTTTTGGAGAGTACCGCCATCCCGATGGTGATTCCGGCGATGAGAATCACATACCCGTTCACCGATTGGTATTGTGCCCCCATATCGATCCAGGTGTGAATAAAGGACTCCCCTTGGGGCAAGGTCAAACCCAGCACATGCTTTAACTGGCTGGTGGCAATTAAGATGGCAGCGCCTGCGGTAAAGGCGGTGACTACCGTATGGGAGACGAAGTTCACCAGTTTCCCCAACTTGGCCACGCCGAAGGCAAACTGGAAAAGGCCCGCCAGGAAGGTTAGGGTGAGGGCATACTGGACAAAGGCGCTGCTGCCCGGTGCGGCAAATTGACTGATGGTCGAAAATACCACAATGGAGATGGCCGTGGTGGGGCCGGAGATCAGGTGGTGGGATGATCCGAAAAGAGCCGCTATAATCGGGGTCACCATCGCCGTATAGAGACCGTACTCCGGGGGCAGGCCCGCAATGGCTGCAAAGGCAACCCCTTGAGGAAGGACAATGACAGCCCCGGTGAGGCCTGCGATGAGATCGGACTTTAAGGTGTCTCGGTTGACAAGGGCAAGCCAGTTTAAAAAGGGAAAAATTTTGGTAATCACGTAAGCCATCCTAAAAAAAAGTACTTGAATGTATGAAAAAAAAATAGGGAACGATTCGGCCAATGACGGGGGCCTTTTTGATAAAAAGCTCGGCAGAACCATGTCGATTTCCGTTTTTTTTCACTCAGCCTCTGGGGGCCCTCTTCGGGGCCTCTTTTTGATGGGGTCTGTGGCCGATGATAGCGTTACGGGCCGCATCGATCACGTTTTCCATGGGGGCGCGGGCCTCATTATTTATGCATGGCGGTGCGGGGGATATTTTTGTCATGGACATCACACTGCATAGAACGAATGCCCGGGGTGTCACCGATCAGAGAGATGGCCTCTTCGCGGATTTTATTCGTATTGTTCGTGGGGTGGTGGATCATGATGAAGAGACGTCCTGCATGGGAGGTTACATGGGTGTCCGGGAAATGTGGCATTAAGGTGGCCTTGACCCGGGTGGTAAGCGCCATGTCGTTTATGGTCTGTCGGTACGTTTCTAAGGCGTTGGGGTTGAAGAGGTTTAGACCGAAAGTCTCACAAATAACGGAGACGCAGCCTTCGACGTGCAGCGCTTCGAGGTTTAAGGCCAGGGAGTACAAGGCTGTATCCGTGGGGTCTGCCTTACAGATGTAGTGGTTCCAGTGGACTCGGTTTTTGTCTTTTTGGGTGAGGTGGGCACGGGATATTTTCTGGGGAAGGCCGGAGCGTTCCATCTCTTCGTGGAGGCGATTTTTAAATCGTGAGATGATGCGCACCTTCAGGGTGTGAGGCACATCGTCCAGGAGGACATGGCCGCCGGGCCCATGGTAGATAAAGTCTCCGTGGGCCAGGCGTTTTAAAAGGGTCGCCTTGATCATGGCCAGGTGGCATTGCTTCTCCGGTAGGATTCTCTCGTAGAGAGTGGGGCCATCGTAGACGGCCGTGTAAATTTTTTCGTGGGGGATGCAGAAGTCATCGGCGGTTTCGGTGATGATCTCTTTGGCAAGGCAGGGGATGCCGAGGGTCTCGGCGACCTGTGTGGCAATCCACTCTCCCTTGCTTCGCGAGGCACGTGAAATGGTGATAATAGGCATGGCATTTTCCTCAACGTGGGGCTTTTTAAAAGGGTTAACGGTCCCGGTGTAAGGGGGACCCCTTCGCGTCATTTTCTAAGAGAAAACGATGATTGCCGACACAGATTCCATGGACAATCGGCACGGTCATATCGCCCTCTCTTTAGGGACAGGCCATGGGAGGATGCAGCGCATACCTTAGGTATCGTGGCCCGTGCTTATCAATTCGGATGAATGATAAGATCAAATAGTTTGAAGAGGCAAGGAGCGTGCCAAGGCGGTGGGTTGGGTAAAATCTATCGTTATATCAGATAGATCCCCCTATTTTGAGGATAGGGTTGGGGCTGGGGCGAGGTGTTGCGATGTGCAACGTGAAAATCTCTTATTTGTCTGTTTGCCTGTTATTTAAGGATGATGGGTAGGCGTTGCAGAATGGTGATGGTCAGTTGCAGATTGTAACGTTTCGTCACGGCGCTTACATCCCATCGGTCTCGTAGCGTCGGAGTTTCCTCCAGAGGGAGACCCTGTCGATGCCGAGGATTTCTGCAGCGCGCACTTTATTTCCGGATGTCTGTTCCAGAACCCACAGGATGTACTGCTTCTCCTGCTGGGCCAGGGTGGGCCACTCCCTGTCGGTAAGGGACGTCCCGGGAAATGTGTATGCCAGGAGGTCTCCGGGCAGATCCCGGGGTGTAATATCCGGCCCGGGACAAAGGGCCACGGCGCGCTCCATGATGTTTTCAAGCTCACGGACATTGCCGGGAAAGGCATGGCCGGTGAGGATCTGAAGGGCGTCTTGGGTGATACCGGTGACGGACTGTTCCCGTCCGCTTGAAAAACGACGGAGGAAACGGTGGCAGAGGATGGGGATGTCCTGAATGCGCTCTCGCAACGGAGGCAAGTGGACGGTGATGACGTTGAGCCTGAAGTAGAGATCCTGACGAAAACGACCGGCCTCTACCTCTTCTCGGAGATCCTGATTGGCCGCTGCGACGATGCGGACATCGATGGGGATGTTGTCGGTCCCCCCCACCCGCATGATTCGTCGTTCCTGGAGTACCCGCAGGAGTTTGACCTGCATGGAAGGAGGCATGGCGGTGATTTCATCGAGAAAAAAGGTGCCCCCATCGGCGGCTTCGAGCAGGCCCTTTTTCATGGCGCCTGCACCGGTAAAGGCCTCTTTCTCATGGCCAAAGAGTTCGTTTGAGAGGATGTTCTCATCCAAGGCCCCACAGTTCAAGGCCAGGAATCGTTTCGTTGAGCGATTGCTCTGGTGATGAAGTGTGCGAGCCACCAGCTCCTTTCCCGTACCGGTCTCCCCCAGGATCACCACACTGCAGTCCGTGCCGGCGATTTGTCTTAGAGATGTCTTGAGACGTTGCATGATGGGGCTGTCGCCAATGATCTGATGGGTGTCGGCCAGGTGGCTTTTTTCCCTCAGCTCAACGATCTCCTGCTTGAGCTGTTGTCGTTCCAGGGCCTGGGAGATGACCATGCGTAATTCATCCAGGCGCAGGGGTTTGGAGACATAGGAGTAGGCCCCCTTGCGCATGGCCTCAACGGCTGTGGAAATTGAGGCATATCCGGTGATGATGATGACCTCGGTGAGGGGATCGATGGCCTTGGCGCGTTCCAGGACGGCGAGGCCGTCATGGCCCTCCATGCGCATGTCGGTGATGACGAGATCAAAGTGGGTCTCGCCGAGGAGTTTCAGGGCCTGGGTGCCGTTATGGGCACAACAGGTGGTGTAGCCCTCCTTGGTCAGGGCATAGCCGAGGTTCTCACGGGAGATGGATTCGTCATCGGCAATCAAGATGTGGGGGGGCTGTCTCATGATC
>JABXKT010000193.1 GCA_013619155.1 Desulfobacteraceae bacterium
GGGCTTATGGGCTCTGGTTCCGGCCGCAATCAGGCGGGGGGCGGGGGCCGTGGGATTGTCCCCAGTCCCAATAAAGATTGAGAGCGCGCGTCCTTAGATTCGAGGCGGAAGCGATGGCATGAGCCATCGCTTCCGCCTTTTTTTATGCCTCCTGTTCAAACCAGGGGCTCGTCTTGTTGGGGAGGACCCATTTATTCTTGGCCTTCATGACCACAAAGGACTCACTGGCATCGATGTCGCCGAGTCCCGGCAGATCCTGGGTCATGAACTCATAAAGGGCAGGCATATCGGGGATCACCACCTCAAGAAAGATATCGAAGCGTCCGGTCACCACCACACAGGAGTGTACCTGACTCAATTTAGAGATCTGTTCCAGCTTATCCTCTAATTTACAGCCGTCGTTGATATTCACCGCCACGATGGCCATGATGAGATCATCGGTCTTGAAGATATCGATGAGACCTGAGATCTTCAAGACCTTGGAGTTTAGAAGGCGTTTGAGTCGGGAGTAGAGGGTGGGCGGAGTGACGCCCAAGTGTTCCACCAGTTTGTTGACCGGCATACGGCCGTCGGTGCTGAGTTGTTTGATCAGGGTGCGATCTGTGGCATCGAGATTTGACTTCATGATCTGTCCTTATACCTTCGGGAAATCGATATATTTTATGAGTGACATGTAAGGTCATGCGGCGAAAGTATAGCCTCCGGCGGCCCTGCCGGGAGCCAACCTTTTACAAAAGGTTGCCAAACAGGTTTTTATCGTGACTGTAACGGACCAACGGTCCGTTACAGTCACACACTTGGGGGCTAGGGAATTTATTCCCTAGCCGCCGGAGGTATGTTTCTTGGTTACTTTAACCATAGAAGGCTGGTGCTTTTTTTAAACAGCCGTCTCCAGGGTCTCATCGCTGTGAGTATAGGTGCGGGGAACCCGTGCGGTGAGGCCCACGATGACCTCTTCGGGGATGGTGCCGATGGTCTCGGCCACCTCTTGGGCGGAGAGTTCGGCGCCCTCTTGGCGGCCAAAAATAACCACCTCCTCGCCTTCGCGGACCCCGGGAATATCGGTGACATCGATCATGGTCATATCCATACATACCTTTCCCACGATGGGGGCTTGGGTGCCCTTGACCAGCATGGTGCCGTTGTTGGAGAAGAGGCGGGCATAGCCGTCGCCGTATCCCACGGGGAGGGTGGCGATGGTGGTGGGGCGCCGGGCCACCCAGGAGCAGTCGTAGCCCAGTTGAAAGCCGTGGGGGATGTGTTTGAGCTGGACGATATGGGTCTTAAGGGTCATGGCCGGCATGAGGCGGGGCGCGATGCCCATGAGCTCCGGGGGGCAGAGGCCATAGATGAGGCTTCCGGCCCTCACCATCTGGTGCCGGGTCTCGGGGAAGAAGAAGATGGCCGCCCCGTTGGCCGCATGGGCGATGGGGGCATCGGGACCCAGGGCATCCAGGCATTCTCGAAAGAGGCCGTGCTGAATATGGGTGTGGGGGTTTTCTGGGGCATCCGAGGCGGAGAAGTGGGTGTAGATGCCCGTGAGGGTGAGACCGGGAAGGGCGGCGATGTGACGAATCTCATCGCTGGCACACGAGGGGGGGCAGGTCGCGTCCGGGGTTCGATAGTGGTCGTGAAGGATGCCCAGGCGTCCCATGCCCGTATCGAGCTTTAGGTGGATGGCCACGGATTTTCCGGCGAGATGCGCACTCTGGGAGAGTCGGGTGGCGTATTCACGTGAGCAGGCGGTCTGGGTAAGATTGTGCATGGCGAGTTGGGCGGCCCGTTCGGTGCGTGTATGGCCGAAGATGAGAATGGGGCCGGTCACCCCGCCTCGCCGAAGGATCATCGCCTCGTCAAAACGGGCCACCCCGATGAAGTCTGCCCCTGCTCCGAGGGCCGCCTTGGCAACCTCCACCGCCCCGTGGCCGTATCCGTTGCTCTTGGCCACTGCCATCAATCCGACCTGGGGCCCCAATACCTCTTTGAGGGCGCGTACATTGTGTGAAATGGCGGATAGATCGACCTCTGCAACAATCTGGGACTCTGGCATAACAACCCTCACCTTGAATCTATGTGAATCAGCAAAGGCCCTTTTATAGCCTTCGATGTGTGTCTGTTTTCGTGTGTGTCACGATGCGTCTTATTTTATGGCCACGATGCCCTGGCAGCTGATGCCTGGTTCCCCCATTTTCCTCCGTTCCGATGCGCCTTGCGCCCCTTACGCCGGTTTAAAAAAATCGCTTAGAGGCATCTTGCTTTAAGACGTGGGGTCTTAAGGCCACCGATGTCTTTGGGGGCCTTTGTTGTTACGAAGGGCTCGCCGGAGGCATCGCTATTATTGTTACTTTTCGTTTTCAGTAAGTATAATCAAATTTAAAGTCAAGAAAATAAATATATGTAACATGTTAGGGTGCTTGTTTTTATATATAAAAAGATATTCAGGAAATGGTCGGGGCGCTTTTGGCGGGCCCGTTGTGGCGATGATGGCGGGCCGGATACGGGGATATTGTGGGGAGACGGAAAAAAAAGGGGGGCTCTGGCCCGGTTCCCGGCCCGTATACGGGCCGGGAGCTCTTAGTATGTAAGGTTTTCGGGTGGCTATGGCCCTTTTTTATCCCATGACCCGGAGGCCGATCTGGAGCACGAGACCGGCCATGATGCCTGCGGCCACGTCGTCCATGACGATGCCGGCGCCGCCGGGAAGGATTTTTTCTAAGGTGCGGACGGGGATGGGCTTTAGGATATCAAAGAGGCGAAAGAGGAGAAATCCTGCCAGGGCAACCTTCCAGGTGAGGGTGATCCCGGCAAAGGTGACGAGCATGCCGGCAAACTCATCGATGACCACGCAGGCGGGGTCTTTTTCACCGAGGAGTGTCTCCGCTTTTTCGGCCACCACGACGGAGAAGACGACCAGGGCCATGATGAGAAGGAAGGCAAAGGGAGTGCCTAAGGCGAGGCCGAGGAGCCAGACGAGGGCGCACAGGGGCAGGGCGGCGGCGCTGCCGAAGGTGCCGGGGGAGAAGGGGGCCTTGCCCGAGCCGAAGCCCGTGGCGAGGAAGAGGATGTGTTTGTCCGAGAGTCGCATCAGTGATCTCCTGTGATAAGGGTGTGAGCGGCGCATATGGCTTCATGGTAGATGGTGGTAAGGGGTACCTTGTGGTGGTGGGCCAGGGTCCTGCAGGCCTCGTATTCTGGGGTGATCCGCCGGGAGCCATCGGGAAGGCGTACCGCCTTGGCGAGGACCTCTCCGTGGGGGCAGACAAGGGTGATGGCCTCCCGTGACAGGGTGGTCCGGCCAAGGCGCTGCCAGCGGACGCCGATGGTGGTGGTCTCCGTGAGGAGGTGCTGGGTCAGGTGCCTTCGCATCTCCTCCCGGCAGAGCACCGAGAGCTGGGTGGCGGGGCGGTTTTTCTTCATCTGGATGGGCGTGAACCAGACATCGAAGGCCCCGGCCGCCAGAAGTGTCTCCATGGCATGGCCGAGGAGCTCAGGGGCCATATCGTCGATATTGCAGGTGAGCTCCACGACGGGCGCTTCTGTGTCGGGAGCCTGGCAGAGGACCATACGCACGAGGTTGGGCAGTCCTTTGGTCTCACGTTTTCCCGCGCCGTAACCCACGGCCGAGATGATTCTCTCGGGCATGGACCCGAAGTGATCGACCAGCTCCGCAGCCAGGGCGGCTCCCGTGGGGGTGAGAATCTCGCACCCCGTATCGCAGCCGTAGACGGGGATCCCTTTGAGGATCTCCAGGGTGGCTGGAGCGGGGACGGGGAGGAGGCCATGGGCACATCGAACGGTACCGCTCCCCAGGGGGAGGGGAGAGGCTGTGATCCCGGTGATTCCCAGGTAATCCAGGGCGAGGATAACCCCCACGATATCGGCCACGGCATCGATGCCCCCCACCTCATGGAAGTGAACGGTGTCGATGTCGCATCCGTGGATCTTCGCCTCCGCCTCGGCTATGCGGGCGAAGACGGCCAGGGCACGTTTCCGGATGGTCTCCTTTAAAGGGGCATTGCCGATGAGATCTCGGATCTTCTGGTAATTTAGGGCGTGGTGGTGGTGGTGATCACCGCCGTGGTGGCTGTGGTCGTGCACGGTGACGTCCACGGCATGAATTCCGCTCTTGAAGACCGTCTCGCAGGTGATATCGAAGCGGTCGGCAAGAAGGGGCGTGAGCTGTTCCTTGAGCCAGTCAACGGGGACCCCCAGATCGATGAGGGCCCCTAAGGCCATGTCTCCACTGAGGCCAGAAAAACAGTCGATATAGAGGTGCATTTAGGCTCCCTGTCCGGCGTATTTTACGAGGAGGGCACCGAGGAGTTCGGCCGAGGCGGCCATGTCGGCCAGGGCGATGGACTCAGAGATGGTGTGGACGTCGGTCATGCCGGTTCCCAGAACGCCGGCCATGATCCCCTTGCCGAAGAAGATGTTGGCGTCGGAGCCGCCGCCGATGCTCTGGGTGACGATGGTGCGTCCCAGCTCTTCGCCCGCCTCCTGAACCAGGGTGACCACGGGGTGGTCATGGGGCACGCAGGTGCCGGGAAAATCCTCCTTAACGGAGAGCTCATAGCGGGGCAGGCTCGCCGCTTCATTGTCCCCTCCGGCACGCATCACCGCCTCGTCAAAGGCATTTTGGATGCTGTGAATCACGGCGTCCAATTTGGCTTTACTGTGACTTCGTGCCTCGCCGATAATCTCCACGCGATCGGCCACGATGTTGGTGGCCGATCCCCCTTGGATCTTGCCCAGGTTGCAGGTGGTCTCCGAGTCGATGCGCCCGCAGGAGAAGCGCGTGATGGCGTCCGAGGCCACGGCGATGGCGCTGATCCCCTTCTCCGGTGCCATCCCCGCATGGGCCGATAGTCCATGAACGATCACCTTGTAATGGACGGCAAAGGGGGCGTTGGTGACCACCGCCTCGGTGTCCATGGCATCTAAGATATAGCCCATCTTTGCCTTTAACTGCGATGTATCGAAATGCTTGGCACCCAGGAGGCCGATCTCTTCGCATACGGTAAATACAATCTCAACAGGAGGGCGGGGCAGATCTTTTTCGATGAGGGTCTCCATCACCTCGAGGATAATGGCCAGGGCGCTCTTGTCATCGCCTCCCAGCACGGTATCTCCGGCGCTGCGAAATACCCCTTCCTCACACACCACCTGGATGCCCTTGCCGGGGACCACGGTGTCCATGTGGCCGCTTAAGAGGATAGGGGGCAGATCCACGGTGCCGGGGATGCGGGCGAAGAGATTGCCCGTCTGGCTCTTGCACGTCGTCTGGGCGTCGTCGAAGGAGACGCTTGCTCCCAGGGCCTTTAACTCCCCTTCTAATCGCTCGGCTACCTTCTTCTCCTCACGTGAGGGGCTGTCTGTTTCGGCGAAACGGATGAATCGTTGGGCTAATCGCTCTGTATTGATCATGGATTTTATGCTCCCATGGGGTTTTTGGTTGGTGGGGTGGGTCAAAAGATTCGGGGGTATATGGGGCAGAGCCCGAGTCACGCTTTTGACACTGTGGAATAAATGGAAAAAAGGCGGATACGTCCCCAGAAATGGGGTCAATCGTCAGGGGCGTGAAATTTTTTGGCAAGGCGTCTGTCATGGTGGTATGGAAACACCGGTGATGGGCTATACCTTGAGCGTCCTCGGCGATATTCTTTGGACCTTACCCGATGGGGCGCAACCTTTCAACGAGAAAAAAAGCCGCGTTCGATCCTTGAAAAACGTTGACAACGCTGCCCCGTTGCAGGTAAGGTCTCCCTCGTAAAACCAATCCCAAACGCATGGAAGCACGCAGCGTTCTGGTGATGCTCCCGGACTTCAAATCCGGTGTGGGGCGTTAACACCGTCCCGGGTGGGTTCGATTCCCATGTGCT
>JABXKT010000032.1 GCA_013619155.1 Desulfobacteraceae bacterium
CCGTGTACCACGAGGATGTGGTGAATGGCAGAGAGGGCAGGGGTGATATCGAAATCCAAGTTCTCCGTGTAGAAGGAGAGGGGGATGCCGTGGAGCTCTTTTTGGTCGGTGATGGCCGCCTCGGCGATGCCGTTGCCATGGACGGGGCCTGCTAAGCTCACCATCCCCTTTAGGAGGTACCCCTCGGCCTGTAAGGGGCGCCAGGCGGCGAGGCTGGTGGCGGCTCCCATGCTGCTGCCAAAGAGGGCGAGGCCCCGTTGGGTGAGTCCCAGCTCCCTGAGCATGGCCGCTGCGGCGAGGATATCCGCCACCCGCGTCTCGAGGGAGGTGGCGAGAAAGTCCCCCCCGCTCTCCCCACACCCCCTATGGTCCAATCTCAGGTAGGCGGCGCCGAAGGCCGTGCACCGTTTGGCCAGGGTGATCTGCTTGCCCGACTCCTTGGTGGAGAGGAGGCCGTGGGAGCCGATGACCACCGGGGGGTTGGCCGCTTCGGGCAGGTGAAGCACGGCGGCCAGGGTGGTGTTGTTCACGGGAATGGCGAGTTTTTTAACGATCATGGTGGGCCCCTTATCGTGGAGAGAGGCCCCTTGGTTTTGCGGCCTCTTTGATTAAATTTTTCAGTAACTATTCAGCGCCAAAAAAATGCCCTCTATGGCTAAAGTGACCAAAAAATGGGCCTCCGGCGGCCAGGGACGAGGCCCCTGGACCCCAGGTTTGTGGATGTGACGGGCCTTTGGCCCGTCACATCCACTATAAAATTTTGTTTGGCAAACCCGTCTTTATAAACTCAGGCAAAAGCGTGGCTCCCGGCATGGCCGCCGGAGGTGTCAGCTAAATGCTTATAATTCTCAGCTCTTTATCCCCAGATGGCCCGCTGCGGCATGGCGCTTAGGGGTTTGGATGCATCGGTTTGTGACTGTAGCCCGGGTGTTTTTCCATTTCAAGGGGCATGGGCCTTCACCCTGTGTACATTTTGTCACATAGGGTTCCCATCTCCTGGAATAATAGGCGCTTGTCCCCCAAACCCCAGCCCTTAGTCCCCTTTTTTTGCTACAGATTGTCACAGACCGTTACACTTCAGCAACAGACCTTTTTGTTCCCGATGGGGCATCGTCTCCCTGCAGCGAATCTTTCGATTCCAAGGGAATGGGGAGGGATGGAAGTCGCCCTGGCATAAAGGTTCTAAGCGGGTCTGGCGGGATTTCCCTTAGGGTGCCCGGGGCGCTTTTTGTCCTCCCTCCTTTTCCGATACCATCTCTGGAAGATTCTCTCCTTTGTGGCCTTTTTTTATTCAATCCATCTTGGATCCCACCCTTTTTCTTGTGAGCCTTTATTTCATGACGGATATATTCCCTGCTCCCTCTTTACCGGTCTCCTCTTCTTCTGTGCCCATACAGCCCCGAGGATTTCGACGCATCACGGCCCCCCTCTTCGGTGATCGTTTCGCCATCCTGGGGCTGTTTGTCCTCATTTTTTTAGGCATCAATGCTGTGACACGCACCCTGTTGATGATCCACTCCGCCTCCCAGGTGACATGGGGGGCTGTGGATGTGGGCGTTATCTATGGCATGGGGCTCCTCTTCGATGGGGTGGCCGCCGCCTATTTCATCCTCCCGGCGGTCATCTATTTCACCCTCATCCCCCGGAGTCTCTTCCGGCACCCCGTTCATCGTATCGTTGTCTATGGCCTCTTTTTTGTGGGCGTCTATATCCTCTGTTACGGGGGGGTGGCCGAATGGCTCTTCTGGGATGAGTTTGGCACACGATTTAACTTTATTGCCGTGGATTATCTCGTCTACACCACCGAGGTGATTGGTAACATCATGGAGTCTTATGCGGTCTTTCCGATCCTGGCCCTTCTGGTGATTCCTTCGGGCCTCATCTCCCTTGTGTGTGTGAGGCATTGGGGCTTTACCGCCGCCCTCAACGCCTCCAAGGGGTTTAAAGAGCGAGCCCTCTCTGGATTCATGCTGTTGATGATTCCTGTGGTCTGCTTTTTTGGGGTCACCAGTGCCTCGGTACATATATCGGAGAACGCCTTTAACCGTGAACTTTCCAGAAACGGCCTCTATGAACTTTTCGCCGCCTTTCGCAATAACGACCTGGATTACGCCACCCACTACGCGGGGCGAGACGCCACCGAGATGTTGAACCGTCTTCGGGCGCTTGTGAAGAGTGAGGCCTCGGTGTTTGTCAGTCAAGACCCCACGAACATCACGCGTCGGGTCGTCAACCCCGGGGAGGAGAAGCGGTGGAACGTCATGTTTGTCACCATCGAGAGCATGAGCGCCGAGTATATGGGTATATTCGGCAATCCGTCGGGACTGACCCCCAACCTGGATAAAATGGCGCGGGAGGGACTCTTCTTCGATAATTTTTATGCCACGGGGACCCGGTCTGTGCGGGGGCTTGAGGCCTTGACCCTCTCCACGGTGCCCACGGCGGGGCGAAGCATTGTGAAACGCCCGGGCAATGAGGGGATGTTTTCCCTTGGTTATCTCTTTCAAGAGAGGGGCTACGATACCAAGTGGATCTATGGGGGGTACGGTTATTTTGACAACATGAACAACTATTATGGCCACAACGGTTTTTCCGTGGTGGACCGCACCGATATGGCCCCGGAGGAGAAGAGCTTTGCCAATGTTTGGGGGGTCTGTGACGGGGATCTCTTCAACCGCGCCCTAAAAGAGGCCGATGCCTCCTACGCCGCCGGCGAACCCTTTATGAACTATCTCTTTACCACCTCCAACCATCGCCCCTACACCTATCCCGGGGGAAAAATCGATATCCCCTCCAAGACGGGCCGGGCCGGGGGGGTAAAGTACACAGATTACGCCATCGGTGCCTTTATGAAGGCGGCCCGGAAGCGGCCCTGGTTCGATACCACCCTCTTCGTCTTTGTGGCGGATCACTGCGGAAGCAGCGCGGGGCGCATGAGCCTTCCCTTGCGAAAGTACGAGATCCCTTTGATTGTTTACGCCCCGAGTAAGGTCATCGCTAAGCGCATAGGTACACTCAGCTCCCAGATCGATGTGGCCCCCACCCTCATGGCTCTCCTCAACTGGAATTACCCGAGTAAGTTCCTCGGTAAGAATATTCTCACCATGGCACCCAGCGAGGAGCGCGCCTTCGTGGGAACCTATCAGAAGCTGGGTTACCTCAAGGGCAATCGTCTCACCGTGCTTCTCCCCCAAGGAGGCGTCGAATCCTTTGTCTACGATCGGGTGACCAAGACTCAAGAATCCGTACCTGTGGACGCCGAGGAGCTGGCCGATGCCATCGCCTACTACCAGTCCGCCGCCTTACTTTACAAAACCGGGCGCACCCGGCGCATATCCGAGGAGTAGCCCATGGGGTGGAGACGAGAAATAGTTTTTTGGGGGGTGGTCTTAGGGGCCACCATCGCCCTCTTCGAGGTGTGCAGCCTGGATCTGTGGGTTCAGGATCGTCTCATCGATATGGAGACGGGTCGGTGGATGGTGGATGCCCGCGACCCCCTTTTGCGCCTCCTCTTTTATACCGGAGTCAAGGGGGGGATCATCGCCTTTGGGGTGGCGATTCTGGCCCTCTATGGCCGCTCCTTTGGATCGAAGCGACGGGGTATGGCGGGGCAAAAGGCCTTGAGACAGAGGTATCTCATGGTGATTCTCGCCCTTATTATCGTGCCGGCCATGATCTCCGGGCTGAAGGCGGTGACCCATGTCGACTGTCCCGCCCAGATCGAGCGCTACGGTGGTGATAAACCCTATGTGGGCCTCTTCGAGAGGTATCCCGATGCCTGCCACGCCTGTGGCACCGGGCGCTGTTTCCCTGCGGGGCACGCCTCCGGAGGATTTGCCTTTATGGTGCTCTACCACGTGTTTCAGAGGAGGCGCCACAAGATTTTAGGCCTCTCCCTGGGGCTGGGACTGGGGTGGGTAATGGGGGGGTATCAGATGATGAAGGGGGCCCATTTCTTGAGCCACACCGTGGTGACCATGCTGGTCTCCTGGATCCTCATTCTCGCCATCGTTCGGCTGGTGACAAGGGGGCCGTCACGGGGTGGTCCCTGGGAAACCGCACCGGCTTCTCCTTAAACCGTGGGGCACCTTTGCCTTTGATGGGCCGCTCTTCCATGGTGAAGGGATTCGGTCCCTGTGATATACCTAGATTTCAAAGATGCGGGCCGTGGTGGCCGTTGCCGATGTTGATAAAAAGGGAAGAATACCAATGATGGAGTCCAAAGAGATCCTGCTGGTGGAAGATGACCTGCCCCTGGCGGCACTGATCCGTGCCTACCTGGACCAGAATGGGTACCGCGTCGATGTGGTGAGTGCCGGAGATGAGGCGGTACCGGTGATCGTGGCGGCGCAGCCCGCCTTGGTGATTTTGGATCTGATGCTGCCGGGCCTGGACGGTCTCTCCGTCTGCCGTGAGGTGCGTCCCCACTATGGCGGCCCCATTTTAATGCTCACGGCCCGGGAAGACGATATGGATCAGGTGGCGGGGCTGGAGATGGGGGCCGATGATTATGTGAAGAAGCCGGTGGAGCCCCGGGTGCTTCTGGCCCGTATCCGAGCTCTTCTCAGGCGATCCGGCGAGGTCTCCGTTAGCCCGGAGGAGAAGGGGCTCTCCATAAACCTCTCCTTCGGCGCCCTGGAGATTAACGGGGCCACTCGGTCGGTGACTATCGAAGGGGTGGGGATAAATCTCTCCACCACCGAGTTCGATACCCTCTGGATCCTCGCCTCCCATCATGGGGAGACGCTCAGCCGGGATGATCTGAGTCATGCCCTCAAAGGGCGTGCCTACGACGGATTTGACCGCTCCATCGATATCTGTATCTCCCGCCTTCGAAGGAAACTGACGAGGCACCCCGACGGGCCGGAAGGGATCAAGACGGTGTGGGGAAGCGGGTATCTTTTTGTCGTCGATGCCTGGGGGAGCCTCGGCCATGATTGATATGGACCCCTTTCGGGGTAAGGGGAGGCTTCGTCCGTGAAACGCATCTTTCTCACCATCTATGTGCTCATCGCCTGCACGGCTCTCTTTGTGATCATCGGCGTGACCCCCCTGGTGGATCGCCTGATGACCGGTATCGAACTCGAAGAGGAGCGTTCCGAGTTTCGGGGTATCTTTGCCCTCATTATCCAGGATCTGGAGTCCATGCCGGCCAGTGCCTGGAAGGGGTACTTGGACGGGCTCAACCAATCCTTCGACTACCCCATCACCGTGGTGGAAAATGAGGGGGTGCTCCTGCCGCCGAGGCACCGGGACGATTTTGATACGGGCCATCTGGTGCCCACCACCGAGGGTGTGGATGCCCTGGTGAAGAAGATCTCCGACACCGGGTACAGCCTTATCCTGGGGCCTTTGCCCGAATTGAAGAACCTCGCCCTCATCGAACGCCTCATCCTCGCCCTCTCTTTTGTCGTCCTGGCGATTCCGGTATTTGCCTGGTCTCTGATGCTCTGGCGGGATCTCTCCCGGCTGGAGGCGGCCACCCGGGCCTTTGGCCAGGGCGACTTCTCCGCCCGGGCGACGAGCTCGCGTTTTTCCAGTCTTTCGGATTTAAAAGAGACCTTCAATGCCATGGCCTATCGCATCGAAAAGTTGATCGCCTCCCATAAGGAGCTCACCAACGCCGTCTCCCATGAGTTGAGAACCCCCCTTTCGCGGATACGCTTCGGCATGGAGATGATGAAGACGGGAAAGACCCGCGATGATCGGGAACGCTACCTCTTAGGCATTGAGCGGGATACGGGGGAGATCGAGACCCTGGTGGATGAGATGCTCACCTACGCCCGGTTCGACCGGGAGCCCGGACGGGTGACGCCCTCTTCCCATGAACTGGTGGGCTGGCTGGGTTATATGGTCGCTTGTGAACAGGGGGAGGGTATGTCGGTGCGTCTGGTGTGGGATCCTCCAGCCTCTTCCGTGGAGGTCTGGTTCGACCCCCAGTATATGGCCTGGGCCGTACGGAATCTCATTCGCAACGCCCTGGGCCATGCGGTCACCGAGGTGCGCCTCTCTATGGAGTCCCGTGGGGATGCGGTCTCTCTTCATATCGATGACGACGGTCCCGGAGTCCCTGATGCCGATCGTGAGCGTATCTTTGAGCCCTTTGCCCGCTTAGATGGCAGCCGCAACCGAAAATCGGGGGGCTACGGCCTGGGTCTGGCCATTGCCAAACGCATCGCCATCGCCCATGAAGGGGCGATTACCGTGGATGACTCCCCCATGGGCGGCGCGCGTTTTACCCTCTCATGGCCGAAAAATCCAGCCGAGGAGGCGTGATCGGGCAGGATTTTTGTCACTACTCAGCGATACCTTAACTATGGATAAAATGGACTTAAAAACTGAGCCTCCGGTGGCCCTGCCGGGGGCCAACCTTTTGCCAAAGGTTGCCAAACCGGTTTTTATCGTGCCCATGACGGGCCTTTGGCCCGTCATGGGCACATACCTGGGGTCCAGGGGATCTATTCCCTGGCCGCCGGAGGCATTTTCCCTGGCGCGGAATCGTTACTTTTTAGGTAGACCTTATCTCTGTACGAAGGTGCCGTTTCGGTACTCGGCGAAGGCCTGATCCAGCTCCGCCTGGGTGTTCATGACGATGGGTCCTCGCCATGCCACGGGCTCCCCGATGGGGGTCCCCGTCATGATGAGGCACCGAAAGGGGCTGTACGGGGCCTTTATCTGTATCTCGTCTCCGGGAGAGAGACAGGCGAGCTCTCGGTTTTCAATGCGTGTCCCCCCGATCTCTCCGTGGCCGTCGATGCCGTAGACAAGGACCGTATCGCCTTCGGCTGTGTCGTGCTGGAAGGTGCCCCCCCTTTCAAGGGTGCAGTCGCAGTAGAGGGGATCGGTGACGATGCCGGTGACCGGCCCGGTGATGCCGTAGAGGGTGCCGGCGATTACTCGGATCCGGCAGCCCTTATTCGGCCGTGTCTCTGGCATCTCACGGGCGGTGAACCCCTGGTACCTTGGCGGCATCATCTTGGATGTGGCGGGCAGGTTTGTCCAGAGCTGGAATCCATGCATGACCCCGTTTTTATCCCCCTTGGGCATCTCCTGATGGATGATGCCGGAACCTGCCGTCATCCACTGTACGTCCCCATCGGAGATCACCCCCTGGTTTCCTAAGTTGTCTTCATGGGCCACGTCTCCCTTTAAAATATAGGTGATGGTCTCGATGCCCCGGTGGGGGTGCCAGGGAAAGCCCCGTCGGTAATCCTCTGGCACCTCAGAGCGAAAATCATCGAGGAGGAGGAAGGGGTCCAGTTTGGGGGCCTCGTCGTGTCCGAAAAGGCGCAGGAGGCGCACTCCGGCGCCTTCGGTGATCTCTTCTCCGGTGAACAGGATGTGAACGCTGCGTTGCATGGTCTCCTCCTTGGGAAAAAGGGATGCTTTACTTAGAATCTTGAATTTCTTGTGATTATAACGAATGTGAAAAGGGATGGGAATGAAAAGGGGGGCTGCCTTCGGCGGACGAGAGGGGCCATGGGGGAGGGCGGTGCGCCCCTTTTTTTGGGGGACACACCGAAAAGAGAATGGAGATCAGATGGTAAACTGCGCTACCAGGTCCTTGAGGGTCCTCGAAAGATCAGACAATACCTCGGCGCTGGTATTGACATGACCACTGCGCATGTTCATTTCATCGGCGGCACTATTCACCTCTACGATATCCTTTGCCACCTCCTCCGAGGCCCTGGAGCCTTGGGCGACATTCTCAGTGATTTCAGCCATGCCCAGGGACGCCTGGGAGACGTTGGAGGCGATTTCCCGTGTGGCCATGGCCTGTTCGTCCACCGAGGTGGCGATGGTGATGACGATGTCGTTGATCTCTTGGATGACGGTGGTGATGGCGGAGATATCCTCCACGGTGAGTTGGGTGGAGGATTGAATCCCCTCTATTTTTTCCCGGATTTCCGAGGTGGCCCCGGCGGTCTGCTGGGCCAGGACTTTGATCTCCGAGGCCACCACGGCAAAGCCTTTTCCCGCATCTCCCGCTCGTGCCGCCTCGATGGTGGCGTTTAAGGCTAAGAGGTTGGTCTGATCGGAGATCTCGGCAATGGCCTCCGTCACTTTTCCGATCTCGTCGGCGGCCCTGCCCAGTTCGCTGACCCGCGCGGAGGAGCTGCTGGCATGACCGGTGGCTTTGGTGGCGATATCCCGGGCTTTTTGGGAGTTTTGGGATATTTCACTGATGGTGGCCGACATCTCTTCGGCCGCCGAGGCCACGAAGGAGACGTTGGTGGTGGCCTCTTCGATGGCCGCGGCCACAGAATTCATGTTACCGCTCATCTGCTCCGATGCCACGGATACGGTACCGGATTTGCTGGCGACATGATGGGCGCTTTCCGTCATCTCGTGGGCGATATCGGTGAGCTCCGTTGAGGAGTCCACCAGGGTGTCGCTGCCCGACTTCAGCTTCCCGATCATATCGGATAGGTTGTGACTCATGTGCTTCATGGCAGCCAGGAGCATGCCGGTTTCATCGGTAGTATCCGATGTGATCGTCTGGTTCAGATTGCCACCGGCGATGTTGTCGGCCACGGCCACGGCAATTTTTAAGGGACCGGTAATGCCAATGGTGAGGAAGAAGGCCATGATGCCTCCGGTGACAACGGTCAAGATGATCGCCAGGTAAAGGGTGTTTTGGGCGTGGGATTTGGCGGATTCTGCATCGTTTAGAAAGGTATCGGCCTTTCCTTGGGCGAAATCGATAAATTCTTGAATGGCCCCGTTGAGCATGGCCACATGGCGTACCCCTCTCCCCTTGGTGAGACGGATGGCCTTTTCATGTTCGCCCCGTTCCATCAGCTCTATGGCCTCATCCCGAAAGGGTTTCCAATCTGCAAACAGTGCTTTGGCCCTGTCTACCATCTCCTTATCCCCCAGGAATCGATCGTCGATGATAGTAAGGTCTGAGTACACCTTTTTTTCCAGGGCATCGATACTCTTGGTGATTTTGCCGATATCTGTATGGGTCCGGGCCAGGGCCACATCTTTGATAGACCGGTGCATCCGGGCGATGTTGGCGTCTACTCGAAGGATGGCCGTGCTGACCGTGTATGGATGCTTGTAGAGTTTGCTTGTGAGGCCAGACATGTGCTCGAGGTTCTCGATACTCATGGCGCTTATGGTCAGGACAAACATTAGCATGATTCCAAATCCTGCACCAAGGCGAGTTCCGATCTTGAGATTCTTAATTCGATTCACTTCTTTCTCCAGAGATTGATGCGTTAAATCCATTTTTTTATGTCATGTATTCATGTGAGCTCCAGGCGGTACCCTCTGAAAGGGGCAAAATCGGGCGGCCTATGGGGATGCTATTTAGCAATACATGGGCCAATGATATTATTATTTTTTATATATCTATAATTACAGATAGATAAAAACGAGTAAATATAAGACGGGAGTAAGGCCTGTGTGTCATGGAACACTTGTCTCATGAGGCAGTTTCAGGCTCCCATGCCCTTATATCGAAAGGGTCTGACCCATTTTTTGTCTATCCATACAATGAATTTTTAGAGGTATCCACTAAATTTAGGATAAGTATTATATGCCCACTCTCTCGTCCAAGCCCTTGAGGCGTCTCTGGCAACTTGAAAGAGAGAGCCCCCGCACGATTCATCAACTCAGCATCTGTGATTTTCCCATTCAGTCTGAATGCGTGCAAAATTTTTAAAAGTATGGGGGCTTAAATATGAAAAATTGGTTAATACCACCCAAGGATTTGTCCGTTGCCAAATATATTGATTGCTATTGGCTTATAGACAAAACTCACAATGATTCTGGACCGGAATATCCCAAACTGAATCCAGACCCTGCCGGTCATTTGATTCTTTCCACGCCACGGCAAGCGTATCAGTACGAGAATGAGTGTGGGGGAGCCTCTGGGCATGGATGCCATCTGATCCTGCCTCATTGCAAGACGATCTCCATGGATCACTCCCAGCCTTTTCTGATTTTAGGAATAAAATTTCAGGTTGGAGCACTCTATGCCATAAAGTATCCAACTGCGCATCCCCTTCTGGATCAAGTGATCAGTGTCGATGTGGAGACGCTGTTCCAACTGGATAGATTCAATGAAGACGAAATACTCAACTATAATACAGGGCAATCCCACGTATTTCGTGACCTCATCGATACCTTACTTACCCCCTTTTTTTCGAAGATCCATGAAGACAGGCACAGTGAATTGGTCCGTAAGGTATTGGCCATTTTTTCACGGGTGTCCTTGTCTGAAATGGGTGCCGAATTGGGGTGCTCTCGACGTACAATTGAGCGCAGCTTTTTACGGGTGACTGGGCTCACTTTAAAGCAATATTCGTCTATGGAACGCCTTGAAGCAATGCTCGCCTATGTGTATAGGCAGGATCCTCGGAAAATCGCATGGGCTGATATTGCCTTTCAGTTTGGATTTAGCGATCAGCCTCATGTGACGCCTTATCTAAAGAGTCGCATTGGTCATACACCCGGAGAATATGCCCAGCAACGTGACCTTGCCATTGATGCCTATGGGAATTTTGAATAATCCTTTAAGTAGTGTCGTTTTTGTTCAATCTATTCTGGATTGTTATATCGCTGATATGCCCCTTTTTTTTATGCCGGCCTCTGCCACTACTGTTTTTATGATATTTTGCATGCCGCCGGTACATACAATTCAAAATTGCCCCTTTCCGACAACCCAATTTTGGATTTTTTCCCCGCCAAACCTAAAAAAGGTTTCATCTTAGACAACTGGTAGTATTCTTGCTATACCTGCCTCCTGGCAGATCAAGCATAATCCTGGGACCTTGTTCTGCTGCTTGTTGGCTACTTTGCTTACCCTCCCGGGCGACTTTGGGGTACCCCCTTGAAAAATATGAAACTGAATCTGAAAATGATCGGCGCATTCCTAATCATTGCCCTTATCTGTGTGGGTATGGGCCTTTTCGGACGATACGCCACTGAAACACTTGGCCATTACCTGCAACGGGTGGGGCAGGAAAACCTACCGGCCATCAAACATCTTTCAAAATTAAGTGAAGAAATCGAACGATTCATTGTCTGCCAGCGCACCATGCTTGACCCCTTTATAACCCCCGAGGGTATGAACGAACAGAACCTCACCCTCAAGAAAGTTTTCAAGGTGTATGGAGAAAATCTGGAGCCCTTTGAAAAGATCCCCATGGACAAGGAGATGCAGCCCCTGTGGAGATCATACAAGGAGAAATTCAAAGCATGGGAGACTGCCAATAATCAATTTTTTCTCCATCTCCAGGCGCTTGAAGCCACCGGCATACGAAATCCCATGGCATTGATGACGGTCATTGGCCAGACAAGAGTAGCGATCATGGATAGTTTCCAGTCACTGTCCATGGCATTGTTCCATGGGGAAAAGGGACGCAGAGATCTCCGGCAAGACCTCTTAAAAGATATCCAGGAGATTAAATCCCGGTACCAGATCGATAACAAGACCGTGGAGACAAGCATTGAGGACCTGGGAGAACTCATCAACACCTACCGGAACGTTGTGGCCAGGATTCACTCACATTTTGGGGAGGGGCGTGGGGCCGAGGCAAAAATGCTTTTTGAACAGGAGCTACTTCCTGTGGTCAACCGGATTGGCAAGACCTTTACCACGATGAACAATGAAACCAAAAAGGCCCATGACCTTGTTCTTAAAATGACCGGACAGGCCATGGGCCCCTGCCTTGATACCGAGCATAAGGCCGTTGAGATGCTTGATAAGATCATTGAGATCAACACCCGTACCGCCGAAGACTTTGTGCTGTCCGGTTACTCTTTTTTCCATAGGATAGACAAATACGGATTCATGATCATGGTGATCGCCGTAGGGCTTGCAATTACCAGCGGTGTTCTTCTGACCCGCTCCATCGTTACCCCCCTTCAAAAGGGCGTGGCATTGTCCCAGGCCATGGCCACCGGGGATTTTACCCAAATGCTTGAGATCCAGCGGGGGGATGAGGTGGGGGACCTTGTAAATGCCCTGAACCACATGTCCTCAAGCCTCAGGCGGATGTTTAAAGATGTTATTCAGGCCAGCCACACCATGGCTGCCTCCTCATTAAGCCTCACCGATATGGCCGGTCTTATGACCGACAGCGCAGAGCAAACCTCTGCCAATGCAAATTCCGTTTCTGTTGCCGGTGAAGAACTCAGTTCAAACATGGACTCCATCTCTGCGGCAACTGAACAGGCGTCCTCCAATCTGAATACGGTCACCTCTGCCACGGAAGAGATGAGTGCCACCATATCAGAAATTGCCAAAAGCGCTGAAGCCGCCCGAAGCATAGCTGAAAATGCTGTGTTAAAGGCAGGATCGGCCTCTTCCAGGGTCGAAGAGCTTGGCACCGCGGCCAGGGAAATCGGCAAGGTCACGGAAACCATTACAGACATCTCGGCACAAACAAATCTCCTGGCCCTCAATGCCACCATCGAAGCGGCCCGGGCCGGAGAAGCGGGCAAAGGCTTTGCCGTTGTGGCCAATGAGATCAAGGAACTGGCCAAACAGACGGCAGACGCCACCCTGGATATCAGCCGGAAGATCGACATAACCCGGCAGAGCGCCTCGGCCACGGCCAAAGAGATTACCGAGATCACAACGGTCATTGACGCCATTAATGAGATCGTTGCTAATATTGCCTCGGCCGTGGAGGAACAGTCGGTCACCACACAGGAGGTTAGCGAAAATCTCTCCCAGGCATTGACAGGCATGGGGGATGTCAATGCAAACATCTCCCATGGGGCCACGGCAGCTGGAGGCATTGCACGGGATATCACAAACGTCAACTCAGCCGCCGCCGAGATATCCACCACCGCATCCCAGGTAAATACCAGCGCTGGGGAGCTGTCCGACCTGGCCGGAAAGCTCAACAAAATTATGGGCACCATCAAGGTTTAGCCCAAAGTCACCCCCGCAAACGTTTCAGGCGACACCCTCTTTTACTGGGGGTGTCGCCTGAAATTCATGGAAAAAATGTTGATCTTGAATCACGGATCGTTCAGTTCATCCAAAATGTGAATTTTGAACATGGCACCCATTCATCCATAGGGGCCAGGTTTCTCATACCAATGGAGAGAAACCTCCCATTTCGAGACCATTTCAATAAAATAAGGCCCTCCTTTATCGAGGGTAAATAATCATAGGGGCCAGGTTTCTCATGCCAATGGAGAGAAATCTCCCATTTCGATACCATTTCAATAAAAGAAGGCCCTCCTTTATCGAAGGTAAATCATCACACATTCCACGCAACAGACCTCGATTCAATAGGAAACGACCCCACTGTGAGGAGAAACCCCATGAATCGACGCACCCCAACCGCGTTTCATCTTGCTCTCTTACTATCCCATATAAATGGTGACATCATGGGAAGGATCAGGCGTCCGTCAACCGCTTCATGGAGTACATGCCATCGATTCCCTTCACCCGCTTGGGAACTCGCTCCCGGCTCGCAAAAAAACGGTCTTTAAACACTTCATACGTCGACAAAACAAACTCTCTGGAGCCGATGATACCGGAGTCGCTAAAGTACCGTGTACGATACCGAAACCGCCTCATTCTATTCAGCTCGAAATCGTCAGAGATCTCTTCAGACAGAACCTTTTTTGAAATCTTGGCCTTCCCCTGTTTATCGATGGCTCCGGCGTGGTACAGATACTCCCGGTATTGTTTTAGCCTCTGATCATCATCGACGCCAAACTCCGCCAACCCGAAGTCCAGGGATAGAAAACCATCTCGGTTCCCAGTCTGGATATGATACCCGATAGAGCACCAACGGTAATCTTCAGGGCGCTTGACGATGCCTGCACGCACTGCGTTTAGATCAATATAGGCCAGGCAGTTAGTCACCGTACTCCCCTTCTCGACGATGACGCTCTTAAACCGCTCGCCCCACAGAGTCCCCTTTCGTCTCTTTTTTCGATTGTAGTACCGAGAAAAGGTCTGCTTAATGTCCTTCACATAATCCGACAGACTGGAAAATCGCTCCCTGAAATGCGTCATCTGCCCTTCGGGAAATTCGGTCCCCTTCTTATAAAGGAGGATAAATCGCCGCCTCACCTCATCATCGGAGAGTGTATCCCCCGGGCTCATCTCAATCAGCAGATGGAAATGGTTATCCATAATCGAAAAGCCCAGCACATCCACAGCATAGACCATAGAAAACCGCTGGATTACACGCACCAGTTCATCTTTTTCAGATTTTTTAAAGGGCAAGCCGTCCAGCGCAGTGCGGCTGATTACATGATAGACACATCTCTGGCCCGAATCGGTCCGAACCATACGGGGAATACGGGGCATGGCATCCTCCTTGAGTCTTTTTATCAATTTTATTAGCGAGGCTTAAAGGTGGGTTTTTCTTTAAATAAAGGTATGTTGAACACATGCACAAGAGTCTCATATATTCAGCGGTATTTCAAGCATAGAGAGAGCATAAAGAACATGGCCCCTATTTATAAATCCCCTCAACTCGCCAACTGCGCTGCCCGATAAGTATACCGTATACGAAGTTTTGAAGGCAGCCACCAAAGAAAAGTGAGCGCCCGGGTACTCAAAACCATGGTTGAGGCATTGAATGTCCTGATGGGATGTTAAAACATCTGGGCAGGGGATGGCCCCCTTGAACCCCATGATTGTCCCTGGATCTCTTCGTGCTCCTCGGAGCAGATTTGTGCCAACAGTAAGGAGCGACAATACATGACGATAGATGTGAATGATGATGTTATTGGCGATATGCTTACCCAGATGAAGCGGGTAGCCCACTTGAGGCAATGGCTGACTCTACTGGCGTTGACACTACTTTTTACGTTTCCACAGCGCCCAGAAGCCGGGGTGCGACAAGGACCGATTCGGGTGCTCCTCATCAATTCTTATCATCCCGGTTTTCCAACGTTCTTCCAGCAGGTCGCGGGTATCCGATCGGTTTTAGATGAAAAAGACGTCCTTCTGGACGTGGAGTTCATGGACAGCAAACGGTTTCCGGGCAGTGACCAGAGAGAGCGCTTCCTGGAAGAGCTCTCTCGTAAGCTGCCCCGGATCGGGCCCTACGATGTGGTTATCACGGCTGATGACAACGCCTTGATTTTTGCGTTGACCCACGGAGATGACCTGTTTGGTGGTGTCCCCATCGTGTTCTTGGGCGTTAACGATAGGGCGCTCGCGCTGGCGCAGAACGACAACCCTTCAGTGACCGGAGTCGTGGAGGCCGTCTCTATGGAGGGCACCCTTGCGTTGATGGCCCACCTGCATCCCTTTGCGACTGGTATCGTCGCCATCGTGGATGATACCCCCAGCGGCCAGGGAGACCTCAAGACCTTTTACGATAAGGGTGACGTGGCCGGTCTACCCCTCTCCCACATCTCCCTTGCCGATCTTACATTTACGGCATTCACGGAAAAACTGGGCACGGTGGATTCGGGAAAACTGGTGCTGTTGCTCTCCGCCTATCGGGACGCAGACGGGGAGCGCCTCCGATTTGACGAGAGTCTTTCGCTTATCCGGAAAAATATGGACCTCCCCCTTTACCATCTCTGGGACCACGGCCTTGGGAACGGTATTATGGGGGGCCAGATCATAAGCCATTTCGAGCAAGGGAAGGTTGCGGCGGAGATGGTGGCGGCAATTCTGGACGGCAAGCCTGTTTCAGAGGTCCTCGTGGTCGGGGATAACCCAAATCTCTATACCTTTGACTTCGAGGAACTCTTCCGTTTCAACATCGCACTCGCCGACCTACCGGAAGGCAGCATTGTTATCAACCGGCCGGTATCACTGTTCGAGCGGCACAGGGAACTCTTCGTTCCGCTGACCACCCTTATATCGGGCCTCCTGCTCGGCATCCTCCTCTTGGCGGGCCATGTTCGTACCCTCCAACGGACTCGCCGGGTGGTGCAGGAGAGTGAGGAAAAGTATCGGAATTTTTTTCATAACAACGCACCGACTCTCGTCATCGACAAGACGGCTGGCGTCATCGTCGATGCCAATCCTTCTGCATGCCGTTATTACGGATATGATATCGAAGAGATAAGAGGGTTAAAAATCGCCACGATTAACACCCTTCCCGAAATGGAGCTTCAGAAGGCCATATGTCAGGCGGAACTCCCCTACCTCTTTCAGCACCGGCTCGCCGATGGTGAGATCAGGGATGTGGCGGTTTACAGAAGCTCGATCAAAACCGGTGGTAAAAAACTGATCTATTCGACCATTTATGACATCACCGATCGCCTGCAGGCAGAGAAGAAACTCAAGAAATCCGAACAGGAGAAATCGAGGTTGGAGGGCCGACTCCGGCATGCCGAAAAGATGGAGACGATCGGTACCTTGGCAGGGGGGATCGCCCATGACTTCAACAATATTCTCTTCCCCATCATCGGGTTTGCCGAAATGGGGCTCGACGTCTCGAAAGAGAGGAAAAGCGACCGTCGGTACTTTGAGGGCATTCTCAAGGCGGCGTTTCGTGCAAGGGACCTGGTGCAGCAGATCCTGATCTTCAGCCGCAAGGGTGGGGAGGATAAAAGGCCCTTGAGGCTCCAGTCCGTGATAGTGGAAACCCTCGATCTGGTCTGGGCTACCCTGCCGTCCACCATCCGGATAACGCGGAAAATAGAAAAATCATGCGGCCCTGTAATGGCAGAGCCCACGAGGGTCCATCAGATAGTCATGAACCTCGCAACCAATGCCGCCCACGCCATGGAGCAGTCTGGTGGCGAACTGACGGTGTCCCTCTCGGAGGTGGAAACCGAAGGGGGCGGCGGGACTCGCCCCAGCCGTTTTCTGAAGCTTTCCTTCGAAGACACCGGGACCGGCATGTCGGAATTGGTTCAGAATCGCATTTTCGAGCCATACTTCACCACCAAGGAGGTGGGAAAGGGGACTGGTATGGGTCTGTCCATGGTCCATGGCATTGTCCAGGGACATAACGGCCATATTACCGTATCCAGCAAACTTGGAGAGGGGACCCGCTTCGATCTCTTTTTCCCGCTGATTCTCACCACGGTAACCTTCCCAGAACCTCCTGGTTTAGAGGCGCTCCTCGGGGGAACCGAGTGAATACTACTGATAGATGAGGTTGAGCGACAGTATGTGGATGAGTCACGGTCAACATGTTAGTGCATTTACCTATTGGAATCGTGGGGTTCGAATTGATGCTGCGAGGCAGACAAATGTAATAAGGAAGGTGTTAACATTATTCGAGATGATGCAAGTCAGGGTAACTTGGATTGCCACGTTTTTATGTCAGAAATATGTTTATTATCATTAAATTAAACCTAAAATGAAGAACGCTTATTGTCTCTTGAAAAAGGAGTGGCGCATTTCACAAAATTAGCTGCTGAACAAAATCATCGAGGATTTCAATTTCATTTCGCAAAATATTATCTATGGAAGGCTACTAAGATGGGCCTATCCCAAACCAGTCGTGGCTCGGGAAAAAGTTAATATATAGTCCCCTTATCGGACGAAAAATACGAACCTCTTGGCTATGCGCCCCTCCCTTATATATCTCTAACTTTCCAATCTGGACGAGCAATACCTCATGGGATCCCATCTGGAAGGGGCCGACCTTCATGGCGCCCATTTGGGAGGGACAATGCTACCGAACCTTTCCAGAAGAAAACCCCTGTGGATGCGTCAATTAGTACCCTGAGTTAGACCCCTACGTTAAGCCTGTAAAGTACCGTTTTTAGAATATCGGCCTTGAGATCGAGAAAATCGGAGAGCGGACATAGTGGGGTGGGGGGTGAATGAGGGTTCGTGATGGGTTGTGATTGTGGATTGTTGCGATTAAAGGGGTGATCTGAATTATCCTTTAAAAACAAAAAAACCGTGACACCTAAGAGGCTCACGGACAGTATTTTTCTGTTTGGGTGGTACCGGAGGTCGGAATCGAACCGACAAGGAGTTTCCCCCGGCGGATTTTGAATCCGCTGCGTTTACCAATTTCACCACTCCGGCACACACGGAACTTTTTATGTAATTTTCATTTGCTTGTCAATCAAAATTATAGAGATATGCCAAGAATGGTGAAAATATCTCGGGCCGGGGTGGATCCCTGGCGGAGGATGCGGGGCGGGGTGCAGGTGACGTCTACCACCGTGGAGCCGGTATCCCCTTTCAGCTGTCCGGCGTCGATGATGAGGTCGGCCCCTTCGATGATGCGTGGATTCAGCGCCTTAACGGTGGAGACGCCGGGATCCCGGGATATATTGGCGCTGGTACCGGTGATGGGGAAGGGGACGGCTCCGGTGATGGCCCGGGTGACGGGGTGGGCCGGGACCCGTAGGCCCACCTTGCCCGTTCCGGCGGTAATGATCTCCGGGATGCACGGGGCGGCCTCGAATACCAGGGTGAGTTTCCCGGGCCAGAGGTGTTCCATAAGGGCCGTGGCGGCGGCGGGGATATGGGTCACCAGGGTGTTCACGGCGTCTTGGTCCTGGATGAGGAGGAGGATCGGGTTGGTTAAGGGGCGCTCTTTGATGGCAAAGAGCCTTCGGACGGCCCTCTCATCGAAGGCGTTGGCCGCCATGCCGTAGAGGCCGAAGGTGGGGATCACAAGGCACCCACCTGCCCGTAAGATACGGCTGGTCTGGTGGAGGAGGGCAGGGGTCGCCTGGTCTGATTCAACGGGGAGTATGGTGCCCATAGGCTGGTGTTCCAAAGGGGGCTGTTTGGCGATTTGCCAAAGTGATTCCCTCTTGTGATGTTGGGGTTGGGTCGGTATCGACAGTGATGGAGAAAAAAGGCGCATTTTTAAAGACGGGCCCTTGCGCCCGGGCCGCACAGGATGCGGACCCAGGCGTCTAAAGGGGCAGAGGCCCGGCCATCCGGTTCTATAGACGTTTCTATGGGACCGGATGGCGTTTGTCTCTTTTCGTCTCGTCGGGGGCTTATCCGTATCTATGCTGTATCTACCCGAATTTAAGCTTATCGTCGAGTCTCTTGGCCTTGGCATCCACTTCCGCGGCCAGATCCTTCTTGTACTCGGTCATGAGATCGGCCAGGAGCGGATCGGCAATGGAGAGGATCTGTACGGCCAGGATGCCGGCGTTGGTGGCTCCCGGTTTGCCGATGGCCACGGTGGCCACGGGGACTCCGGGAGGCATCTGCACGGTGGAGAGGAGGGCATCCATGCCGGCCAGGGCCGATGAGGGCACAGGGACTCCGATGACGGGAAGGGTGGTGTGAGCGGCCATGACACCGGCCAGGTGAGCCGCATGACCGGCGGCGGCGATGATGACCTGGAGTCCGCGTTCCCGGGCATTGATGGCGAAATCTGCCGCCACAAAGGGGGTACGGTGGGCCGAGGCCACGGTGAATTCATAGGGGACGCCAAATTTTCGTAAGATCTGGGTGGCCCCTTTCATGGTCTCGTAGTCGGAGTCACTGCCCATGATGATGCCAACCCGTGTAGGCGTCGACATGTGGGCGAGGGCCCGCCCGCCGATGTCGTTACGGTGAAAGGCCTTGGTCCAGGAGATCTTGTTAACGGTTTTATACGCCTTGTTGATGGCGCGTTTTACATCGCTACCCAGGGCGGTGACTCCCAGGACGCGCCCACCGGCGGTGGTGACCTTGGTGCCGCGCAGGGCGGTACCCGCATGGAATACCTCCAGGTCGTTGATGGCCGCGGCCTCTTCGAGCCCCTTGATGACGTTGCCCTTGCGGTAGCTTCCCGGGTATCCTCCGGAGGCCATGACCACGCAGACGGCGGCTCGGGGATCGATTTTGATGGTGTGCTGATCCAGGGTGCCGTCGGTGGTGGCCTCCATGAGCTCGATGATGTCGTTTTCCACGCGCATCATGAGGGGCTGGCACTCGGGGTCGCCGAAGCGGGCGTTGAACTCTAAAACCTTGATGCGGTCCCGGTCGATCATGAGGCCGGCATAGAGAACTCCTTTAAAGGGGATCCCTTCCTTGGCCATCCCCTCTACAGTGGGGATCATTACCTCTTTCATGATCTTATCGTGCATATACTTATCGATGATGGGGGCCGGAGAGTAAGCGCCCATGCCACCGGTGTTGGGGCCTTCGTCGCCGTCGAAGGCACGTTTGTGGTCCTGGGAGGTGGGCAGGGGCAGGACGGTCTTTCCATCGGTCAGGGCGAGAAAGGAGACCTCTTCCCCTTCCAGCCTCTCCTCGATGACCACCCGGGCTCCGGCATCACCGAAGGCCTTGTCCTGCATGATCTCCTTGAGAGCCGCATCCGCCTCTTTGATGGTGCTGCAGACAATGACGCCCTTACCGGCCGCCAGGCCATCGGCCTTTACCACCACATTGCCCTTGAATTCGGCCATGTATTTTGCGGCGGTCTCGTAGGTGGTGAAGCTGCGTCCCACGGCGGTGGGCACCCCATAGCGGTTCATGATCTTCTTGGAGAATGTCTTGCTGGCCTCTAACTGGGCCGCCCTCTTGGAGGCTCCGAATACCTTGAGTCCCTTTTTTTCGAAGATATCGACGATACCATCGGCCAGGGGGGCCTCGGGACCGACCACGGTAAAATCGATTTTGTTCTCCTGGGCAAAGGCCAGGAGGGCAGGGATGTCATCGGATGAGATATCCACGCAGGTGGCCAGATCGGCGATGCCTGCATTACCCGGTGCACAAAATACCTCATCTACCTTTACGCTCTGGGTAATTTTCCATACCAGAGAGTGCTCTCGGCCTCCGCTACCTATAACCAGTACCTTCATATTCATATCCTTCTGTTACACGGGTTTTGCATAAACAACAATGCGTTACGTATGAAAGCCCTTTAATGGTGAGGGCCGATGTGTCTCGGTGACGACTATTTTTTACCGGACTCTAAGGCCAGCTCAATGAGCCGGTCCAGGAGGGCCGAAAAGGAGAATCCTGCAGCCTGTGCGGCACGGGGCAGCAGGCTGGTACGGGTCATACCCGGGATGGTGTTGGTCTCCAGGACGAAGAGTGCCTCCCCTTTCAGGATCATGTCGGTACGGCTGTACCCTTTCAGGTGCAGGGCCCGGTGGGCTTGCATGGCAAGGTCCATGGCCTTTTCTGTGAGGGCAGGGGTGATACGGGCCGGGCAGATTTCGGTGGTGGCACCGGGGGTGTACTTGGCCTCATAATCGAAGTAGGGGCTCTCCCCTTCGGGGATGATCTCGATGACGGGGAGCGCCTCGGGCGCATCGTTTCCGAGGACGCCGCAGGTGAGCTCGATCCCCTCGATGAAGGCCTCGATCACCACCTTATCGTCGAAGGTGAGGCTCTCCATAACGGCCGCATTCAGCTCCTCTTGGCGGGTTACCCGGAACATGCCGAGGCTGGAGCCTCCACAGGCGGGTTTGACAAAGAGGGGCAGGCCCAAGGTGGCGACGATGGCGGCGGTATCGAAGGGGACCCCTTTTTGGATCTCCACGGCCTTGGGAGTGGGGATGCCGGCATCGGTGTAGAGTTGTTTGGAGAGGATTTTATCCATGGCAATGGCGCTGCCCAGGAGTCCGGCTCCCTGATAGGGGATCTTCAGGAGGTCGAGGAGTCCCTGGATGGAGCCATCTTCTCCGGGAGAGCCGTGGAGGAGGATGAGGGCCACGTCGATGGTGGGGGCATCCTGTACCAGGGCGTCGAGTCCCTCTTTCGGGTCGTACTGAAAAATGGTGTAGCGGTCGGTATTAAGGGCCGCCAGGGCCTCTTTTCCGCTGACCAGGGAGACATCCCGTTCTGGGGAGGTACCGCCGTAAATAACTGCAAGATTGAGTTTGTTCATTTTGGGTGTCCGTCCTGCAAGGGGCGTAAGAGCCCTCTTAACCGTTTCTATTTTTTGTGAAATTTGTGGACCACTTCTTCTTCATAGCTCTCTGGGATGGTGAATACCCGGGACGATCGTCCTTCACGTAAGAGCTTTTTTTTAAGAAAGCGAATACGCTTCATGGCATGGTAGGTTTCGGCGAGGTCATCGCTTGTATTCAGAAGATCCTCGGCCCGCCTGATCTCCATATGTTCTTCGAGTTCGGGGGGCACACAGCCGGCATTTTTAAGGATTTTGTGGGCAAGACGCAGCTCTTCGGGGACCCGGCTGTCGTCTTCAATCTCCAGGGGTTCTCCGTGGCCGGGAATATTGTCTAATTTTCCCTCTTTTATGGCCGCCAGAATTTTATCTTCAATAATGCGATTAAAACCGATGCTCATGATGGTATGGATCTCCTGCAATAGAGATGGTTTGAGCTTAATGTTCGGGTCATACAGGTTGAAAATAGGGATATCCACTGCCGGAGGGTCCCGTGTCGTGGTCTCTTTTGGTATGGAGGCGAGTGATTGGGATCCCTTGGGTACAAAATAGATTGTGTAACGATGTCAGTGGGTAAGGCCTAAACATCCTGATTTATGAGACACCACCCTAATATAAGGTTGGGGCTGATTTCAAGGAAGAAGTGGAGGGATTTACCAACCCCTAGGAATATGGGGGGTTTTTATATGTGAAAAAATGCGCCGATTCGGTGAAAGAAAACGAAGCGGTTTGGGGTAATTGCCTGCATCAATTGTCGATCAACTTCTTTTATTTTCCATAATTATTGGGCGCCACCCCTTAAGAAAATAGGGCTGTGGAAGGGGTGGAGGGCTCTTGTCTGGTGGAAATAGGGGGCCGCCTCTCGATACATTTAAGCTAAACGATGAGAGAGGGGAAGGGCTCGTGGTCCGATTGATCCGGGGCCGGGGTAAAAATGGGGTGCCGTAGGGGCCCCGGACCCCGTGGTAAAAAATTGGTTTTTAAGGGGCGCCTTATCCGGAGAATGGCGTTTTTTTAGCGGCCTGTCGCCCACTTTGATAGAGCTCGATGAGTTCCGGGGATTCGGTCTCCGTGCCAATTTTATCCACATCTTCGATGGCTTGCTCCACCGCCGATGCCTCGTCGATTTGACGATCCGAGGCGTCAGGATTGGCCAGGGTCTCTTCGATCCATTTTAACTCCTTGGCCTCTCTGGGGGGGACGGTGTCGTTTAATTTACAGGAGAGGGCTTCGATGCTGTATGGGAGGTCGACGCCCCCTTTTTTGGCAAGAAGACCACTGTCTGTGAGGATCTGCATGGAGAGGAGGATTTTTTTAATGGCCCCCGCCTGCTTTTTGATGACCTCTCTCTGGGGCATGCCGAGATTCTCGGCCAGTTCGTCCACAATGCCTGAGATGCAGGACTCTACCATTTTCTGGGCGTACTTTCTCGCGTACGCCTCCTCTTCTATCTGGTCTAAATGGTCTTCGTAGTTGTCCATTTATGGGGACTCCGGTTTGGGTTGAATCAATGGCCCTTCGGGCCTTTCATGGGTACCCTATCATACACAGAGTGTAAGCTCTGCGCTCTTTTTTAGCCAAATCCTCGGGTAATCTGTGTGGCCGTTTTTTTACCGAGGTGGTTCCCCCTTGTTTTCTCATGACGTGACGCTTTTTATTTTTGTTTTCATTGTTTTATGGTAAAAATTTACACGAGCGATCATCAGGCGTTCAGTCATATATTAACTCCCCCCTAATTTATCTGCGTTTTTTTGTAACGATTCAGCCATAAAAAAAATGTCTTCGGCGAGATACCTTGAGAGCCGGATGCAGATACGCGTCACCCCTCGTGCCTCGAGATCGCACCTGCCCTTCGCTTTACCCTGACTTCTATTTTAAGGGCTGTTTGTCAAACCATGCCTTATAAAATGGGGGCAAGCGTTTGGCTATCGGCAGGGCCACGAGAGGCGTAAGGGCTCTGGCAAAAAACAGATAAACAAATTTCATAAGAATGCCGCTGTGATTTGCCCCGAGGAACAGGTCAAAGCCCAGCCGGAGGCATCGCTTTTGTATGTTTTATTTTTGCTCCGGCCCTAAGCTGAATAGTTACGTTTTTTTATCTTTTCCATGACGGTCGCGGCGGGGGGTATTTTCCTTGAAATCTTCGATCCATCGATACCCACGGTACCGGTGACTCCGGGGGCTCTTCCATGCCCCTGTTCTTATCAACCCAGATATCTATCAATGAAGGTGGGGATGATCATGGCCAAAGAGAAGAAGCCGTTAACCAACAATGCCGGTGCACCCGTTTCCGACAACCAGAACTCTATGACCGCCGGACCCCGTGGTCCGATGCTACTCCAGGACGTGTGGTTCTTGGAGAAGCTGGCCCATTTCGATCGGGAGGTGATTCCCGAGAGGCGCATGCATGCCAAGGGGTCCGGGGCGTATGGCACCTTTACCGTGACCCAGGATATCACCCGGTATACCAAGGCTCGGATTTTTTCTGAGGTGGGTAAGAAGACAGAGCTCTTCAGCCGTTTCTCTACGGTGGCCGGAGAGCGGGGAGCCGCGGATGCCGAACGCGATATCCGGGGGTTCTCCCTCAAATTTTATACGGAGGAGGGGAACTGGGATATGGTGGGCAACAACACCCCGGTATTCTTCCTGCGGGACCCGTTGAAGTTTCCGGATCTGAACCACGCCGTCAAGAGGGATCCGCGCACCAATATGCGCAGTGCCCGGAACAACTGGGATTTCTGGACCTCCCTTCCCGAGGCCCTCCATCAAATAACCATCACCATGAGCGATCGGGGCATTCCCAAGTCCTACCGCCACATGCATGGTTTTGGCAGCCACACCTTTAGCCTGATCAATGCCGATAACGAGCGGTTTTGGGTGAAATTTCATTTTCGCAGCCAGCAGGGGATCGAGACTCTGACCGATGAGGCGGCCATGCACCTTGTGGGTGCCTGTCGGGAGAGCCATCAGAGAGATCTCTATGAGAGCATCGAGGCGGGTGATTTTCCCCGCTGGACCCTCTCTATCCAGGTGATGCCCGAGGCAGAGGCGGCCCAATGCCCCTACAACCCCTTCGATCTCACCAAGGTGTGGTATCACAAGGACTACCCCCTCATGGAGGTGGGGGTTGTGGAGCTCCATCGCAACCCGGAGAACTATTTTGCCGAGGTGGAGCAGTCGGCCTTTAACCCGGCCAGTATCGTGCCCGGTATTGGTTTCTCGCCGGACAAGATGCTCCAGGGGCGCCTCTTCTCCTACGCCGATGCCCAGCGGTATCGCCTTGGCGTTAATCATCATCTCATCCCGGTGAACGCCTCCCGCTGTCCGGCTCACAGCTATCACCGCGATGGGGCCATGCGTGTGGATGGTAACCACGGCAGCACCCTGGGGTACGAGCCCAACAGTTACGGTGAGTGGAAGGAACAGCCCGATTTTTCCGAGCCCCCCCTGGCCCTGGACGGGGCCGCCGATCACTGGAATCATCGCGAGGACCAGGATTACTACTCCCAGCCGGGACGGCTCTTTCGCCTGATGACCATGGAGAAAAAGGCCCTCCTCTTCGAGAACACGGCCCGTGCCATGGGGGATGCCCCCGAAGAGATCAAGCGACGGCATATTGAAAACTGCACGAAGGCCGATCCCGCTTATGGGAAAGGGGTGGCCGACGCCTTGGGGCTGGCATGATAGGCGAGGATTGAAAAAAGAGGATTGAAAAAAGGGGCGGGTTGGTCAGAAAAGAGCCGCCCTCTATGGTTAAAGTAAGGGCCTGTGCAAAAATAAAATATACAAAAAACGATGCCTCCGGCGGCAAGGTGAGCCACCTTGAAAGCAGGATGCCGCAGCGTTTTAACCCGCGTGCCTCGGGTCAAATCACTGCGGCCTTTTTATGAAATTTGCGCATTCATTTTTTGCGGGAGCCCTAACCAGAAAAAAGGCCTCGGTTGGCCAGGAGATAGAGCCCCTGGCCCCCCGGTCCGTTACAGTCACTATGAAAACCTGTTTGGCACCCTTTTGCAAAAGCAAAGGCCCCCGGCAGGGACAAGCGAGGCTTTTTTCCTTACAATCTGAAAAGAGGATGTATACGCGCATCATCATTGTTGTGATGACCACAGGGATGGCTGCGAATAAGGGGTAAGTGGCGTCCAGGGCTTTAAAAACGCAAAAAGCCGGTGAGTGTTTAAATACACTCACCGGCTTCTTTAATATATGGTAGCGATGCACGGAATTGAACCGCGGACACTGCGGATATGAGCCGCATGCTCTAACCAACTGAGCTACATCGCCATGATCTCTATTGTGCGTGGCTCGGTGCGTCTACCCGTGGGTGATGCTGCCGAGACAAAACGTTTTTAATCTATTTTCCGGCCAATGGTCAAGGGTTTTTTGTGTAAAAAATTATATGGGGCCGGAAAATACAAAAAGCCGGTGAGTTTTAAATAAACTCACCGGCTTCTCTAATATATGGTAGCGATGCACGGAATTGAACCGCGGACACTGCGGATATGAGCCGCATGCTCTAACCAACTGAGCTACATCGCCATGATTTTCATTGTGCGTGCCCGGTGCGCGTACTCTTTTGTATCGCCTCGAGACAGAAAGCTTTTAATCTATTTTTTGATAAATGGTCAAGGGCTTTTTTAATAAAAAGTGAAAAAAAGTTCGGGGCCGGGGCATGTCGGAGCGACCCCGGCGGCATGA
>JABXKT010000194.1 GCA_013619155.1 Desulfobacteraceae bacterium
GGACCGACGTCTCTCACATGGGTAACTTATTTAAGAGGGCCGTGCGCGCCGCCGGGTATGAGGAGTATCGTTTTCACGATCTTCGCCACACCTTCGCCAGCTATATGGCCATGCGGGGGGAGCCCTTGAAAACGATCCAGGATCTGATGCGGCATAAGTCGATCACCAGTACCCTGGTCTATGCCCACCTATCGCCAGAACACCTGGTTGAAGCGTCAAACCGATTTGTCCTGGGATCATTGCCCACCTCAAAGCCTGAATCTGATACCAAATAAGGGCTTTTCAGCCACTTCAAACTGTAGGGGAACTGTAGGGGAATCGTAGGGGAATACCCGTATAGTTTGTCGATTTTTACACATTATTGTAATTTTGCCACTAAAAAAGGGTCTCACGACTATGTCGAAAGACCCTCTTAAAATTTTGAAATCATTCAGTTTTTATGGTACCCGGAACGAGAATCGAACTCGTACAGTCTTGCGACCGAGGGATTTTAAGTCCCTTGCGTCTACCAGTTCCGCCATCCGGGCAACGCATAAAAATGGTCCGATACGGACAAGCCGAAAGGACTGTTCTTCTTTACGTGATTTTTTTTTGAATGGCAACCGGGAATTTGGAACTTTTTGACATCGGGTCTGTTTTTCTGGGATGCGTCCATTTAAAGGGCTCTTCATCGAGATGGAGAGATGATGCATAATGATGTGTTCTCAAGGGATTTTAATTCATTTGTATCTGTGTGATATGGGACGGGCCGGAAAGATGAGGGCGGAAAATATTTTTTTAAAGCGAAGGCACGATGCGGCGTGGCCGGGGGGTCGACGCCTCTTATGTTCCGGTACGCCTCTTTTTTGAGGGTGGGGCTCTATCTTGCAAGGGGCAAGGTTTTCTGCTACAACCCCCGAAATGAAAGAAAATCAGCCTATTGATACAAAACAACTGGTCCTGGCATCTCAGTCTCCTCGCAGGAAAGATCTCCTCGAAGAGGCGGGCGTTCTTATTGATATTATTCCAAGTCATGCCGAAGAGATTCTTCCCGAAGGGGTGGCTCCTGCACAGTGCGCCATGGCCCTGGCCTCTATGAAGGCCCGGGATGTGGCGGCGACTCAACCCAATCGATGGGTCTTGGGTGCCGATACCCTGGTGGTGGTGGATGGGACGATTCTGGGTAAACCCAGGGATGGAGACGATGCCCGACGCATGCTGGAGGCCTTATCGGGTCGGGATCATCAGGTATGTACCGGCTTTTGTCTGGTGAACCCCTCCCTTGATCGAGAGATTTGTGAGGTGGTGATCACGGATGTGACATTTAAACCTTTGTCTCCGGCCGAGATAAATTGGTACATTAAAACCGGTGAACCGTTTGATAAGGCCGGTGCCTATGGTATTCAGGGCAAAGGTGCCTCCCTTGTGAGGGAGATCAAGGGGTCGTACACCAACGTGGTGGGGCTTCCCATCTGTGAAGTGGTGGAGCATTTAAAAAGACTCGAACTGATGGAGTTCAGATAACACGTGATGAGAGATCGCATTCAAAAAATTGAACAACAGATCAGAGATGCCGCCGAAAAAGCCGGCCGCAATGCCCAAGAGATTCGTCTTGTGGCCGTGAGTAAGATAAAGCCCGCCTCTATGGTGAAGGAGGCCATCATTGCCGGCCAGACGCTCTTTGGGGAGAACTATATCCAGGAAGCAGTGGCCAAGGTCGAGGAGATCGGCGGTGATGAGGCCCAGTGGCACTTTATCGGTCATCTCCAAAGCAAAAAATCGAAGTATGCCGTGGGGGTTTTCGATCTGATCCACTCGGTGGACAGTTTGAAGCTGGCCACCGAGATCGACAAGCAGGCCGCTAAAAAAGGGGTGGTTCAAAATATTCTTATTCAGGTGAACACCAGCGGAGAGGAGAGCAAGTCTGGAACCACCGATGAGACGGTGATCGCCCTGATTCGAGAGGTGGCGGCCCTTAAACATATCGCCGTGAAAGGGCTGATGACCATGCCGGCCTTTTTTGATGACCCCGAAGGGGCACGCCCCTATTTTCGTCAGCTGCGTCTTATTAAGGAGCGCATCAACGCCCTGGCCATCGATGGTGTGGAGATGAGAGAGCTCTCCATGGGTATGAGCGGCGATTTTGAGGTGGCCATCGAAGAGGGGGCTACCCTGGTGCGGGTGGGGACGGCTATCTTCGGTGCCCGAGATTATACGGTATAGGGACGGTATTCAGTGACAGGCATTTGTTACCCTTGCGACCTCTGCCCTTTGGTGGCGAATCACGGGGCATCCTTCATGAATGAAATATGGGGGGGGCTGTGTCCGCATAGCTGTGTGGGGTAAGGGGTGACGGCACCTTAGTTTTTGGGGTGTTTTTTTTATCTGGTTTGCCGAGAATACGCCTTTTGCGTATCGGGATGAATACGCTTCAGACGTCGGTCTGATAAAAAGCCCCGTCTCAATTTTTGATTCACTGGGGGCGCATTCACTGACGTCTATTTTCCGATCATGCGACCGGATAGGCTTTTTTTATCGAATATTGACCATAGAAGGCAGATTTTAGTCATGAAAATATTGATGCATACATGCTGTGGGCCCTGCTCTATCTACCCCACACGAGTGCTTCACGAGGCGGGTCATGATGTGATGGGTTTTTTTTACCGCCACAATATCCACCCCTTTACCGAGTGCATGAAGCGTGAGGAGGGGCTGCGCCAGTTCTCAGAGAGTTGCGGGATGAAGGTGATCTATCAGGAGGGGTATGAGCTGGAGGCCTTCCTTCGTCAGGCCGCATTTCGGGAGAAGGATCGTTGCCGTATCTGCTACCATGATCGCCTCCGAGCCACGGCGCTTCTGGCCAAGAGAGGCAAATTTGAGGCCTTTACCTCCACGCTCTTGTACAGCCGGCATCAGAATCATGAGCTGATTAAGAGCATCGCAGAGTCTCTGGCGCGGGAGGTGGGGGTTAAGTTTTATTATGAAGATTTTCGCCCGGGATGGAAGGAGGGCATCGATACCTCCAAGGAGATGGGGATATATCGTCAGCAGTACTGTGGATGTATCTATAGCGAAAAGGATCGGTACGCCAAGGAGATTAAGGGGGCAGGGCCTCGATAGGGGCCGGAATACTTCTGTTTATTGTCACTATTTAGCGGTGCCTATGGCAGCTCTTTCGGAAGCCCCGTTTCTGCCTGCTTTTATAAAGACGGGTTTCATAAACAGGTCTTATAAAGGCAGCCTTGGGTGAATCTAAAAGCCAAGGCGCATGTGATTCAACCCGAGGAGCGGGGTAGCCTGCATTGGCTGGTCTGCTCCTCGAGGTGGCTCGCCTCGCCGCCGGAGGCCTGTTTTTTTGGTCACTTTGACCCTAGAAGGCTCCTCTATACGCTAAATAGTGACTATTTTTTAAAATAAGGGAAAAAGCCAAACCTGTCGTGAGGCAGGGACGGAAAGCCATGGATCTTGATCTGACAAGATAGCCAGGTTGCCTCGGGATGATGACGGCTCATCGTTACAGGGATGGGCCGTTTTTTTATGCCCGCTCCTTTAACTGTGGGTGTTTTTGCTTTTTTATGTTTTTTTCACCGCCTGTGGTGGTGAGGTGAGAGAGGGCGCATTGTCTGGCACCGTTGGGCGGCTCTATCTCTTTTTGAAGGTCGATGGGATGCTTTATGTGGACGTACGGTAAGGCGGTGTATGTGGGGGTCTTGATGGCGTCAATCTCTCTGGTGGGGGGCGCTTATGGCCGTGAGGTGTCGATTCGTCCAGGAGGGCTTGAGTTCGTGGTTCAGTCGACGAGCCCCTTTGCCTCCCTCTCCCTGGGGCGAAATCTGTCGCCAGTGGCGGGGGACCTCGATGGCGATGATCGGGTCGAACTCTATGTGGGCTGCTACGGACGGAGGATGGAGGTGTTTGTGCCGGTGGGAGATCGTTTACTCACTGCCGATGCCGTTCCCAATCATCTGGATGCCATCACCATGTCCTATGAACGGGACACGCCCTATGTGGCGGTGGCCGATGTGGACAATGATGGCGATGAGGATGTCGTCTGGTTTGATTTTAGTTCCGTGGAGACGCCCCTGACGGCGCTCTATCTGAATAAGATGGTTTTTTTTAAGAATGAGGGCACGGCCCGGGTTCCCGACTTTCGGGTGGTGGGTGATGAGACGAGCCCCTTTGCCGGTATTTTTTCGGAGTGGCAGGGCACCCCTGTTTTCGGCGATTTTGACGGAGACGGCGATGCAGACCTTCTCTTTGGGGACCGGGATGGGACCTTTCGTTATTGCCGCAATCTTTTGGCGGAGGAGGGTGTGTGTGGCTTTGCTGAGATGATGGGGCGCCTGAACCCTTTTTCCGGCATCGATGTGGGAGATAGCTCCAGTCCTGCCGTCATCGATCTGGACGGAGACGGAGATCTTGATGTGGTCTCCGGGGAGATGCACGGCTCCCTGCGGTGGATCGAGAATATCACCGCGTCCGGAGGGCCTTTGGCCTTTGCCTTGAGGGATAGGACCCATGGGCCCCTTGCCTTTTTTTCCACAGAGATTGCCTCGATGCCCCTTGGGGTGGATATCGATGGTGATGGGGATATGGAGCTGGTGGTGGGCAGCGGCGAAGGCCGTCTCACTGTTCTTTCCCCTGGGCGGTATGGTTCGACGGGGGGGCTGGGGATGGCGCCTCTCTCCCAAGAGGGGCCGGGTATGGAACCTCTTCCCCAAGAGAAGCCGGGTGATGACGGCGCCTTCGAAGGCGATGGGCGGAGGGTGGTGAGTGCCCAGGATCTCTATCGTGTCCTTAGAGAGTGGATGGGGCATTTTCAGGGTTTGTGGGATGCCGGGTATTGAAAAAAAGAGCCTTTTTGTCCCCCCCCCTTTTTGCCAGTGAGGCGGCTCGCCCCGGTTTCTGCCATAGAAATACAAAAAATTCTTATGGGTTATCCTTTATTGATGAAAAATATTCGTCGATAAATTTGTCGCCGTGGAAAGATAGCTAAACTGCTTATATCCCTTCTTTTTTTGCCCCTTTCCTGTGGGCTCAAATGCCCCGTATAGGGGGGCAGATCTGAGAAAAAAATAATTATACAATTGAATCGTCAAAATGAGAGATCCCATATGCCCACTTTGTATTCTTTGGGATTCGCTTCAATTGCTCTTCTAAGGAGCCTATCGCTCTTTCTTACCTGTGAGAAGGCCCCATTCATTTATTCTCTGCCATGAATCCTATGGGGGGCGCTTTTTCGCCCCGTCTTATCTATGCATCACCGAGAGCGACTGAGTGACGGGCTCTTCCGAGATTCCTGCCGTCACCTTAGGCGTCACCGTCTCGTGCTCCCATGGGGCCCCTCAGAGCCCTTCCCCCCTTTTTGGGTCGGGGGATGTATTGTATTCACAATGTTATATGGAGCTTGGTCTGTGTCTGTTCATATACCATCGGTGACTATTAAGATCGATGAATCCTTTTATGAACATATTTCATGCTAAAAATATAATTTTATATAGGGGGCAAGGTTTTGACATCACTGGGATCTGCCTCCCCCATCTCTGGGCAGGCAGTTGGTGTGCCAGGATCGTCTGTGAATGATCCGTCGGTATGTCTGGGCGGGTCTCAATCTGGCAATGGACGCGGGGTGAGGTGGGCTATTTTTTTGAATTGATTCTTTGATATTATCTTTTTATATTTTTATAAGTCCCTTGATTTATATATTATAATTCTTTTATAGATGGCGGGGTATGCCTCCCATATCTGTATGTATTACTTCTTTTACCC
>JABXKT010000195.1 GCA_013619155.1 Desulfobacteraceae bacterium
TCCTCGCTTCACTTTTTGACACTCCTGAGCGAAATGTTGAGTCTGTAGATTTTTATACATAGTTCCCCATGCATTCCCCCCTCAAAATAGTCTCCACGAGACTGACACCGTGTCCAAATATCCCTTCAAAAATAATAGGTGCGATTTTTCATGGGGCGCCATGTGAAAAGCTCTGACTCTTTTGGTGTCCCTGCTGGGAGTCACGCTTTTGCCATGATTTTATAAGGCAAGGCGTGACAACCCGGCCTTTTACAATATGTTCTTAAACGAATTTTATCTTAAAGGCGGATGTGATTTGACCCGAGGGACGAGGGGCAAAGTGCGTCCGCAATTTGGCTTTCAAGGTGGTACACCTTGCCGCCGGAGGCTTCTTGAATGGTTATTATCTTCTCTCTGCCGAGGGTGTGCCATTTTTGGGGGCCAGTTTCCCTGCGGCAATGGCAGTGGCCGGGATGGTAAAGAGGAGGCCCACGCTGCCGGCCAGGGCGCGGAGGAGTTCGGCGGCCATGGTGTCTCGTCCGATGATCTCGTTTAAGGGGAGATCGTAGGTGGTAAAGAGGAGGAGGAGGTTGAGGCTGCTGCCCGCGTAGGCGAGGATTAAGGTATTGGACATGGTACCCATGATATCACGGCCCACCGTCATGCCGGCGGCGATCCACTCTTTTTCTCCGATGTCGGGATCGGCGACTCGGATTTCATGCATGGCGGAGGCGATGGATATGCCCACATCCATGACGGCTCCTAGGGCGCCGATGATAATACCGGCCAGGAGGAGCCCTTGGAAGTCGATGTGACGGGAGTAGAGAATGAGGTGGATGGACTCTTCGCCTCCCAGGCCGCTGAGCTGGGCCATGTGGCCGATGATAAGGGCCGACAGTCCGGCGATGACAACGCCTCCGAAGGTTCCGATGGTGGCGGCCAGGGTTTTTCGATTAATTCCGCCGATGACGCCTAAGGTGACGGCAATGATCAGGGCGCAGAGGGCCATGGTGACCAGAATCGGATTGTACCCGTTTAAGATCAGAGGCAGGAGCACCTTTAGGATGATCCAGATGGTGAATATCAGGGTGAAGATGGATTTTACTCCTTTAACGCCACCGATGATGATCAGACCCCCTAAGAAGATGAGGGTGAGGTAGAGCAGGGGGATTCTGTCTTGCATCAGGGGGTCGTCGATGCCATAGGACGCGGCCCCTCTTACGGCCATCAATACGAGAACCAATACGCCCCAGGGAAGGAGTCGTCTTCTACATGTTTTCCATTTCATACTTCATCTCTCTTGGAATCGTTGGTGGGGACGGCATATCAATCAATATGCGGTGTAAAAAAGCGATGCCTCCGGCGGCCAGGGACAGGGCCCTGGACCCCAGGTTTGCGACTGTGACGGGCCAAAAGGCCCGTCACAGTCACTATAAAAAGGTGTTTGGTCAGCCTGATCTTTTAAATCAGACAAAAGGGTGGCTCTCGGCAGGGCCACCGGAGGCAAGGGGGGTAACGTTACATGAGGTAAAAAGAGCGTAATGCTGGTTATCGCTGCGCTTTGTCCCGAGGAACGAGGGGCAAATCACAGCAGTATTTTTATCTGTTTTTTTCCAGAGCCCTCAAACGATGGTCAATCATGGATAGGGTCACACAGGCCCTTCGCAAAAAAGCCGCGCCGGAGCGCGGCGCGCCCAGGATGGTGGCGTGGTGCCTCCACTCTATTGTTAAAACCCGGGGCGTGTTTTTCTTTATGTGGGGTCTATCTCGCTTTAATTTTTCAATAAATAAGGCTCGATATGATGGGCCACTTTAAAACGAGTCGTCCTGATTTAACCCCGTTTGTTTATAGATGTTTTGTGTCTTTTTTGCGTGTAATCCTAATCTTTTACCATTTAAAAACGGTGCGCAGGCGCACCCTACGGCATAGCGGTGTTTTATGCTGTATCTGGATTTATAACAATTTAGCGCATATGAACGAAATAAGCCTCAGTTGGCCCTGCGGGGGTCAACCTTTTGCCAATTTTTATGAGATGGGCTTACCAAACAGGTTTTTATCGTGAGCATGACGGGCCAAAGGCCCGTCATGCTCACATACCTGGGGTCCAGGGGATTTATCTCCTGGCCGCCGGAGGCATGTCTCGTGGTCTCCTTACCTAAGGCGCAAGGTGGATCGTCCACAGGTTGGGGTGGCGCTGTATTCGGGGTGTCTGTTTCATGCAGTTGTGGCCGACGATGTGGGTGCCGGATCTCTCCTTTAAGAAGGCTTGGAGGGCCTCTCCGTAGGTGAGTGTGGGGTCAAAGGGGACGGGTTCGGAGTGGCTGAAGCCGCACTTTTCGAGGGCGGTGGAGGTTTTGCCGCAGAGGTGGAGGAGGCTGTTTGTTTGAGAGCCTTTTATTTTTTTTAAGATCCGGACGGTGATTTTTCCGCTGACCGCTTTGTAGAGCTTGGGGCCGATGAGGTCCATGGCGCCGGCGGGATCGGCGTAGGAGAGGAGTTGGGCGCCTCTCTTAATCCCCTCTAAGGCGTAGGCCACGGTGCTGGCCTCGATCACTTGCATGAGATGGTCCACGGCCTCGTTTTTTTGCCGTATTCCCTTGTAGAGGTGCCGGGGGTCGATGAGGGATGCGGCCATGGTAAAGGGGCCGTGGATATTTAATCCCACGGCCTCGCCCTGGTGGCTGAGGCGCTCCACGCAGTCGAGTACGGCCTTGGCTCTTCCCCGGGAGAGGTCGATTTTTTTTACGCCCATGGCGGCATCCATATTCGGAAGGCAGTAGCCCGCCACCCGGGGGCCGTGTTTTTGATTCCCGAGGGTGATATGGGCTCCCATGGCTTCGGCTTCTACGGTCATGCAGAAGGGGAGGCGGCAGAGGGAGTCGCCGCGATCTTTTTTTAAGGCGAGGGCGAGGCGCGCCATCTCTTGGGTGTTGGTGTGAATATCGGGGCATGTAAACCCCTGGGCCTCGATGATCGCTTCGGGAAGCTCCACGGTGCCGGGATGGGTGCATGTGAATTCGGGGCCTGGTTTCATGCGCATCGGCTCCTCGGCCGGGGGGCCTCTAAGGTTTCACTGAAGCTGAGGCATCGGGTGAAGAGCCGCTCGTACCCTTTTTTTGTGGCCAGTTCGATGTAGTGAACCTGGGTGGCGACCATCTCCATCTCGGTGCGGATTTTTTTTGAGAGCAGGCAGATCCGTGCCCCTGTTTTTGAGGCATTGCCGATATAGCGTATTTTACCGGCCAGATTTCGGGGGAGGAGGCCGATACCCATGAGGCTCTCCACGCTGAGGTGGGCGCCAAACTGACCGGCGATGATCACCTCGTCCAAGGCCTCCATGGTGATCTCCATACTCTCCAGAAGGGAGTGGATGCCCGAGAGGATAGCGCCTTTGGCCAGCTGTACCTGGCGAATATCGTCCTGGGTGATGATGATTTTCTGGGGACCGGAGGCGATGGCGACCGCTCTCTTGCCATTTTCCTCTATGAGAAAGGGGGCAAAAGCGGCGGCATCGCCCGTGAGATCCGCCGCTTTTTTCAGGCGTCCCGTCTTGGCCATGAGACCGGTGCGGGATATCTCGGAGATGGCGGCCAGGATACCGCTGCCGCAGATGCCTGTGGGGGTTTTACCACCGATGACGTCCACGGTGATGGTGCCGCTTTCCATGGTGACGTCCTGGATCGCCCCTTCGGCGGCTCGCATGCCACAGCTGATATTCATCCCCTCCAGGGCCGGGCCGGCGGCACAGGAGCAGGCGGTAAGGGTGCCGGCTTTGGCCAGGACCAGCTCACAATTGGTGCCCATGTCGATGAGGAGGCGATTTTTTTTTCCCTTCGCCAGCTGGGAGACCTCAATTCCGGCCACAATATCGGCACCAATATAGCTGGAGACGCCGGGCAGGCAGTAGAGCCGCGCAAAGGGGGCGAGTTTCAGGCCAATGGTGGTGGCGGGAAGGTACTGACTCCTGGAGAAGACCGTGGCAAAGGGTGATCGGCCGATGGCGTGGGTATCCACGCCGAGGAGGAGGTGCATCATGGTGGCGTTGGCCGCGATGCTTATCTCGTAGATATGCGTTGCATTGATACGGGCCTGGTGGGCGAGGGATTGGGTGAGTTCATTCAGGCAGGTGACCATGGCCTCCTGCAGGGTGCGAAGCCCCGTCTCCTCTCGCCGGACAAAATCGATACGGGATAAGACGTCGAGACCGTACTCTTTCTGGGGAGAGATGGCGGACTCACAGCCCATCTCCTGACCCGAGGTGAGGTCGATGAGGGCCGCCACCACGGTGGTGGTGCCGATATCCACGGCGATGCCGTACAGCTGATCGTAGGTGTTACCGGACTCCAGCCCCAGGATTCGATCTCCCGCGCAGATGGCGGTGATCTCTCCGCTGTGAAGGCTCGTGGCCAGACTCGCCAGCAGGGCAGGCTCTTCGGGATCCAGGGGGGCGTTTAAGGCCCCTTCGATGAGCGCCTCATGGGAGCGGCCGCTCTTTAAGGCCTCCGGGGTGAGGGTGATAACCCGCTTGGCGATCCAGGGGGCTAAGTCGATCTCGGGCATCTCTCCATCGGTTAAAATATCGTGAACCTGGCTCTTGGCCTCTAAAAGTGAGAGGTGGACATCCCCTAAAGGCGTGGCCTGACAGCTTAGGCGAAGGCCCTGACCCCGCTCCTCCCGGGTTAGATGGCGCTCCTCCTCCTCGGTGGGGGGGGAGAGCTCGCCGTGGAGAATCCTCACCCGGCACTTGCCGCAGGTGCCCTTACCGGCACAGGGGCTCTCGGGAGCCCGGCCATGGTTTGCCAGAATTTCAAGGAGGGTATCCCCTGTGGAAAATACCAGGGGATGCGTTTCTGAATCGATGGTTAAGAGATGCGACATCTATTTTTCCCTTCTCTAATGTGTCACTATTCAGCTCAAAAAAGCCTCGGTTGTCCCTGCCGGGGGCTAAACTTTTGCCAATTTTTATAGGCTGGGTTTAACAAACAGGTCTTAGATACATATTCCAGAGTTACGGCGGCCGCAAATGCGGATGTGCTTTACGGTGGTATACCTCGCCGCCGTAAGCCGTGCGGTGAAAGCGTGCCTCGCTTGGCCCTGCCGGGGGCCACCCTTTTGCCTGATTTGAAAGGTCGGGCTTGTTACACAGATTTTTATCGCGAGCATGACGGGCCAAAAGGCCCGTCATGCTCACAAACCTGGGGCCAGGGGCGGCAAGGCCACTGAGCCAAAAAATTTCCTGCCGGGAGCCCACCTTTTGCCAATCTTTATGAATGGGGCGTGTCAAGCAGGTATCGCCACCTCACGTCGATGTAAGGAGACGCGTTAAAGGCGTCTGTGATTCAACATGGTAAATTCCCGCCTTTGATGGGAATTTTTGAATGTTTGACAGGTCCATCCGTAGACACAGGCAACTTTTCATAGCATGGGGCGAGCCGCACTTTTGCGGGGCTTTTTAGTCCGTCATTACCCCTGCCGCACCGGAGTGCGGCGCGCCAGGGGTTACGGGTTGCCGGGTGGTGAACGCGTGCCTCGCTTGTCTCTGCCGGGGGCCCACCTTTTGCCAATCTTTATGAATGGGGCGTGTCAAGCAGGTATCGCCACCTCACGTCGATGTAAGGAGACGCGTTAAAGGCGTCTGTAGTTCAACATGGTAAATTCCCGTATTTGATGGGAATTTTTGAATGTTTGACAGGTCCATCCGTAGACACAGGCAACTTCTCATAGCATGGGGCGAACCGCAAACCACCCTTTCACAAAAGTTTGCCAAATAGGATTTAATAGTGACCATAACGGGCCAAAGGCCCGTTATGGTCACTCACCTGGGGTCCAGGGGATTTATCTCCTGGCCGCCGGAGGCTTGCTTTTCCCCCCCTTTAACCATCGAAGGCCGCTTTTTAAGAGCGGATTCCTTCCCTTTGTTCTCCCCCTTTTTTTGCCGCACTGACCATGGCTTTAATATTTTCAAAGGGGGTGCGGGGGCCGATGCCGCAGGCCGGGGCGAGGATATGGACTCCGTGGGCGAGGCAACTTCTCGATATGGCAGCGATTTTTTCGGGGCCGCTGTTCTCTAAGGCGAAGGTGCTGACATTGCCCATGAGGACCTTGCCGGTGACGTGGTCGGCCACCTGCCGGACATCGGTGATGGCGTCGAAGCTGATGGCATCGCATTCCAGGAGATTCAGTTCCTGGTAGATCCCCTTTAAGCGTCCGCAGATATGGATGATGGTGCCCGCCTCGGCGAACTCGTCCAAGGCCCGGACGATGGCGTTGAGATAGGGGAGGGCGAACCGTGCGAACATCTTGGGACCCAGGATCTCTCCGGTGCCGCTGGGGTCGGAGATGGTGAGGAGTTGGGCCCCTGCCTCCAGTTGGGCCTTGCCAAAGGCGATGAGATTTTGGGTGACATGCTCTAAGAGTTCGTGGGCCGCTTCGGGTTTTTTGTGGAGGGCCTTGAAGAAGGTCACCGGCTCGATGAGGGAGGTGGCCAGGCTGATCGGTCCGGTGAGGTTGGCGACGATGGGCACCTCCGGGTTCTTCTCCTTTAAGAGCTGGATCGCCTCGATGACCACCCGGGCCCGGCCTGTTTTTAGGTCGATATCCCTTAGATCCCGCCACTGGGAGACGGCATCTAAGGGGTAATCCGTGACTCGGGGTTCGTTGGTGCGTGTCCCCATGGAGACCGGCGCGCCCATGCTTTCGGCCTCCACGGTCATGCAAAAAGGGACCCCATAATTTTCGAAGCCGTCCTGTTCGTAGACGCCCGCCGCCAGATCGGCCATCAACTTTGGATCGCTGTGGGCCTCGGGCCATGGACTCTTTGTAGTATCCATGACCGCTTCCACGATCATATTCATCATACCGCCGGGGCAGATACACGGGGGGCGATCCACTGGTTTGCCCTTCAGGGCGAGGGTGAGCC
>JABXKT010000033.1 GCA_013619155.1 Desulfobacteraceae bacterium
TTTTTGATGGGAGACGTCGGTTCCCGTTGTTTTGGGGATGGCTGATCCATTTTAGTTTTTTTGGGGGTGATTTTTCTTCCCCGAAGGGGAGATTTCTGGAGCCGGCATGGGTTGGTTTGGATAGCTCACATAAAGAACCTGGCCCCCATGGGTGCGCTGGAATATCCATCACAAAATCAATCGATATCGGTTCCATCAAAAAATCGAAATAATAACGCCATCAGGTGAACGATACGATGCAGGGGCCAAAGGAGAGCCATCACCCCTTTGGTCCCTGGCCGCCGAAGATCGCATGCGCAAGGATCTTCGGCGGCTCTTTTAAGGGACCTGTTTATACAGCCGAGGGTGTTTGAGAATCGCCAGAACCCTTTTCCCGGCCATCCCCCCAGAAGAGGTCTATAATGTCCGCTTTGGGTTTAGGCGTTAGAAGACTGACCAGGATAAATACGATCAGGGTGAGAGAAAGCACAGGCACGATAACGTGCATGCCCGCCACTCGTTTAATAAAGGTGGCAAAATAGAAATAGGACCCCACACCGATGGTCATGGAGGCCAGAGCGCCGTAAGCGTTGGCCCGTTTCCAGTATAATCCCAAAATGAGAGGCCAGAGGAAGGTGGCCTGCAATCCGCCAAAGGCGAAGAGGTTGAGCCAGACGATGAGATCGGGGGGGTTGAAGGACGCGCCAAAAACGATAATGCCGATGATGGCCGTGGTGATAAAACTTAAGCGCTGAATTCCCTTCGTTTCGGTGGGGAGGGCCCCGTCGGGTGCCTCTTTTTTGCCATAGTTGATATAGAGATCTTTAATAATGGTGGCCGAGGCGAGAATCAGCTGGGAGTCGATGGTACTCATGATGGCGGCTAAGGGGCCGGCAAGAAAGATACCGGCAAAGACCGGAGGAAGGACTTTTAAGGTGAGGGCCGGCATGATCTTATCACCCACTGTGAGCCCCGGAACGATGATCCGGCCAAAGGCTCCGCACAGGTGCATGCCGAGCATAAGGAATCCGAGAACAAAGGTTCCCACAATGATAGCCCGGTGCATGGCGCGGCTGTCCTTGTACCCGAAGCAGCGCACGGCGGTGTGGGGAATGCCGATAACCCCAAAGCAGACCAGGACCCAGAATGAGAGCATAAAGGGTTTACTCAAGAATCCGTTGGGTCCCGAAGGGGTGATAAGGGCAGGGTCCACCGCCTGAAGGGAGCTGATGAGGTTGGGAACACCCCCTCCTGCCTTGATGACTCCGAAGAGAAGGGCCGTGGTACCGATCATCATGACCACACCTTGCACCGCATCGGTGAGGGCCACGGCCCGAAAGCCTCCGATGGTGGTGTAGAGGATGACGGTGGCGGCAAAGATGATGAGACCGGTGTTGTACGAAAGACCGGTCATCCCTTCGAAGAGGCGGGCCCCCCCCACAAACTGGGCGACCATAGCGGCGATGAAAAAAGTCACCAGGGCCAGGGAGCCGAATATCACGACCCATTTATTGGCGTATCGGGCGCGCAGGATGTCATTGATGGTGACGGCGTTGACGCGGCGTGCGATGATAGCATACTTTTTCCCCAGGACACTCAAAGAGAGCCAGGCCGCCGGCAGCTGAATCATAGAGAGAAGCACCCACCCGAGACCCATTTTATAAGCGATGCCAGGTCCTCCGATGAAACTGCTCGCGCTGGCGTAGGTGGCCACAAGGGTCATGGCGAGCACAAAACCGCCCATCTGTCGGCTGCCGATAAAGTACTCTTCAAGAAAGTTTCCACTCTTGGAAAGGATCCGGTTGGCATATGCCGCCAGGACATAAACAAGAATCAGGTAAATCACCAGAGGGGTGATGATGGCCGTCTGGTTCATGCGTCACCCCTTAAGTTCTCTTCGCTTTTGTCAAGGGAGATGTCCTTGAATAGGAGTTTCACCATGAGGGCGGCCAAAAGAGAGAAAAGCAAAAATCCCACCACACAGCTGTAGAAGAACCAGGCCGGAAATCCAAGGATATAGGTGTACTCTTCCACGGCCCTGTCTCCAAGGCCATAGGCGGTGGCATACCACCAGATAAAATAGGCAAGGCTTAAAATCAGGGCGATGAGGGCTTCTCTGTTCGCCTGTATAAATCGCCGGTCTGTATGTCTCATGGTGACGTCTCCCTTTCAAAATAACCCGATTTTATCGGCGTCGTGTAAAAATAGTCGTAATACTATAACATAGTCATCATTGTAAATGACTATTTGCCTTTAGTTATAGTAATAAAGTGTAAAATTTATATCATAAATGGACAGAGAGGATCTGTGAATTTGTTCTCTATCGTGATTTTTTAAGGATGGGGGTGACATAGGGGAGGGGTATATTACGGTTGGATTTTTAGTAACGGTTCAGCTCATCGGTAAAAGTCTCCGGTGGCCTTTTCAGAGCCATACTTTTGCCTGATCATAACTATTCAGCTGTACCTCCGGCGGCCAGGGACCGGGCCCCTGGACCCCAGGTTCGTGGCCATGACGGGCCTTTGGCCCGTCATGGCCACTATAAAAGTATAGTTTGGCAACCTTTTGTAAAAGGGTGGCTCCCGGCAGGGCCGCCGGAGGCGATTCTTTTTTCCATCCCCTTGAGTTATAAAAGACATTTTTTCAGTGCGTTGAATCGTTCGACCTCATTTACGCCTGATCTTTAACTCTTCGTTCTTCTGGGTGCCAGGGCGAGGTATACGTTTCCGCTGAAGATAAGAAAGGCGCCGACCCATCCGGTAGTTGTTAAGGCCGGTTCTGAAGCGATCAAGGGACCCAAGATGGCGGCCAGAAGAATACGGGACGAGGAGATAAGGCTCCCCTCTACGGCGGTGACGAAGCGAAATCCAAAGGTAATGGAGACCTGGCCCAGGACACTGAGTATCGAGCATAGGGCGATAAAACCAAGGGCCTGACCATGGGGCCATACGATTCGGTCTTTAAAGAGAAGAAGAAGAATGACACACCCCATGCCGAACATAAAGAAGAGGGTGGTCTCTGTGGAATGAACGCGTCGTGAGAGGTTGAGATAAATGATGGCCACAGAGGCGCTGATTCCCGAGGCGAGGCCCCAGAAGGAGTGGATCTGAAAACGGCTCGATATACCGGTATAAAGTAGATCAGGGGCCAGTATCATTATGACCCCTAAGAAGGCGACACAGACCATGACAATAGCGCGATAGTTTCGTTCATCCTTTAAGGCAAACCAGCTGAATAGGGCCACAAACAGGGGGTAGGTCATATTCAGGATATTACCTTCGGCCACACTGGTCAGGTCCACGGCCTTAAAAAAACAGTACACCGCCATGGTGTTGGCAAGGGTACGCCCAATGAGGTAGTGCCAGTTGACCGGCTTAGGAGGCGCCTTTTTGATGAGAAGGAAAAGGGCGGTCATGATAAAACCCAGAAAAAAACGGCCAAAAACGAAATTTGCCGCATCCAGAGTCACCCCACTGAGGCGGGCCCATCTGAGGGTGGCCGTGGCGAGGTAGAAACAGACGGCTGAGGTGAAGACCGAGGCGAAACCGAGGCATTTATTGGATGGTTGAATCATAAGGCGTGTCTATAATTAAAGGGGGTTCCCAACCCTTTGGGGCGGGTCGTGTTTAAATATCGATTATCATCTGCCACTTTTAGCATCATCGGGTCCCTAAGGCTGGCCGAATGACGACTTTAGATAGGCCTTATTATTCGGCTTGTCAATGGGTATGGACTTTTGGAGGTAAACCTTGTTTAATCTTTATGGTAACTATTCAGCTATGCATTGCCTGGCCCTGCCAGGGGCCAAACTTTTGCCATTGTTTTATAAAACACGGTTTGACAAACAGTTCTTAATATATATTTCGGATTTATGTCGAATCACATCCGCAACCCGCTTTCAAGATGGCACACCTTGCCGCCGGAGGCGTTTTTTCATGCACTTTGCCCCTAGAAGGTCTCTTTTTTGAACTGAATCGTTACTCTTTGTGTTCTCGTATATCAACTTAGTCCCCGGTCCCACGTGTTCAACCCAGAGGGCTTTTTTAAAGAGAGTGCCTATGAATCGATTTGCCTTTCGTTCCACTGATTTGGCCATCAAGGCTATCTACGATATGACACGAACCCGTGTGCACCTTCACGACGAGGCGAATATTCCCGACGGGTCGGTCATCTTTGCGGTGAACCATTTTACCCGTATAGAAACCATATTTATTCCCATTCATCTTCAGAAGTTAACGGGAATCCCCGTATGGACCCTGGCCGATTCATCGCTTTTTAAGGGGATTGTGGGTGACTTTATCAGTGAAGCCGGTGCCATCTCCACCCAGGATCCCCATCGTGATACCCTCATGGTCAAGTCGCTCCTTACGGGGGCGGCTCACTGGGTCATCTTTCCTGAGGGGCAGATGGTGAAGACGAAAAAGATCATGGAAAACGGTGAATTTTTTATTCATGCCTCGAAGGGCAAGCACAGGCCCCATACCGGTGCGGCAACCCTTGCCTTACGTACCGAATTTTATCGGGAACGTCTTCACGCGATGCAGGAGAAGAGACCCGAGGAGTTTACGCGACTGTTGGGGCGTTTCGGGCTGGAGGATGAGGAGGCCCATTTCGATGGGATGACCTCCATCGTTCCGGTTAATATCACCTACTATCCCTTACGGGCTCGAGAGTCGATCATCAGCCGTCTTACGGGCTCTTTTATGGAAAATCCGTCCCCCAGAACCGTCGAGGAATTGATGACAGAAGGCGCCATGCTCTTGGATGGGGTGGATGTGGATGTACGGTTTGCAAAACCCCTTAAGATTCGTCCCTATCTGAAGAATCCGGTGGTGGCTTGGGATATCGCATCGAGTGATCCCATCGATTTTGACGACCCTATCAACTCCCGGGAGGTACTGAGAGAGGCCTCATATTCGTTGATGCAGGCCTACATGACAGCCATCTACAGCATGACCATGGTCAATCATGATCATATTTTTTCATGGCTCATCATGCGTCATGAAAGCGATTATATAGACCCCATGGATCTAAAGGCCCGGGCCTTTGTCGTGGCGGATTGGCTGCGGAAACAGATTGGCATTCATATCCATACGAGCCTGGAAGTCTCCCAGAGTCATCTCTTAACCGATGACCGCTACGCCAAGTTTTCCAATATTATGCAGGTGGCGGAAGAGAAAGGGGTGGTTCGTCGCGATGATGAGGGGTGGATCATACGAAATCCCCACCGTCTCTGTGATACGAAGGATTTTCATACGCTGCGTATTGAAAACCCCCTCATGGTCATGGCCAACGAGGTGGAGCCCCTGACGGCCCTTACCTCCCTTCTCGACCAGGTGGCCATGGAGTCTTCGGTTCAGATTCGCCGGAGAATTTCAGGGCTTCTTCTGAAGAGGGGAAACGATGATTTTAAATCCGATTATGAGACCTATTTTGATAAAAAGGAGAGTAAGGGGACGGCCATCGGGCGCCCCCGTCTCCTCAATGGAGATGAGCGTCGCATCGGGGTGCTTCTCGTCCATGGGTATATGGCGGCACCGGCCGAGGTGAAGGGCCTTGCCGATTATCTTCAAGAGCAGGGGTATTGGGTCTATCTGCCCCGCCTGAAGGGCCATGGTACCTCACCCGAAGATCTGGCAGAGCGCACATATCTCGATTGGGTGGTCTCCGTGGAGGAGGGGTATGCCCTCCTCAAAAATATGTGCGACACCCTTTTTGTGGGGGGCTTCTCCACTGGTGCGGGGCTGGCCCTGGATTTGGTGACGCGAATCCCGGAAAAAAATGGGGTCAAGGGGGTCTTTGCCGTGGCCCCTCCCATGAAACTTCAAGATTACTCCAGTCGCTTTATTCCGGCCATGGATACCTGGAACACTCTCATGCGGCGACTACGTATCGACCGGGGGGTCAAGGCCTTTATCGAGAACAGACCTGAAAATCCCCATATCAACTACCAGCGGAATCCCGTCTCCGGTATCCGGGAGATCGATCGTTTGATGGATCAGTTGGCGCCCAAGCTTGGAAAAATAGAGGTACCGGCCTTGATTGTCCAGTCGGCCCGTGATCCCGTGGTGAGTCCCACGGGGAGCCGTAAGATTTTTGAACGGATTGCCTCCACGGAGAAACAGTACCGACTCTTTAATTTTCCGAGACATGGCATCCTCCTCCACGAGGGGTGTGAGAGGGTCTACCGGGCTATCGGTGAGTTCCTCAACGATCATCGTTGAATCTTTTTGTGTTGGGGTCGCTGTTGTGATAAAAATAATGGTTTTTGAGCAGGCACTGCATGCCATTCGCCTCACCGTTAGTCGGGCGTCAACGGCTGTTTTTTATGTACGTTGGATCATGCCACCATATTAAGATGGGTGTAAACCAAATAGGGAGCCGCCGCATATGAGCGAGACCGAAAGCACACCGGTTGATTTTATAAGAAACATTATTAAAGAGGACTTAGCCTCCGGAAAGCACAAGAGCGTTGTCACTCGGTTTCCTCCGGAGCCCAATGGCTATCTTCACATTGGTCATGCCAAGTCCATTTGCCTGAACTTTGGCATCTCCCAGGAGTCACAAGGGGCCGTCTGCAATCTGCGTTTTGACGATACCAACCCGGAAAAAGAGGATGTGGAGTACATCGAGTCCATCAAAGAGGACGTTCAATGGCTGGGGTTTACCTGGAATGAGGATCCCCACTACGCTTCAGATTACTTTGATGCCCTCTACGCCTATGCGGTCTCCCTCGTTAAGATGGGAAAAGCCTATGTGGATAGTCTCTCTGCCGCCGAGATCCGTGAATATCGGGGGACCCTCACCGAGGCGGGAAAAGAGAGTCCGTATCGGGATCGAAGCGTCGAGGAGAACCTTGCGCTGCTCGACGGGATGAAGCGAGGCGACTTTGAGGAGGGAAGCCATATTCTAAGGGCCAAAATTGATATGGCCGCGCCCAATATGAACATGCGGGATCCGGCGATTTACAGAATTCGCAAGGCGGAGCATCACCGTACCGGAGAGGCCTGGTGCATCTACCCCATGTACGATTTTACCCACTGCCTCTCTGACGCCATGGAGGGGATCACCCACTCCCTGTGCACCTTAGAGTTTGCCGACCATCGCCCCTTGTATGATTGGGTATTAGAGACCCTGGATACCCCCTGTCATCCTCAGCAGATTGAATTTTCACGGCTTAATCTTAGTTTTACCGTATTGAGCAAGCGAAAACTCCTTCAGCTGGTGACCCAAGGGTATGTGAGCGGATGGGACGACCCCCGGATGCCCACCATCAGCGGTATCCGGCGACGGGGATACACCGCCGAGGCCTTACGCCATTTCTGCCATCGTATCGGTGTCTCCAAGAAAGAGACCCGTATCGACTACACCATCTTGGAAGATTGTGTGCGCGAGGATTTAAACGAGAAGGCACCTCGTGTGATGGGGGTTTTGGATCCTTTAAAGGTGACGGTGACCAACTACCCGGAAGATCTGGTGGAGGAGGTGGATGCCATGAATCACCCCCAGAAGCCGGAGATGGGAACCCGTAAGGTCCCCTTCTCAAAGGAGCTCTATATCGAGAAGAGTGACTTTATGGAAGCGCCCCCGAAAAAATTCTTCCGTCTCGGTCCCGGTCGTGAGGTGCGTCTTCGCAGTGCCTACTATATCACCTGCACGGAGGCAGTGAAAAATGACGCAGGAGAGGTGGTGGAACTTCTCTGCACCTATGATCCCGAGTCCAAAGGGGGCTCTACCCCTGACGAACGTAAGGTTAAGGGGACCATTCACTGGGTCTCTGCCCGTCATGCGGTGAGTGCCGAGGTACGGATCTATGATCGGCTCTTCAATGCAGAAAATCCGGATAAGGGGGTGGACTCCTTTCTGGAGAATCTGAACCCCGACTCCTTGAAGATCTTAAGCGATTGTAAGATCGAACCGGGAGTGGCCGAGGCGGATAAGGGAACCATCTTCCAATTCGAGCGCACCGGCTATTTTAATATCGATCCGGTGGAGAGCACCCGGGAGAGGCTTGTGTTTAACCGCACCGCCACCTTAAGGGATGCCTGGGCCAAGATGAACAAATAAAAAATTCGGGTAACTATTCGCTTAAAAAAAAAGCCTCTGGCAGCCAGGGGATGATCCCCTGGACCCCAGGATGTGAGATCTCTCACGGAAATTTTTATAAATTTGACCAAGATCTGTTTGCCAACCTTTTCAAAAGGTTGGCCCCCGGCAGGGCCGCCGGAGGCCTTTTACTATTAAAATGAGCTGAATAGTGACGCTTTAAAATAGGAGAAATCATGCGTATTGGAAAAGGGTACGATGTCCATCGGTTGATTCCAGGACGGGCGCTGATTCTGGGGGGGGTGAAGATCCCCTATGAGAAGGGGCTTCTGGGGCACTCCGATGCCGATGTTCTCCTCCACGCCATCTGTGATGCCCTATTGGGGGCGGCGGGCCTGGGGGATATTGGGGAACACTTTCCGGATACGGATCCCCAATTTGAGGGGATGAGTAGCCTGCTTCTCCTGGCTCACTGTGTGGTGCTGGTGGGCCGATCTGGGTATGAGGTGGTGAATATCGATGCCACTCTCCTTGCCGAGCGTCCGAAGATCTCTCCATACAAGGCCGCCATGGAGGCGAACATTGCCGAGGTGCTCTGTATCGATGTGGATGCCGTCAACGTTAAGGCCACCACCACCGAAGGCCTCGGTCCCGTGGGACGCGAAGAGGGCATGGCCGCCTTGTGTGTGGCCCTTATTAAAAGAGGGGATGATTGGTAATGCCTTGACAGGGAGGGCAATCATGATGATTATTTTAGATACCGTTTCGCGGGAGCCTTCGGCGGTTCGTTTTTAAAAAAAAGATCGGCACTTGGGTAGATATGAGACCCCATGGGACGGGGCGATGCTTTTTCCCATGAGCGTGAATCGTGACTGTTTTTAATGAATTTTAAGTAGGCCGGTGGCGATCTTTTTTACGATAAAACCAGACCTTTCGGTGCACTATTCCCGGGAGAAGATGGTATTTATAAGGTGAGTTTGGGGGCACACAGAGTGCCTGAACGATAACGACAGAAGAACAATACGGTGAACTGAGCATGGCGCTTCGCATTTACAACACATTGTCCGGACAGAAAGAAGAGTTCCAACCCATCGAAGAGGGCGAGGTAAAGATGTACGTCTGTGGACCGACAGTCTACGACTCTTGCCATATCGGTCATGCACGGTCTGTGGTCTTTTTTGATGTGGTCTACCGCTACCTGAAGGGGCTCGGGCTCGATGTCACCTACGCTAGAAACTTCACCGATATTGATGATAAGATCATCAATCGTGCCGGGAAGCTTGGGGTGACGGCCAAGGCGGTGGCGGAGAAATACATCGATGAGTTTCATGCAGATATGGATGCCCTGCATGTTAAACGCCCCGATCTCGCCCCGAAGGCCACGGAGCATATCGATGACATTATTGCCATCATCCAGCGCCTTATCGACAAAGGGAAGGCCTATCCCGTGGATGGCGATGTCTACTTTCGTGTCACCTCCTTTGAAGGCTACGGTAAACTCTCCGGGCGAAAGTTGGAAGATATGGAGGCCGGTGCCCGTATTGATGTGGATGATCGCAAGGAGAACCCGTTTGATTTTGCCCTCTGGAAGGCCCAGAAACCCGGAGAACCGGCTTGGGAGTGCCCCTGGGGTATGGGGCGTCCGGGCTGGCATATCGAGTGCTCTGCCATGAGCTCTCGGCTCCTGGGGGAGACCATCGATATCCACGGGGGGGGGAAAGACCTGATCTTTCCCCACCATGAAAATGAGATCGCCCAATCTGAGTCGGCCTTTGACGCCCCCTTTGTGAAGTACTGGATGCACAACGGCTTTGTTAATATCAATGCCGAGAAGATGTCCAAGTCCCTGGGCAATACCACCATGATCCAGGATGTGCTGAAGAACTATCACTCTGAAGCGGTGCGGCTCTTCCTTCTCTCCCATCACTATCGCAGCCCTATCGATTACAATGAGCAGGCGATGAAAGAGGCGGCCGGTAATATCGACAAGCTCTATGCCTTGTTACGACGCATCGCCGAAGAGTTTGGCAATTTAGGCATCCTGCGTCTTCAGGCCTTTAATAACAAGTCGGGGGAGCTCTTTAAGGAGTTTTGTGCCGGTGTCGAAGATGATTTTAATACGGCGCGGGGCACGGCGGCACTCTTTGAGGCCTTACGCGCCGCCAATCGTGCCATCGATGAGATGACGTCCGAAAATGCCTTCGAATCCAAGGTGGAGATCGATATCCTTCTGGTGGATATCTTTAAGATGGCCGGTATTTTGGGAATTCTCCATGAAAACCCCTACAGCTATTTTGATGCAAAAAAAGAGAGGGCCGGAGTGGATGAAGATCGGGTGGCGGCTCTCATCCAGGGGCGTGCCGATGCACGCAAAGAGAAAAATTTTCAGCGGGCCGATGAGATCCGTGATGAGTTGACGGCCATGGGCGTCGCCATCGAGGACGGAGCGTCTGGCACCACCTGGAAGATGATGGAGTAAGGGGGACCTTATTTCAGATCCTCCGGGATGCTCTACTCTACAGTGAAAAAAACGGCCCGGGATGACCCGGGCCGTTTTTTTTTAAGCCCCCCACAGCAAAAATTCACCCCCTATCACGTGACAAAATCAGGTTTTATAAATGGGAAAATTGAAGATTGTATCGCCGTTTACCCCCCAGGGGGATCAACCCAAGGCGATCCGCCGTCTGGTAAAAGAGCTGAAGAGAGGAACGAACAACCAGGTACTGCTGGGTGTCACGGGCTCTGGCAAGACCTTTACCATGGCCCATGTCATGGCCCAGATGCAGCGTCCCACCCTGGTCCTTGCCCCCAATAAAATTCTCGCCGCCCAACTCTACAGTGAATTCCGTGAACTGTTTCCGGAAAATGCCGTGGAGTACTTCGTTAGTTATTACGACTATTATCAGCCCGAAGCCTATATCCCCAGCAGTGATACCTATATCCAGAAAGACTCGGCCATTAACGAGCTCATCGATAAGATGCGGCACTCGGCGACCCGTAATGTTCTGTCGCGGCGGGACGTGATCGTTGTGGCCAGTGTCTCCTGCATCTATGGGCTGGGCACACCCGAGGATTACCTGGCCCTTCGGGTGGAGCTGAATGTGGGAGAGGAGCGGAGCCGAGACTCTCTGTTGAAGGGGTTGGTGGCCATCCAGTATGAACGCAATGATATCGATTTTCATCGGGGCACCTTTCGCGTACGGGGCGATCGGGTGGAGGTTTTTCCCGCCTATGAGGAGAAGGTGGCGGTACGAGTGGAGTTTTTTGGGGATGAGATCGACTCCCTGGCCGAGTTCGATCCCTTGACTGGAAAGACCCTTCGAAAGATCAAAAACACCGCGATCTATCCCGCCAGTCACTACGTTACGAAGAAGAGTACCTTAAAGGCCATGGTCTCCCAGGTGGCAATGGAGCTTACGGAGCGGGTGGCCCATTTTCACCGATTAAACAAGCTTCTCGAGGCTCAGCGCATCGAGGAGCGGACGAACCTGGATATAGAGATGCTTCGTGAAATTGGCTACTGCAACGGTATCGAAAATTATTCCCGTTATCTCTCCGGACGAGACGCCGGATCCCCACCTCCCACCCTCCTGGACTATTTTCCCGATGATTTTCTCTTGATGGTGGATGAGAGCCATATCGCCTTGCCCCAGGTGCGGGCCATGTACAAGGGGGATCGGTCCCGGAAGAAGAATCTGGTGGAGTTTGGGTTTCGTCTGCCGTCAGCCCTGGACAACCGGCCCTTAATGTTTGAGGAGTTTGAAAAGAGGCGCGGTCAGGCCATTTTTGTCTCTGCCACTCCCGCCGATTATGAGATGGAGATTGCCGAAGGGGCGGTGGTGGAGCAAATTGTCCGTCCCACGGGTCTGGTGGACCCTGAAATCATTGTACGACCGGCGCAGAATCAGGTGGATGATCTCTTCGGAGAGATCCGCAAGCGCATGGCCTCCCGGGAGAGGGTTCTGGTCACCACCCTAACCAAGCGTATGGCCGAAGATCTCACCGACTATCTCACCGATCTGGGCGTTAAGGTCCGATACATGCACTCCGATGTAAAGACCATGGAGCGCATCGAGATTGTCCGGGATCTACGTCTCGGAAAATTTGATGTCTTGGTGGGGATCAACTTATTGCGAGAGGGGCTGGATATCCCGGAAGTCTCCCTGGTGGCTGTACTCGATGCCGATAAGGAGGGGTTTCTCCGTTCGGAGCGTTCCCTGGTTCAGACCTGTGGACGCGCGGCTCGCAACAGCAATGGCCAGGTGATTCTCTATGGTGACCGCATCACCCGCTCCATGCAGGCCGCCATGGATGAAACCACACGGAGACGGGTGATTCAGGTGGCGCACAATAAAAAACATGGCATCGTGCCCACCACCATCACCCGGGATATCCAGAACAGCTTCGGGGATCTCTACCGTTTCGATGATGAGATACGCGATGAGACGGTAATGGAGACGCACGGTGCCTTTGGGGAGGATGGTGCCGTGGATGAGGCTTCGCTTTTGACGCGCCTGGATAAGAAGATGCGTGAGGCGGCCCGCAACCTGGAGTTCGAGACGGCCGCACGCCTGCGCGATCAGATTCGGGAGATTCGGGAAAAAAGAGGAGAGGCGTCGTGAAGGGGGCGTTTTTTATCCAGGATACCCTAAAGGCCCAGATCGATGCCCTGGTATCAGACCCGGGGGTGTATCGGTTCAAAGATGGGACGGGGACCGTCATCTATGTGGGGAAGGCCAAAAATCTTAAAAAAAGGGTCTCCAGCTACTTCAGCCGCCGTCATACCGATCCAAAGACGGCGGCCCTGGTACGCAAGATTATCTCTTTAGATACCATGGTGACCGCCACAGAAAAAGAGGCGTTGATCCTTGAGAGCAGCCTGATTACCCGGTATAAGCCTCGGTACAATATCATCTTAAAAGATGACAAACGTTATCCCTTCCTGCGTATTGATCCAAAGGATGAGTGGCCGGCCTTAGAGGTTGTGCGCCGCATCGAAAAGGACGGGGCCTTTTATTTTGGCCCCTACACCGCCTCATCGGCTGTGCACGCCACGGTCAAGTTTATTAACCGCCATTTTAAATTGAGAAAATGCACCCAAGGCACCCTGGTGAACCGGTCGCGCCCCTGTCTTAACCATCAGATGGGTCTCTGTCTGGCCCCCTGTTGCCTCCCTGTATCGCGTGAGGTCTATATGGCGATGGTGTCCCAGGTGATTCTTTTCTTGAAGGGGCGCACTCCAGAATTGGTGACGACGCTTCGCAGGGAGATGGAGGCCTGTGCCCTAGAGGAACGATTCGAGGAGGCCGCCGAGCTGAGGGATCGTCTCTTTGCCTTGGAGAAGACCCTAGAACGGCAGGTGGTGGTCTCATCCGATATGAGTGACCGGGATGTGGTGGATGTCAGCATGCAGGGGCCGGCGGTCTGTATTACCGTGATGCAGGTACGAGCTGGAGTGCTCTTAGGGAGCCGGCACTACCATTTTTTAGAGACCATGGCTGGGGCCGGTGAGGTGGCTGAAAATTTTATCCATCAGTACTACACAAGCCATGGAGCCCCTGGTGAGGTGCTTCTCTCCCATCGCTTCGAAGGGGTAGAGGCGTTGCGAGATTACCTGCGGGAGACGCATGGACATGGGGTGGTCCTTCGTTTCCCCTCCCGGGGTGAAAAGGCAAAACTTATGGAGATGGCCCGTAAAAATGGGGAGAAGCGTCTATTAGAAATCATCTCCGGTGCCGATGCCACGACCCGGGTCCTTGAGATGCTCATGAAGCGCCTGGGAATGGATCGCCTCCCAAGGCGTATCGAAGCCTATGATAACTCCAATATCTCCGGCAGCGATCCCGTCGCCGGTATGGTTCTCTTCGAGAATGGGGCCCCAAAAAAAAGTGGGTATCGCACCTTTCGTATCAAGACGGATACCCGTCATGATGATTACGCCGCCATGCATGAGGTGCTCACCCGACGATTTGCCCATGCGCTGAAGGAGGATCCCCTCCCCGATCTTCTCATGGTGGACGGCGGTAAGGGACAATTGAATATAGCCACCCAGGTTCTCCAAGAGCAGGGTCTCTTGGGGGCCTTTACCGTTATTGGTATTGCCAAGATGCGTGAAGAGGCCGGAGAGATGCAGGATAAAATCTACCTGCCGGGTCGGGCCAATCCCGTCAATATGGGAATGCAGTCCGATCTTCTCCTCTTTCTCCAGAAAATACGCGATGAGGTGCATCGTTTCGCTATTAGGTATCAGCGCCGTGTGCGGATAAAGAGGGCGGTGGGCTCTAAACTGGACGGTATTACCGGGGTGGGGGCGAAGAGGAAGGTGATGCTTCTCACACACTTTGGGAGCCTCGCGGCCATAAAGGGGGCTTCGGTGGACGCCTTGACTCTTTTGCCCGGTATCACTCCCACGATCGCCCGTGCCATCAAGGAGGGCTTAGGATAGAAGGCGCCTACATGTGGGTAATACTGCGTATTTCGTAGAGTTGGGCCTCATGGATAAAATGATTTAGCATCTCTTCATCCGTGGCATCGATCCGTGTGAAACGACATCCGATAAAGATAGAGGCCTCATTAAATCGATGATTGACCCGCACGATGGAGATCGCCGTATCGATGGTGTCGATTTGTGTTTTGTCGTGGGTATGGCGTTTGATGATGATGCCGAAACGGGCCATGCGCTTTGATTCCAGGGCCGTGAGTGGATTTTTTACCTTATGAATCACCCTCGGAATGATGAGTCCCAGACCGGCGGTGGAGACATCACAAATACGAAATTGGTTTCCCGAGAAGAATTCATGCCCGGCGATGACCAGTTTTCCCAGTACTTCGTGGGTGGGGGTGGGGCTAAAACGAAAGGCGGCGCGTACGTTAACATCTTCTGATGTGGGATCGTAGCGTAAGGCCAGGGCGGACGTGGTATTGCCATTGGCCAGGGGGTATTTGGGGATGGCCTTTAGGATCTCACACGGGAAGCCGACGCGCTTTTTTTCCCCCGATTTTAAGCGAACCATGGTGGTTATATGGAGCCTGGGTGATTTTTTTCTGTCACGCTCAAGGGATATCCCGGGTGATCCGACAATCAGGCGCATCGCCTCTGGTGCCGCTTCGAAGATCACGGAGGCATGGGAGGTCGGGGTCAAGCTGTGGAGGTTTCTGACGAGGTCAACACCCCTTCCCGGTTTGAGTACACAGTGGTCAATAGATGTCATAGCGAAATAAAAAATCCCCAGTGAGTGTATGTGTCAGGCCGCGGTTTAAGAGCCACCGATACGATTTTTTCTCTACCATAGGGCGGGGTAAAAATCAAAGCAATCGGTATCTGGGTAGGGGGAGGTTGAAGAAGGGGTCTATGATTACAGGTGATCATAAGGGGGTGGGATATGGGTTGACGATATAACGATGTGCTTCATATTCAAGCGTTTGTCGAGGCGCGAAATGGAACCATAGAAAAAAGGAGAGAATCGGCGAAAATGTACCCGCCTGGATCATCATCCATAGACGGGCACAAAAATATGCCTTACTTCAGCGCATCTTTAAGGGCTTTACCGGGAACAAATTTGGGGACTTTACGGGCATCGATGCTGATCTCTTCGCCAGTCTGGGGATTTCTGCCTTTGCGTGCCTTTCGTTCAACGGCTTTGAATGTACCGAATCCAACGAGAGTGACGGTATCATCACCGGTAAGGGCATCGGTAATGGTGGAAAGTACGCAGTCTACGGCAGCCTGGGCTTCTTTTTTAGAGCTGACAACTTTTGCAACTTCGTTGACGAGATCGCCTTTGTTCATGCTTGAATCTCCTTTGTTGTAAGTGGGTTTTAAACAACGGCTTGCTTACAGTGTTGTGAATATGCATTTTGATCGGGAAAATCAGGATACGATATGAAAGCGAGTATCCTTTTTGGAAAGGCGAGGTCCACTATTGACGGCCTTCTTTGAAGATTAACCTACTTATTTGGTTTCTAAGTGTCAAGCAATAATTGAGTTCAATGATAAAAAAAAAAGCCCAAAAGACTTGATATATGGGCTCTTTAAGGTTTGACAATGGAAAACCATCCGCTTTTAGGGCACATATGGGGACGATGAGTAAAACAGTATAATTATCAACATTTTCTTTCGGGGCGTGTTGTTGTTTTTTTAATGAATTAAGGGGTTTGTCCTTGAATTTTTCTCTTTTTGGGCCTTTACGATATGGATGCACGAAGCGGGCACCCTAAAAGTTGAAAAATGCGATATTTATGGATGCCGTGAATGGTTGATTTTTCTTTTATTTCAAATGTTAAGCCGTATTTTACCCGATTCTTTAAAGGGGCCCGGTATGTGATCCACGGTCGGATGATCATCAAGCATGGTTGAGTCAGTTGGCTTGGCTCTTTTGATGCACCGATGTGCCAGGGGCCGCCCCCCTTGGCACCGGGTGATTCCCTGTTGGAGACGGTTTATTTCGGGTTTTTTGTTAAAACAAGGGGGCGATGTACCGGCCACCCCGAAATGACGGGGTGGGGGCTTAGGAGAAGGGGGCTATTCCTGGCGTATCGTATAAAATTAATAATTGGAAAAAGGATTGGGGGGAACGATTCGAATCGGGAGAGTCTGCCGCGTAAAAAATAGTGTCGGCGATTGTATCGCGACGGCACCGCAAAAATTTTTTGATTACCACGACAATATTCCCGAGGAACGAGGGTACCAAAGCATTCGCGAACCTTACGTCGCCGGAGGCACCCAAGCGAAAGATACCTCGGTTGGTCCTGCCGGGAGCCAACCCTTTGTAAAAGGTCACTAACCTATAGTCCAGGGGCGGTAAAGCCGCTTAGGCAAAAAATTCCCTGGTCGGGGCTGCCGATTTAAGTACCAGAGTAAAAATACAAAAAGCGATGCCTCCGGCGGCGAGGTGAGCCACCTCGAAAGCGGGTGACTGCTGCGATTTGCCCCTCGTTCCTCGAGGCAAATCGCAGCGGTATTCTTATGAAATTCGGCTGTTTATTTTTTGACAGAGCCTTGGCTCCATTAGAGCGGGTAGATACCGCTGTATGTCTAATTTTTGTAAATAGTGACTGTTATATATTGGGGTGCAAACGGCTAAAATAGACGTTTTTCCGATTAAATCGACATGTCTGGTCGCCGAAGGCTCAGTAGAAGGCATCGCTTTTTATATGGCCTAAGGTTTCAAGGGGCATTAGATGAATGTGAGATACCAATGGATGATCTCTGCCCCATAGATGGTATAGAAGGCACCGCCACTGGCCAGAAAGGGGCCGTAGGGGATGGCCAGTTTCATATCCCCTTTTTGGATACGCATGATGGCAAGGCCGATGATACTACCGGTGAGGGAGGAGAAGAAGAGGGTGAAGAGAACGCCCTTCCAACCGATGAAGGCCCCCATCATCGCCAAGAGTTTCACGTCGCCTCCTCCCATGCCCGCCTTACCGGTGATCCGCTGGTAGGTCCAGGCCACCAGCCACAGACTTCCCCCCCCGGCGATAACGCCCAGGGCGGTCTCTTGCCAGGTGACGGTGGGCACAAGAAGGGAGAGGAGAAAGAAGAGGGGAATCCCCGGAAGGGAGATGGCATCGGGGATGATGCGGTGGTCGATGTCGATGAAGGTAAGGGTGATAAGGGCCGCAAAAAAGAGGAAGTGGGCCAGGGCACTCGGTGTGGGACCGAAGGTGTAGAGGGCCGTGAGGGCAAATCCACCGGTGAGGGCTTCGATGGCCGGGTATCGACAAGAGACCCGGCATTGGCAGTAACGACAGCGGCCCTTTAGTATAAGGTAGCTTACAATGGGAAGGTTGTCATACCAGCGTATGGGTGTCCCACAGGAGGGACAAGCGGAGCCTGGTCGTACGATAGAGCGAGAGAGGGGCACTCTGTAGATGCAGACGTTCAGAAAACTTCCCAGGCAGAGACCATAAAGAAGGGTGGCAAGGGCAAGAGGTAAGGAGATCATGGTTTTTTCCTGCTTCATCGGGTGGATGTCATGGCATATTGTCATGGGCAATGGCGTCCCATCGGGCATCGGATCATCCCGATAAGGTAGAGCCCCGACCCAAAAAAATCAAGAATGATATTGTAAATGGGAAAATGTGTCTTATAATTACTCCGTAGATCTTAATATCTCCCGTGAAAGCCTCAAATAGACAGGGCTTTCGGGTATTGTGGCGTCGTTATGGATGCCCCTTGGGAAGATATGCGTGTTAAATCATGGTGGCGTCGACCATTGCGGAGATGGGCGACATCTCGTCAGCGCTTTTCGCAGTCTCTCCGGGTGGCTTATCCACCATCGGGGAGCCGGGAATATCTTCTCGGGCTTGCGGGGCCATCACAATTATATGCAGGAGTTGGAATGGCTGTTACCGACAAAGATGATCTGATCAACCTCATCGAAGAGGATGCTCCCGATAATGAGATACCTGAAATCCTTCCCCTTATGCCTGTTCGGGATGTTGTGATCTTCAATGATATGCTGTTGCCCCTTTTTATCGGCAGGGACAAGTCCGTGAGAGCCGTGGATCATGCTCTGGAAGAGGGACGTTTTATTTTTCTTGCGGCCCAAAAAGATCCGGAAGAGGAGTCTCCTGAGACAGATGCGATTTTTACCGTGGGCACTGTGGGGAAGGTGCTTCGGATGGTGAAGCTGCCCGACGGAAAGATCAAGGCTCTGGTTCAGGGTATGGTCAAGGGCCGAATCCTTGAATACACCGATGAGACCTCTTTTTTTAAGGTGCGGTTTGAGAAGATCGAGGAGGGCGACGTCCCTGAGATGGATCTCAACACCGAAGCCCTCATGCGAAATGTCCGGGAACAGAGTGAAAAGATTCTCTCCTTTAAAGGTGAGCTGAGCACCGAGGTCTCTGCGGTCCTCGAAAGCATTGACTCCCCGGGGAAGCTGGCGGATCTCGTTGCCTCCAACCTGCAGTTGAAGGTGGAGGAGGCTCAGCAGATCTTGGAGTGCCTGGATCCGGTGGAACGGCTCACCAAGACGTACGGTTTTTTGACCCGGGAGGTGGAGCTCTCCACGGTCCAGGCCAAGATTCAGACCGATGTTCGAGATGAAATCTCAAAGACCCAGCGGGACTACTATCTGCGTGAGCAGGTACGCGCCATCAATCGGGAGTTGGGAGAACAAGACGAGAAGATCGCAGAGATTAGCGAATACAAGGAGAGTATTGCTCGGGCCAAAATGCCCGATGAGGCAGAGCGAGAAGCCCTTAAGCAGTTAAAACGCCTGGGGCAGATGCACCCGGACTCATCGGAATCCTCTGTTATTCGCTCTTACCTCGATTGGATGGTGGAACTCCCCTGGAGTGTGACGACCAAAGATCATCTCAACATCAAGCGTGCGGCCAAGATTTTGGATGAAGACCACTACGGCTTGGAAAAGATCAAGGAGCGCATCCTCGAATTTTTAAGTGTTCGTAAGTTAAATCCCAATATGAAGGGGTCTATCCTCTGTTTTGTGGGTCCCCCTGGTGTGGGGAAGACCTCCCTGGGCAAGGCCATTGCCGCCGCCATGAAACGGGAGTTTGTGCGTATATCCCTTGGGGGTATTCGGGATGAGGCAGAGATTCGGGGGCATCGTCGCACCTATATCGGTGCCCTTCCGGGGCGCATCATCCAGGGCCTTAAGCAGTGTGGCTCCAACAACCCGGTGTTTATGATGGATGAGGTGGATAAGCTGGGCTCCGACTATAAGGGAGACCCCTCTTCGGCACTATTGGAGGCCCTGGACCCAGAGCAGAATAGTGAGTTCAGCGATCACTACTTAAATATCTCCTTCGACCTCTCCAAGGTGATGTTTATTTTGACGGCCAACCAGCTGGACACCATTCCTTCGGCGCTCCTGGATCGCATGGAGGTTATTTTTCTCTCAGGCTATAGCCATGAGGAGAAACGAGCCATCGCTGAAAATTATCTTCTGCCCCGTCAGATCAAAGAAAATGGGCTTAAAAAACGTCATGTTCAGCTCAGCGGTGGTGCCTTAGATGATATCATCGATCACTTTACCATCGAGGCCGGGGTGCGTAACTTAGAGCGTGAGCTGGGGTCCGTATGCCGCAAGATCGCCCGAAAGGTGGCGGAAGGGACCAAGGGGACTCAACGGGTAAGCCGTGCCAACCTCGAAAAGTTTTTAGGGCCCCCTAAGTATCTATCCGAGTTGGACAAAGAGGAGAGCCAGGTCGGTCTCTCCACAGGCCTTGCCTGGACTCAGATCGGTGGCATGGTGCTCTATGTGGAGACCTCTATTATCCCGGGTAAGGGGGAGCTGATCGTCACCGGGCAGCTGGGAGAGGTGATGCAAGAGTCTGTCAAGGCGGCCATGAGTTATACCCGTCACGCCTTGGCAGGGCTTGGCTTTAAGGACAGTTTTGACGAGCTCGATATTCATATTCATGTCCCGGATGGTGCCACGCCCAAGGATGGTCCCTCCGCCGGGATTGCCATTGCCACCTCTCTCTTCTCTGCGGTGGTGAACAAGCCGGTGAGTTGTGATGTGGCCATGACCGGTGAGATCTCCTTGAGAGGGCGGGTACTTCCCATCGGCGGGTTGAAGGAGAAGGCCCTGGGAGCCTTGCGTGGAGGCATCAAGACGGTTCTCTTTCCGGAAAAAAATATTAAGGATCTCTCAGAGATTCCCCAGAGCGTTAAGAAGCGCATCACCTTTGTACCGGTCAGACATCTCGATGATGTCCTTGCCATCGCCATCGAAGACTTCCAGGCACTGAAAGAGGATGCCCCCCGCCGGAAAGAGGCCGCAGCCAGCTCCAGTAAGGAGAATGCCTGATGCGACTTCTCTGTGTGGATACCTCCACCCTCTCGTGTGGTGTGGCCGTTACCGATGGTGAGGGCCTTTTATCCGAGAGTCTCTTCACCAGTGGTCAGACTCACTCCCGCCACCTTCTCGGTATGGTGGAGGAGACCCTGGCCCGGACCGGGCTCACCGTCATGGATCTGGACGGTTTTTGTGTGACGAAGGGCCCGGGAAGTTTTACCGGGCTTCGGATCGGTATGAGCGTTGTCAAAGGGCTCGCTGAGGTGGCGGGAAAACCCGTGGTGGGGATCTCAACCCTTGCGGCCCTCGCCCATGGGGCGGTCCTTGCCGGTATGCCTATCCTTGCCATGCTGGATGCCCGAAAATCAGAGGTGTACGCGGCCCTCTATCATCCCGATGGCAACCAGGGCATGGTCGAGCAGCTATCGCCGTCTGCCCTTCGCCCAGAATGTCTTCTCGATGGCATGCAAGGAGATGTTCTCTGTATTGGGACCGGCGCCGTGACCTATGCCGGTTTGATCGCTGATACCCTTGGGGCGAAGGCGCATTTTGCCCAAGATTACAACACCATCCGTCCCTCTGTGTTGGCGGCGTTGGCTGTGGCGGCGTTTAAACGAGGCGAGGCGATGGATGCGGCCGCATTGACGCCCCTTTACCTGAGGAAATCAGATGCCGAGATTGCCCTCGCCTGTCGGAATGGGGCAAAGGGGCACAGTTAGGGGCTTTCGTTTGACAACCCACGGGTGATCTGATAATCCTGAACAGAATTGATATCGGCACTAGAGGCCGATATCAAAAACGTCCTATGACGGTAAAAGAGTGACTGTATCAAGGCGCTTATCGTCGTTTTATGCGTCCCCCTTTTCGATTTTTATGGGAGGGGAGGGCCTCGTAAGAGGCTGCGGTACCACCGTTGAGACGTTTTAACCATATTGATACTGGAATGATGAATGAATCGTTTTACGTGGCCTGAGAGTCCGAGCCTGAAGGCATTTCAAGTAGCCAAGCCTGGCATCCCGTATATTATCGTGGCGTGTGTATCCACCCTTTTTCTCGCGGGGATCCATTTTTATACGCTTTCCCTGGTGGCCTTTTTTATCACCTTATTTGTCTGTTATTTTTTCCGTGATCCCGATCGGGCCATCGAAGTGGGGGAGGGGTTCCTCTCCTCTCCAGCGGATGGAAAGGTCATTTTTGCCGAGGTGGTGGATGAAAACCCTTACCTCGATGGAAAATGCTTCAAGATTAGTATATTCATGAACGTTTTTAATGTGCATGTAAACCGGGTGCCCTTTGATGGTGTCATCAAGGCAATCCATTATCATCCCGGAAAATTTTTTAACGCGAGTCTCGACAAGGCCTCTGAACACAACGAGCGCAATGCCCTTGTGATTGAAACCAAGGGTGGGATTACATTTGCCACCGTTCAGATTGCAGGGCTTGTGGCCCGTCGTATCGTTTGTGGTGTGAAAGAGGGGGATGCCGTGGTGCAGGGTCGACGCTACGGTATGATCTGTTTCGGATCGCGTCTCGATCTTTACCTGCCCACCGACTTTGATTGCCGTGTATCCATCGGTGATAAGGTTCAGGCTGGCACAACGGTTATGGGGGTTCTTCCATGAAAGATGCACAAAAACAGCGTTTGAAAAAGGGGATTTATCTTCTGCCCAACGCCTTCACATCTATGAATTTATTCTTTGGCTTTCTTTGCATCGTCTCGGCCCTTGACGGTCGGTTTGAGTTTGCAGCCATGTCGATTCTGGTTGCGGTGGTCTTCGACTCTCTGGACGGCAAGATTGCCCGTGCGACCAATACAACGAGTCAATTTGGGATAGAGTACGACTCCCTGGCCGATTTGATCTCTTTTGGGCTGGCACCCTCACTTCTCATGTACCTCTGGATTTTAAAGCCCATGGGTCGCATCGGTTGGTTGGCGGCTTTTCTCTTTACCATTTGTGGCGCCTTACGTCTGGCCCGTTTTAATACCATGGCCGAGGAGACGCCGAGCAGCCACTTTTTGGGGCTTCCTATTCCTGCAGCGGCGGGAATGAACGCCACGGCCGTGATGTTTTGTACCAAATTTGATCTGCCGGTCTCAGAATTTCCCGTTGTCTTCCTGCTGGGCATGTATGCATTGTCATTTCTGATGGTGAGCTCTGTGAAGTACGAGAGTTTTAAAAAGGCGGAGCTGTTTAAAAAGTTAAAGTTCAATGTGTTGGTTTCAGCCATTCTTGTTTTTATCTTCATCGCTCAGAAACCGCACCTGGCACTTTTTATCATATCGCTATGTTATGTGATCTCTGGTCCCATCTTGACCATTATTCTTGCACATCAGGCCAAGCACGATGGCGTTATTAAGACCTAAGGCTTTTATCGTGTATGAGATTAAAGCTCTCTGACTGGGGTCAGGGGGCTTGCACAGCATAAAAACAGACAGAGCCCCTTTCGTTGAGGTGTATTCTTGGAGAGAATACCATCTTGAAAGAGGTTTTTGTTTTTAAAGGACACCGTAACGGGTAAAAGATTTAATCTTGCGCCCCATCGAAACACCAGGAGCTATATTTTGCAGACCATTCCCATTACAAAGGAAGGCCACGAGCGATTGAAGAAAGAACTCCACACGTTAAAAACTGTGGACCGACCCAAAACAATCGAATCCATCGAGGTGGCACGAAGTCACGGAGATCTATCGGAGAATGCCGAATACGACGCCGCCAAGGATCGTCAGGCCTTCATTGAAGGGCGTATTATGGACCTGGAGTATAAGGTCGCTAATGCCGATGTGATCGATCCGTCCACTCTTCCAACGGATAGGATCGTTTTTGCCAGTCGATTTGTTCTTGAGAATATTGACACAGGCGAAGAGGTCACCTATCAGTTGGTTGGTCAGGAGGAGTCTGATATCTCACTGGGGCGAGTCTCTGTCTCGTCTCCTCTGGGTCAGGCCATCCTCGGTAAATCGCCAGGTAATGAGGTGACTGTCCAGGCCCCCAGTGGGCAAAAATTGTATGAGCTCGTTGAGATCTTGTAATTTTCTATCGAGTTGTATATAATAATTAGCCCGAATGAATTGGCGGCATTTTTTTGTGCGTCTTTCCGTTTTAAGGGCATGTGATAAATGACCCATTGTATAGGCAGTGCGTAACGCCCTGTCTATACTGGCATACCAATCCGCCACTTTTGAATACAAGGAGAACAACCTTGGCCAGAGTAACCGTTGAAGATTGCCTTGATAAGGTTCCCAATCGCTTTATGCTTGTGCATATGGCTGCAAAGCGTGTCCGTCAGATTCGTGATGGTGCTGAATTTGTCGTTCAGTCCGCCAATAACGAAGACGTTGTCACCGCCCTCAGAGAAATTGCGGCAGGTAAAGTATACCTTAAAAATAAAGACGACAAGTAACCTTATTTACAATCGGTTTACCTAGGACAGGTCACCTTCAACTTCGGGTCGCAACGCTATTCGCGGCCTGAAGGGTGGCAATCCCGTCTATTTATCCCCTCCCATCAGCACCCACCGGCTGACATCGGGCCTCATCTCCTTATATACATTTTCAGGAATAGTGTGATACGAGAAACGCGGACATACAAGCGCATCAATCGTGCTATGGGACAGGCTATCCATAAGCATGACATGATTCACGATGGGGACCGGATCGCCCTAGGGCTCTCGGGGGGCAAGGACAGCTTGACTCTCCTGAATATGCTGATGAAGCGACTCCGCCAGATACCTGTGACATATTCGGTGCACCCCATCTACATCGACCCTGGTTTTGGGGAGAGTTTCGCCGAAGAGCTGGCCGTCTATTGCCGGGAATTAGGGCTCACTCTCACCTATGAACTCACCAATCATGGACCCGAAGCGCATAAAGAGGGCCAGAGCGTAAGTCCTTGTTTTATCTGCTCGAGACTGCGTCGTAAACGTCTGTTTGAGTTGACATCGGAGCTGGGATGCCGGACATTGGCTCTGGGGCACAATAAAGACGATATGATTGAAACATTACTCATTAATATGTTTTACTCAGGTCAGATAAGTACCATGATGCCTCATCAATCTATGTTTGGTGGTAAAGTAACGGTGATTCGCCCTCTTTACATGGCGAATGAAAGTGATATTATTCAATTCGCATCGGAGCAAAAGTTACCGGTATATACCAATCCGTGCCCGTCATCAGTCACATCAAAACGAAGTGAAATCAGGGACTTTTTAAAATCTTTTTATCAGACAAACCCTCATATCAAAGGAAATATTTTCCGATCATTGAGTCATGTTAAGTTGGACTATTTGTTGACATAACGTCGTTTATTTGCTTTTGTTGGTCAGCAGCTCACTTTGATAGGGGACGGAATAAACCATATGATTGATATTCAGAAGCAGCCAGATTATCGAAATATTCCCATTGACCGGGTTGGTATTAAGAATTTGAAATACCCGGTGAGGGTCCTCGACAGATCCAATGGAACCCAGCATACGGTCGCAGACATCAATATGTATGTGAATTTGCCACATCATTCTAAAGGAACCCACATGAGTCGTTTCGTGGAGTTGCTTCATTCCTTTCGCAATGATCTGGAATTATCACTCATGACTTTGTCTCATATTCTCGAGGAGATGAAGAATATCCTAGGTGCTAAGTCTTCTCATGTAGATATTACTTTTCCATATTTTATAGAAAAAAAAGCCCCAGAGAGCGGCTCTCCGGGGTTGGTGGATTACTCTTGTCGTTTTATTGGTACAAGCAATGAAGATGATGAGATGGATCTTGTCTCCGAAGTCGTGGTTCCCATTACCTCGCTTTGCCCTTGCTCCAAAGAGATCAGCACCTATGGTGCCCATAACCAGAGGGGCGAAGTGCGTCTCTCAACGCGATCGCGTAAGTTTAACTGGATCGAGGATATGATCGAGTTGGTGGAGAGTGCCGCCTCCTGCGAGATCTATTCAGTACTTAAGCGGGTGGATGAAAAATATGTCACAGAACTCGCCTACAACAATCCTAAATTTGTTGAAGATGTTGTTAGAGATATTGCCACGGTCTTGAATGAAGATGATAACATCACCTGGTTTGAGTTAAGTGCTGAGAACTTTGAATCTATTCATAATCACAGTGCCTATGCATATATTACCAGTACCAAATAGGGGATGATCGTCCCATCGGGCGTCCCTTCTTAAGGGGCGGCTTTTTATGAGGCGACCCTCATAGTTTATTTATATTTATTCGTCGCATTTTACGGGCCCGTTATTACGGGCCCGTTTTTTATTTAAGGGGAACCATTATTTTTAAGGGACCATGTATGACAAAGCGCCCCTTCTACAATTAAGATCTCTCGGGAGTTCGGGTCGGAGCAAAGATAAACCATACAAAAATATGGTTAAAGGGGTCAAGAAAGGGGCCTCCGGCGGCAAGGTGAGCCACCTTGAAAGCGGGTTGCCGCAGCGCTTTAACCCTCGTTCCTCGGGTCAAATCACAGCGGCATTTTTCTTAAACGTGATAGTAAACGCCTTGCCCCGCTCCTCGGATCAAATCACAGCGGCATTTTTATGAAATCTGTTTATTTATTTTTTGCCAGAGTCCTTAGAGAGGGCCCTTTCAAGGGTCTCGAGAATCATTCCGGCATCCCCCCCTTTGCGGTGGGTCATGATGACGAAACGGTATTTTTTCCCTGAAGGGTTTGTGAGATAACCCGCCCGTGTGGAGACCCCTTCGAGGGTACCCGTCTTGAAGTGAAGGCCGGGGCCCTGACGCAGAAGATCCCTATGGGGATCAAAGCGGACGAGCAGAGCATCCATGGTGCAGGCACTGATTGTGTTGAGTCTCGATATACCGGACCCTTCCACCACCTTCGGGCAGGCCCCGATCTCATGAACCATAAAATTACAGAAGGCCCGGCGGCTCTTTTCAAGTGTCGCCGGGGGGCCGAGTATATGGGCACCTGTGGCCAGGAAGAGTTGATTGGCCATGAAGTTATTTGAAAAGGCCATGAGTTTCTCCACCACCTCGGACAGGGCGTACGGGGAGACGAGGCGTCTTTGGTAGAGGATTTCGTCTATAGGGTAGGGGCGGGAGCCTACCGATGGGGATACGGTAATTCCATGTTGCTGGAGAAACCATCCGAAGAGCTGCCCCGCGTAGAGGTGACTCTCTTCGGGGGAGAGACGGATTCGTCCCCGGGGGAGATCTGGGGG
>JABXKT010000196.1 GCA_013619155.1 Desulfobacteraceae bacterium
TCCGGCCTTTAGGCCGGGGTAGTTGACCTATTTAAGGGTGTAGTGATAAGGCTTTCCCTGACGTGATTTTTTGATGGTCACCTTTCTCATCCCCCTCTGGGTACCATCGATGGTACGGCGATTTTCGTCGCCTTTCCACTGCCATGATTCAGACTCTGCAAAAAAATAGAAGATACGATTTTTGGTGAACTTGATTCTCTCTTCTTTTCCTGGGTAGATGCGATACCAGAATGCGGTTTCCCACTCTCCGTCAAGATTCATGAATCGAAGGGCCACCTGGACTGTCTCATCGGTCTTGTTTTTGAATCCGATGGCGTACAGGGTTTTTTGCTCGATGATGGTGGCCAGGTTTGTATAGATATTATGGGCCATCTTCACCGCCTCGTCTCCACGCAGGCTGAGCAGGGGGATCATCTGGGTGAGATCCGGGCTGTCCCGATACGTTTGGGTGATGGCAAGGGCATCCCTCCCCTCCTGGTTCTTGGGCCGTACATCGGCATCATGCTCCAGTAAAAACTTGATATGATCCCAGCACTGGTGCGTTAAGGCGATGATAAGAGGGGTCTCCCCTTTTTTGTTCTGGGCGTTTATATCGGCATCGTGCGAGAGATACCAAGCCATCTCCTCCTTGTTGACGAAGGCGTTGCGCGCCGAGTGATGAAGAACCGTATTCCCCTCCGCGTCCTGGGCATCGATAAGGGCCCCCGCCTTAAGGAGGATATCTAATTTGCCCTGGCCCTCGTAGCAGACCGACCGACTTAAGGGGGCGCGCCCTTCTGAATCCCGGATATTGGGATCGCAACCGATTGATAGGAGGGCCTCCATCACCGCAGTGCCTCGGTAGTAGTGGGCCGCGGTGTGAAGGTAGCCGTCTCCGTTCTTATTTTTCCATGCGGTATCCAGCCCCTGGGCGGTGCCGAGGAGGCGGATCATCTTGGCATCCTTGGCTTTTACGGCAAGGGCCAGGGCGGGGATACCGGTGAGGGCCTGGGCGTTGACATCGGCCCCTTGAGCGAGCAATTTTTTGACGGCCCTATGCTCCCCTTTGATTACCATGCTTATCAGTGGGGTGATGCCGTTGCGCTTGTACAGCGCCATGGCTTGGGTGATCACGTCTCCGGATTTTCGTAAGGGAAAGGTGATGACGGATTTTTCCTTGCCGGTGGTGAGGAGCTCGAAGCGGATTGTGCTGCCGTTTTTGAGGGCCGTAAGGCTCGTCTCATCGAGTTGTATGGCGAACTGTTTTTCATTTTGGTTGATCGGCACCCCCAGGGGCAGGTATCGTTTGAAGGGGATGTCATCGATATAGATACCGGTGAGGGTATCGAAGAAGAATTTCTGGGGCTCCCCCGCCTCATTTTTTTTCGACCACATGGGGTAGAGTCCCGGGGTGAAGATCATCCAGGGGGAGGGGCCGGCAAAGAGGATCTCCACGGTGTGTATGCCGAAGACATCCTCTGCATGATGGGGAAAACGCGATATCTGGACCCTTGCCTTTGGGGTGTAGAGACCATTTTTGGTGCCCGTGTCCAGGAGTTCCCACTGGGCCTTGGGATCTTCGAAGATGGCGGTCACCTCCTGCCGATTCTGGCGGTAAAAGCCTAAGGTGATGGTGTTCCTTGCCCCTTGACCGGAGGTGGTGAGGCGTACTTCGTAGTAGAGTGTCTCGAGTTCGAATCGCGCCAGCCGGAAGTGTGCCACCTCGCCATCTTGTCTCTTCTCGTAGTGATGAAAGAGTCCCGCACGCTGCCGGGCCTCCATGGCGGTATGTTTAAAGGCCTCCACATCCGTTACCTCCATGGAGACTCCGGCCGATGTGGGGGTTATAAAGCCCATTACCTTCTGACCCATCTCCTCTTCTATCCCTCTGGCTTCAAATTGATAATTTTCCCCCTCTTTATCTTCTGAGATCAGGGTGTAGGCCTTCGGATCCTCGAGGGCGGATATCTCTTTGGTGATGTGCATCTCTGTGACGGAGAGAAAGGTGGTAACGAAGAGGCGGGCTTTTTTTTGAATTGCCGACTCAGCAGAGGCAGAAGGGGTACTGCAGAGTAGAAAGATCAGTAAGAAGAGGGGGCTTTGTATCATTTTTATCGGCATGGATATTCCTTGGATTCATGTCTGCCTCCCCCCCCTTTTTTTTGGTGGCGGGCCGTGGCGTTTATGGTGTCTTTATTAAGATGGTATGGATGTTTTTTAGCCGTTTTAGGCGCTTTGGGTCGATCACGCTGGCCCATGGGCCCTGACGATGGTGATGGCCAGGGGCCATCGGTGCTTCAAAAGGCCTCTCTTGATGGCAGGGCCCCTATTTGAATCGATGTCTGCTATGACGCGGGGCCCCTTGAGAAAGGGGAGGCCTCTCCTTTCATGGTGAGGATGGATACCCTCCCCCATCTCTTTTTTAATGCTTAGGTTACAGGTGGCTCTCGACGAAGGTGCGGATCGCCTGACGGCTGAGAATGAAGCCGGCCAGGATCTCCCCTTCGATCTTTAACGCGGGGAACATGCGGATTCCCTCGTCCATGGCGCGTTTGTAGTGGAAGGTCACATCGATGGCATCCAGCTCTATCTCGGGGTGTTCTTTCTGCAGTTTTTTGAGTTCGTGTCCAACGAACATGCATCGAGGTCAAATGGCTGATTTATAGAATTGTACACGCATGATGGTCTCCTTTAGTGAAAAATGGAGCGTGATTTTTGAATGTAAAAGGCGCATGGCTGAGGGGCAGTCAAGGGGAGGGGTGGGATTTCAGTAATGAGGATACGGAGGGGCAGTGGGACGTGGCCTTTTTGATTACTTTTAAGGTGTCATTCGTTCGTCCATTCCATAAAGATAGAAACACACCTATGGCGGGTACAGGTACCCGCTTTTTCCTAGTGTGTGGTGTCTTTATCCACGTTTTTTTCTTTCGAGGTGTGATCGTTTGTCTTCATTGAATTGCGCACGGGGGACAGGGCGAATAGCCTTTGCCGGTAAGGCATGATCGATCTATTTACTCATCATCTTTGGGCCATACGGGTTCATCATTTTGGAAGGTGTATCCCACCTCAATTTCCACCAGTTTATCGGCGTCGAACCAGAGAAAGAGACTCTGTTCTACATACTCTACGAGAAGGTAATCCGGGGTCTCCGCATCGGAGTGGATCTCCTCTTCGGGTATCTCATCGATGTGGGGGGCCAGGTGGGTGAGGACCCTCAGCTTGTCCATGCCGAAGAGGTCTTTTCCATAGAGCGTGTGACCCGCTTCGCGAACGGCTATGGTGGAGAGGCGGAAATCATCGTCTGAATCGAAGTTGAAGACAAGGCCGTCTCCATAGTACCCCAGGACCTTCGTTCCGTCGCCCAGAGCATCTTGGAATTCGATGTATTCACGGGATTCGGGGGCGCCTAAATGTTCGGTTATTTTCTCTTCTTCCTGGCCGAAACGTATGGGTCCGATGCCGATGCCGATTTGAATGTCCATAGTATGCTCCTTGTTTGTTAAAAGAGATTCGTCTTATATACCATACTTCGGCATTCTTCTTCCTGCAATCTGAATTCTAACCGGTTGAAAATATTTTTTAGAAACGGAAGATCTTCCCTGTTTTCGGGGATGTCAAGGCAGTGTCACGAATCCTTTGCCCTTTTGTAACTATTCAGCTTATGCCTGGCTTGACCCTTTGGGGGGCCAAACTTTTGAAAAGTTTGATAAACAGGTCTTGATTCAATTTCTTTTATAAAGATCATTCGCATCCTGGGGTCCAGGGGCGGCCAGGTCGCTTAGGCAAAAAAATCCCCTGGCTGTTGGATGCGTTTTTTCATGCACTTTGATTATAGAAGGCTTCTTTTCTCCCGAGAAATTGTGCCACAAAGGGTGTTTTGGGCTGGTGGAAGAGGTCGTGTACGGGCCCGGATTGCTCGATGCGCCCTTTTTGTATGACGGCCATGGACTGACCGAGAAATTGGGCCTCGGAGAAATCGTGGGTGACCATGAGGCAGGTCATGGACCGCTCTTGGTGAAGTTCCTTTAAGAGGTCTATCATCTCACCGCGGGTGGTGGGGTCTAAGGCGGAGAGGGGTTCATCCAGAAGGAGAATTTTTGGCTCGATGGCCAGGGCTCGGGCCAGGGCGGTCCGTTGTTTTTCTCCCCCGCTTAAGGTGAGGGGCGTTCGGCGCCGAAGGTGGGCGATACCCAGGCGTTCCATGAGGTGGTGGACCTGTTTTTTTGGGTCAGCCACTTTTTTTTGCATGTAGCGCAGGCCAAAGGCGATGTTGGCCTCTACGGTGAGGTGAGGAAAGAGGGCACCGTCTTGATAGACGATGGCCAGGTCTCTTTTTTCAGGGGGCAGGTGGGCGATCTCCTTCCCATGAAGGCGAAGGCTTCCCGATGCGATGGGGAGGAGTCCGGCCAGAGCCTCTAAGATCAGGCTCTTTCCTGCACCGGTGGGGCCGAGGAGGATGAAGAACTCCCCCTCTTCGATGGTGAGACATACCTTCTCCACGGCAAATCCGGGGAGGTGGATGGAGAGGTCTTTTATCTGAATCATGGGCGAGTCTCTCCGCGCAGGGCCAGAACCCGCAAGAGGATAAAGAGCAGAAGGCTGGTAGCGATGAGCCAGATGGCCACGGGCTGGGAGTAGTCGAGACCATAGGCCGTGAATCGTTCGTAGACCATGACAGGGGCGGTCATGGGATAGTAGGCGACGATCACGACAGCCCCGAATTCACTTAAGGCACGGGCGGCGCTCATGATAAAGCCCACCAATATGGAACGCCACGCCAGGGGCAGGGTGATGCGGAAAAAGGTTTGGGAGAAGCTGGCCCCTAAGCTTCGGGCTACGTGCTCCTGGCGTTCCGGCACCTTTTTGAATCCATTGGTGGCGCTGCCAATAAAAAAGGGGAGGCCCACGAAGGTTAATACGGCGACGATGCCTGTGGTCGTGCCCATGATGCGAATGCCCAGGGCGTACATGAGGTCACCGATGAAATGGCCCTTGCCGGCGAGGCCGAGAAAGGCGATGCCGATGACCGGGTGGGGGATCATGATGGGTAGATCCACGATACTCTCCACCACGTGCTTTCCCCAGAACTGTTTTCGAGCGAGGAGGTAGGCGAAGGGGGTGCCAAAGACGAGGCAGATGGATGCGGCGCCAAAGGAGGTCCCCAGGCTAAGGCCCACGGCCCCTCGGACGTCGGGGTCCTTAAAGGCGTCTATCAGATTGGTCAGCGAAGAGCCCATGACCATCTGAAGTAAGGGGAGAAGGATCCCTAAGGTGACCAAGATGCTTGCAAGGACCATACACCAAAGCACCGGACCCGAGTGGATTCGAGGGGTAAATTTTTTCACAAAACCAGCCTTATGAAATAACGTGATTGCCATTGTTTTCCAGCCACACTCGACCGTCGGCGAGTCCATGACAAAAGCAAAAATATCGCATCCCTGGGGGGTGCTTTACCGTGGGCCTTTAAAAAAATGGCGCAAAAACTTTTCGATGGCATGAACACGTGCCTGTCAGTCTTTTTTTGTAGAGAGTGTGGAGAGCCAAAAGCCCTTCATATTCACAAACCCAAGGGCATGTCGATTTAATTTGACAGCCCGTGGCCGCCAGAGGCCGTGCGGTGAAAACTTACCTCCGGTGGCCCTGCCGGGGGCCAACCTTTTGTAAAGGTTGCCAAACAGGTTTTTGTCGTGACTGTAACGGACCAACCAAACAGGTTTTTATCGTGGCTGTAACGGACCAACGGTCCGTTACAGTCACACACGTGGGGTCCAGGGGATTTATTCCCTGGCCGCCGGAGGCCCTTTTTTGGGTTGTTTTAACCATAGACGGCTTTTTTAACAGGTCGTAATGGTTAAGGATAAGAGAGCTATATTAAATAAAAGGCGGCCGCCACGGCCGATATATGGCCCTTTATATTTTAATCTCCACTCGCCTCTTGATGGCTTTTGGTAGTGCCTCCATGGCTGTTTCGCTGGGCACCCGGCAGGGAATGAAGGGGGGCTGGCCCATCTCTTTGAGAATTTTAAGGCCCTTGGTGGGGTCCAGAAGGTAGTCGAGGAAGAGGATGGCCGCCTCTCGGTTGGGCGCCTCTTTTAAGAGGGTGATGCCGTAGGTGCAGGATTTTCCGGTGCGGGTAATGAAGGTCCCGGGTTTTTTGCCGGATACCCGGACTTTGGCCTGCTTGTAGAGATTGTCCTGATGGTAATCGCCCAGGTTGATGGCTGCGGGAAGATCGACATACCTTAAGTCGTGCTGGATGGCCACAGAGAGGTATTCAAAGGCGTAGTCCATGTTGCCCGTCTTGAGAAGGGAGATCAATTCCACGGCCTTGGTCCGGATATTTCTCCGGGGACGATTGGCGATGAGATCATCATAGAGGCCTTTGACTCCGTAGTGCATCTCGGCCAGCTTGAGGAGCATGAGGCTTCGGTAGCCACAGGGATCGAGGTTGGCATCGGAGTGGCCCCAGACCACGCCCTCTCGTTTTAAGATATCGAACCAGTTGGTGGCATTGATCGTATCGGCATACTGGCTCTGGTCGGTATAGCAGAGTACCAGGCGGTTTGTGGCAAAGCGAATGTTCCAGTCGGCGTGGTCGGGGATCAGGCTTTTATCGATGACGGCATAGTCTGCGGAGGCCATGATATCCGCTGGTTTGCCCACCTCGGCGATCATTCGTGCCATCTTGGTGCTGCCGCCGGATTCCCGCTGTACGTCAATATCGGGGTGGGCCGCTTCGAAGGCCTTTTCAATTTTTGCAAAGGGGACGGTGAGGCTGCCCGCATGGAAAACGATGACCCGGCCCGAGGGGGCGGCGAAGAGGAGGCTCGGAACGATTAAAAATATGAGGCTTAAAAGGGCAGATCGTAGAAACGATGTCATGGGGTGCTGTCTCCATGTGAAGGGGTGTTAACCAATCTTAAAAAAAGGTCCGGAAATATAAGAAAACGCGTCACTATTTTAGCGCTTTAAAAAAAATGCCTTCCGGCACACACGGTGCGCCACCGTAAAGCGGGCCACGGGGTGCGCTTTACCCCTGGCGTGTCGGGGCCATTTATACCCGCTCAACGGATGTTTCATCTAAGGTTCACTCATAAAAATATGTGTGTATTAAACCCGATCTTTCAAATCAGGTAAAAGTGCGACCCCGGTAGGGCCGACGAAGGCTGATTTTAGTGAATAAGGGCTATATAGTTACAAAAACTCATATCTCTGTGGGCTAGAAATGGCAAGGGGCGAGTGGGTATTTCTCCCCTCTTTTGTCACTATTTAGTGCCTTGGGGACATATTGTCCGTGCCTAAGGCGTCTTTGGCGCCTCCCTCGCCGCCGGAGGCAGTGCGGCGAAAGTTTAACCTCGCTTGGCCCTTTCGGGAGCCACCCTTTTACAAAAGCGTGCCAAACAGATCGTTACAGTGACCATGACAGGCCAAAGGCCCGTCATGGTCGCAAACCTATGGCCCAGGGGCGGCAAAGCCGCTTAGGTAAAAATCCCCTGGCCGGGCGTGTCGATTTAATCGGAAAAACGTTTATTTTAAGCGTTTGCACCCCAATATATGGCAGTCACTATTTACAAAAATTAGACATACAGCGGTATCTATCCGCTTAAATGGAGCCAAGGCTCTATCAAAAATTAAATAGCGGAATTTCATAAGAATACCGCTGCGATTTGCCTCGAGGAACGAGGGACAAATCGCAGCGGTCAATCGCTTTCGAGGTGGCTCACCTCGCCGCCGGAGGCTTCTTTTGTATTTTTTTACCGATGGCGGGCGGGGTGCTAACGCATCTCGGCAATATCTCGTTCGCTGAGGTGGAATTGGTCGGCATCTGTGGGGTAGGGGGCGGGATGGCGAAGATTGGCTATGGCGAGGAAATGGTCAAAATTGTTGAGGATGAGGTCGGCTATGGCGGGGTCGAAATGCGCCCCATTCTCTTTTTCGAAAAATTCGTAGACTACGTGGGCCGGGTAGATGGATTTGTAGGGGCGGGGAGAGGTGAGGGTGTCGAAGACATCGGCGGCACAGACAATGCGTCCGGCAAGGGGGATGGCCTCGCCTCGAAGCCCCTGGGGGTAGCCCGTTCCATTCCATCGTTCGTGGTGAGAGATGGCGATACTCTGACCGAGGCGAATCACCTCGGAGCTGGAGTTGGCCAGGATTTTAGCGCCGATGGTGGTGTGGGTCTTGATGATGGTAAACTCTTTGTCGGTGAGACGCCCCGGTTTGGTGAGGATGGCATCGGGGATGCCGATTTTTCCGATATCATGCATGGGGGAGGCGTAGCGTAGGCGTTCGATAAAGTCGCTGGAGAGGCCCATGATGCTGGCCAGGAGCACACAGTAGTCCCCCATACGGATGATGTGGTCTCCGGTGCCCTCATCTTTGTGTTCGGCCGCTACCACGAGGCGTCGTACCGTATCTAAGTAGGAGTGCTTGATGGTGGCATGGGCGATCTCCAGCTCTCGCATCAGGCGCCGTTCTCGGATTACCCTCTGCAGCCTTAGGGTCACCTCATTCATCTCCAGGGGCTTGACGAGGAAATCCACGGCGCCCATATGGATAATGGTCTCGTAGCGAAATCCTTTGATGTCACCGGTCATGACCACGGCATCCACCGGCATCTCCTCTTTGAGATGCCGTAAAAAGGTGAGGCCATCCATACCCGGCATGTGGATATCGGTGAGAACCAGGTCCATGGGGGTGGTACGCATGATGGCCAAGGCCTCCTCACCCGATGTGGCGGTGAGGCATTGGGCCCCTTGTTTTTCCAGGGTCTTCGTGAGGAGCCGCAAGGTGGCGGGGTCGTCATCTACAATGAGGATTCGGGTGCTCTCTAGTCGCATGTCCATGGCGACTCCTTCGGATGAGTGCGCTCTTTTTTGATTTGAAATGGTTTATCATACCATAGCCACGGGGATTAAAAAATGATTCACCTCTGACAAGGGAAAGGGGTGTCTCGCGGGTACCTTAAGGCTCTGTATAGACAATAGGGAGAATATTTCAAGGCACCGCGCCACCTCGTTGCATCTTAATAACAAAATCGATAGCTATGCATTCTTCGTTTACGTTTGGTGCTCATAGAAATCTCACTTATTGTTTTGGGTATGTTTTAGCAAGGTGTCCATATTGTTGTAGGCCACTTCTTTTGATGATGTTCTCCTCCGTTCCCACTGCGATGGTCATCCGTGTAGCCGATAGGGAGGAGGTCGATGTGCTGATGGCCATACAATTTATGTTTGTATTGCAAGAGGGTGGATTGACAACCTTCTTCATACATAATAAAATTTTTTTAGTTTAACCAATCAAAGAAAATATAACGTGACTGAGCGTATTCTGCAAAATTGATAAAATTGCAGGGCTGAGGGTTTATAGATTCATTCGAACGATCACTTTCGTCATGACTCCGTCAAAAACATCCAATTCACAAAGAGGCTTAATGGATAATATTCAAGACCAAATCGAACTTACAAAGCAAAGAATTAATACCATCAAAGCACTCCACGAACTTCTCTCCGAGCATAAGAAGACTATCCTTTGGCTATCAATCATTCCGTGTGCTCTTCGTAGTTTTTTTATGAAGAATTGACGTGTTCTTTTGCCTTGATACCGATTGGTCTTGAGTGGGCTTCCTCGACTACAGCCCTATAAGCATTGTCCATCGCTGCCTTCAAGTCGCCTGTATATAGGGGTACCTGGATATCTTGGCCTATTAGATCAAGGAGGGCTCGCGCCCCCATTGATTTCTTGTTAAGAGTTATGGATCTGTTGTGAGAATCGTCGTTTGACACTTTTTAGATTTATAAACAGTGATATGGGCGCATATATTTCGGAAAACCTGGGGATCCCACTAACGGATTACTCACGGAATCGGCCTCGAACTCATCCTCCACAGTTCCCCACACCATTTGTATAATGACATTCATTCAAACATTGGCCATCATCACCCGAGGTACAGGTCAGGTGAACGATAAGGGCGTCAAGGCCCGATCAGAGGCGAGCACTTGTGAGTCATCTGAGTTTGGAACATTGGCGGTGTGATTATAGATGGAGAGAATTGAGGGGCGCTGGAAGGAAGCTTTTTAGTATGCCACCACCCATCGCATGGGGTGGCTGGTCTGTATTATGAGTTGGGGTGGTTAAAAAAAAGGGGGGTAAAAACAAAAAAAGACCCGCTGGAAACCAACGGATCTTTTTCTGAAATGGTGGAGCTGAGGGGGATCGAACCCCTGACCTCATGACTGCCAGTCATGCGCTCTCCCAGCTGAGCTACAGCCCCAAAATTGGGTGAAGGAATTTCC
>JABXKT010000325.1 GCA_013619155.1 Desulfobacteraceae bacterium
GCAAGCGGCACCGAGAAGACCATCGATCTCAAAGCCGATGCCGGCATCACCATGGTGGACGGCGCTCTGACCCAGAGCACCAAGGGCAACATCCGCTACAGCGCGGCCGGTACCTTGAGTGTGGGCAGCCTCATCACAGGTGGCCATGTCAGCCTGACTGCCGGTACGATTACGGACAGCGGTACCGATGATACAGACGTGACAGCGACGGCTTTGCGCATCGAGACGACGGTGGCGAACGGGGGGGCCGGAACCGGTCTCAACCATATAGAGACCGAGGTTGAACTACTCAGCGCCCATGTCGGCAGCGGTGGCCTCTTTATCACCGAGGCCGATGGCCTCCAGATCGGCCAGACTACCGCACTTACGGTGAACCGTGTGAATGCCGATGGCACTTTCACCGGTTCCACCGTGGTCGACATGGCGCAAGCGACCCTGATCAGCTTCGGGGCGGTGGTCTTGGAGACCACCACCGGCGGCATTGAGACCTTGGCCACGGGCGCCGTCATCGCTACAGGCAACGTCTTGATTAAATCGGGTGGGGATCTCATTCTGGGCGCCGATCTCTCCTCCACAGCTGGCAACCTCAGTCTGGATGCCGGGCAGGATATTTTCCAGAGTGCGGACCTCCGCACCGGCGGTGCGGGTACGACTATCGAGCTGCTGGCGGCCCGTGGCATAACCATGGCGGACGGTACGAGTGCGACAACACAGGCGGGTGCCATCGACTACACGGCGACCGGTGATGTTGCCCTCTCACTCCTGACCTCTAATAGTGGGACGATAAACGTCACGGCCGGATCGGGCGATTCCGTACTCGGTGCCATCACCGACAACACCGCCCTTGAAGCCGCCAACCTGGTGAGCACCGGTCTGGTGACCTTGACGGCGGAGACGGGCATTGGTGGTGCAGACGTATCCGATATCGACACGACCATCTCAATCCTTCAGGCAGGCAACAGGACCGGCGGTTCCATCGTCATCCAGGACTCCGACGGTCTGGTTATTACCGGAACCGGGATGCAGACTTTTGGCGGGGATGGTTCCATCGCGGTGGATGTGGCTGCGGGCGATCTGACCATAGGCGGACCCGTTACGGCCAACGGTGCAGGGAGTGTGACGCTGAATGCCGATGCGGGCAGCCTGACCCAGAGTGCCGGGCAGGCC
>JABXKT010000197.1 GCA_013619155.1 Desulfobacteraceae bacterium
AAATAGGGGTTTGGCAAAGGGATCGTATCTTCGTGGCGCTTCGAGGGGGCACCCCTCGCTGCCGGAGGCAGCCGGGTTAAAGATGCCTCGGTTGGCCCTTTCGGGATCCAAGTTTTTGCCTGATTTAAAAGATTGGGCTTGTCAAACAAAGGTTTACTGTAACGGTGCCGGACCAAAGGTCCGTCACCGTTACAAATCTGGGGTCCAGGGGATTTATCTCCTGGCCAACCGAGGCCCTTTTTTGGTCATTTTGACCCGAAGACGGCTGTTTTAGACTCTGAATAATTCCGGTGTATATATCTCTACACCTCGGGGCGGGGATTTGTTATAGTACGAAATTTTCTGGCCCCTTAACAGGAGAGACGGGTTTGGAATCGCCCGTGATCACGGGGTGTCTTCGTCACTATTTGAAGGGATTCTCGTCAGTTCGCCATGGCGGTTACCCCAGGGCGGCTTAACAAAAAACCGGATGCCTTATGCGTGAACGTGGGGGGAAATGTTCCTCAGGTCCAGGCTTTTGCTTTACCGGAAGATATGGTTTGGTTTTCATGACATACAGAGTTGCAATCAACGGATATGGACGTATCGGGCGGTGTATTTTGCGGGCCCTCTACGAGTCGGGTCACCGGGATAATCTGGTGATTGTGGGGATTAATGAGATTTCAGATATTGAGTCTATTGCCCATCTGACGAAATTTGACTCCACCCACGGGCGGTTTAATGGCGAGGTCTCCTGTAAGGGAGATACCCTTTACGTCAATGGCGATGCCATCGCCGTATCCTATGAGCGTGATCTCTCCTCTTTGAATTGGGGCGAGCTGGGCGTGGATGTGGTGCTGGAGTGTACGGGACGATTTACCCAGAGAGCTATGGCAGAGACCCATATTGCCGCCGGTGCCAAGAAGGTGGTCTTCTCCTGCCCGGCCGAGCCGGATGTGGATGCCACCGTTGTTTACGGTATCAACCATGATACCTTGGAAAAAGGGCATACCATCATCTCCAATGCCTCGTGTACCACCAATTGTATCGTGCCGGTGATAAAAATCCTCGATGAGGCTTTGGGTATCGAAAGTGGGGTGATTACCACGGTGCACTCCATGATGAACGATCAACCGGTGATCGATGCCTACCATCATCAGGATCTTCGGAAGACACGCAGCTCCAGCCACTCCATTATCCCCGTTAACACAGGGCTTGCCAAGGGGCTGGATCGTATCTTACCCCATCTCGCCGGCCGTTTTGAGGCCCTTGCCCTTCGGGTGCCCACATTAAACGTGTCGGCCATGCAGCTTACCGCCCAGGTGCGGGAAAGGAGCGATGCCGAGGCGGTGAACGAGATCCTCCACAAGGCGGCGGGTAACGGCATGAATGGTATCTTGGGATACACCGAGGTGCCGATGGTCTCTTGCGATTATAACCACGATCCCCGCTCATCGGTGGTGGACGGGACGCAAACTCGTGTGTCTGGTCATACGGTGAGTGTTCTGGCCTGGTTTGATAACGAGTGGGGCTACGCCAGTCGTATGCTGGATACCACCCTGGCCCTGATGCAGGCCGAAGCCTAAGGGTATTGACGGGGCCTTTTTTTAGCTATGTTTCGGCACTCAGCACGGTGGGCAAGCACACCGCTATGCCGAATGGTGTTTTAAGCCGTTCTGGATTTTTATCCACCCGTTTCAGCAAGCCGGGACAAAATGCCCTGACCCTTAGGTTTTTTTGATAAAAAGAGCGCCGGAGGCACCCACTCTAAAGATGCCTTCGGCGGCCCTGCCGGGAGCCACGTTTTTGCCTGATTTAAAAGATCAGGCTTTACAAATAGGTATCGCCGCGTCACTTCGGTTTCATCCCGAATCAAAGGTGGATGTGATCCCGGGGAGGGTGGTAACGCGCATCCGTTCGCCAGAAGAGATCGGCTGGCATGGGACGCTCTTCCTTCTCCCCATATTTTTCGGTTCTTCTCCTTTGTTTGGGCCCAGCGTTCCTGGCCCCCATTGTGTCTCCTCTCCTTATTATATTCCTATAAACTCTCATTTTATGGGTTCTCATTCATTTTGTCTCTATGGTGGCCACCCACCCTTTGATATAGCGATTGCCCATGGGCTGTGAAAGAGATAGAATACATGGGTGAAATGATTCAGCTCAATTTAAAAAATGCCCGTGGCGGCCAGGGGATGCCCGAAGACCCTTCAGGGGTGGGAAAAGGGTACGGTTCTGTGGCTCGTATACTCTGACGGGCACACGTATTTGAGTAAAGGTGACCCGCCGGTCATGGATTGAAAAATAGTGACCGTTTTTTAACTGTTTTTTAACGGGCTGAAATGGCAATCGTTTGGGTGGTGTTGCATAAAGCATTGGGTCAAGCCAGGTCAATATCAGAACCCGTCGACGAGAGGGGGGGGGAGGGTGATGACAGAGGAAAGGACGATCATACGCCTGATGGAGCCAGAAGATATCTCCATCGCTATTTCATGGGCCGGTCAGGAGGGGTGGAATCCGGGAATTCACGACGGGGCTTGTTTCTTCTCCTGTGATCCCCAGGGGTTTTGGATTGCCGAGGTGGATGGTGAGCCGGTGGCTATTTTATCCACGGTGCGTTACTCACCCCAGATGGTATTTCTGGGCTTGTATCTGGTGCGTCCCGATTGCCGAGGCATGGGCGTCGGGGGCGTGATGTGGCGCCAGGGAATGGCGGCCCTAACGGGGTGTACGGTGGGTTTGAATGCCACCTTATCATGTGAACCCCATTACAAAAAACAAGGATTTGATACCGCCCATCGTGTGATTCGGTATCGGGGGAAGGCCGGAGGCGTTCTTCAGTCCGATCCCTATCTGCTCCCCTTAACCGATATCCCCTTTGACCGTGTCGTGGCCTTTGATGCCACCTTCTTTTATGGCAAGCGTGAGGCGTTTCTGGCTTCGTGGATCACCCGCCCCGGCGTTGTCGCCTTGGGTCTTCTGCAGGATGGACACTTGGCGGGATACGGTGTCCTCCGCCAGGCCTGGGATGGCTTTCGTATCGGCCCTCTCTTTGCCGTGAATCCGGCCCATGCCCATCGTCTCTATTTTGCACTGAAAGCCTATGGCGGAGAGGGGCCCATTTACATGGATATACCCGATGTTAATCCCAACGCTCTCTCCCTTGCCGAAGAGTTTGCCATGGAGCCCGTGGAGGAGACGGTGCGTATGTACCGGGGGACGCCTCCCATGCTTCCCTTCTCCGGTATCTACGGGTTGACCTCCCTCGAACTGGGGTAAAAAAATTTGTTTTAGGCGATGTGGCCATCAGTCATCGGTATACTAAAAAGGGCGGGATTCCATGGAATCCCGCCCTTTTTATTTGTTTTTGGTGAAGTAGAGTACCAGGCTTTTGCCCATGACAGGGTTTAAGAGCCGGTCGATGAAGCGGGAGAATCTGGGCCGGGAGAGGATATCCCACTCCAGGAAGCGTTTGTAGAGATTCACCGCCCAGTGGTCCTCCCGGCTGGGGCCTACCAGGCATTTGAGCCACCAGTACGGGGCGTGGATGCTGTGGGCGTGGTGGGCGTTTTTGTAGGTGGCGCCGTGTCGTTCTATGAGGCGTACCAGGGGCTTTTTCGTGTAGATGCGCAGATGCCCCCCCGGAACCGAGGCGTACGCCTCCGATAGGAGCCAACAGATCTTCTCGGGCCAGAAACGTGGGACGCTGACCACGAGGGGACATCCCGGTTTTAAGACCCGCAAGAGCTCTTTGGCCGCCGCCTCTTCGTGGGGGATATGCTCCATCACCTCGGAACAGAGGACGACATCGAAGCTGGCATCGGCAAAGGGGAGCTGGGTGATGTCTGCCATAGTAAAGGCCCAGCTCCCCCCCTTGTGGGCCCCCACATGATCGTGGAAGGAGAGTCTTTTGACCCCTTGGAGGAGATCGGTGTGGCAGAGATCGGCACCGATGGCCGTCACCTTTTCGTGGACGTAGGCGGCGCTGATGTGGCGACCCGAGCCACATCCGATGTCGAGAATACGATGACCGGGTTTGATATTTAACCGGCTAAACTTTACGGTGATCACAGATCGCCTCCCGGTAGGCGGCCACGGTGAGTTCGGCAGCCTTTTCCCACGTGAACATCTCCTGAACTCGTTTGTAGCCCGCCTCGCCCAGTTTTTTTGCTCGGTGGGGGTCGTCTAAGAGGGTGCAGATGGCCGTGGCCAGGGCTCCGGCATCTTTGGGGGGGACGAGCAGGGCCGCATCGCCGGCCACCTCGGGCAGGGCTCCACCGGTGGTGCTGATAACGGGAATCCCACTGGCCATGGCCTCGCCCACGGGGAGGCCGAAACCTTCATAAACGGAGGGGATCACGGCGATGGAGGCCTTGGCATAGTGTGTTCGAAAGGCCTCATTTGAGACCCGGCCGGTGAAGTGGATGAGGTGACCGATATCGAGTTTTTTTATCAGTTTTTCGATGCCCCCCCCCGTCTTGGGAGCGCCGATGACGGTGAGCTGAATCTCTCGGGTCTGGCTGATGGTATGGATCGCCTGGAGGAGATAGTAGAGTCCCTTTAAGGGGGTGTCGGCACTATTGGTGGCGATGAGGTGATTTGGCTCCCTGGGGATGTGGGGCAGGGGGTAGAAGAGCTCGGTGTTGATCCCATTGGGCACCACGTGAAACCTGTCACCGGGTACCTTGAACTCTCGCCAGATATCGGCCTTGGAGAACTCTGAGACGGTGATGAATTTGGGCAGGCGTTTCACCACACGTTTTTGCATATGGATAAAGGAGTACCACCTGAGGTGTTTCAGCTTTTTCCAGAAGCTTCGTACGCTGCGTACGGCGATCTGGCGATCCCGTGTGATGGGGTGGTGGATGGTGGCCACCGTGGGGATCCGCCGGCTGAGAGCCCAGACGCCGTAGGAGAGGCTCTGGTTGTCGTGGATGACGTCAAAGTCGTGGAGGCGGCTCTTCAGATGGCCATACGCTCTGTATCCGAAGGTTTCGGGCTCGGGATACCCCATGGTGGAGATACTCAGCCACTCCAGAAGGTTGATGGGATTTTTTAGCTCAGAACGGGTGGGGGTCCTGAAGGGATTCTCGGCGTTGTAGAGGTCGAGACAGTCGAGCATGGTGAGGGTGGCATCCGAGTCCAAAAGGGGATCGGGGGGGCCGGCAATGACCTCTACATGGTGGCCCAGCTCGGTGAGGGCCCGGGCAAGGTTTCTTACATAGACCCCTTGTCCCCCGCAGTGGGGGTTGCTTCGGTAGCTGATCATACAGATACGCAAAGGGCGGTTGGTCTCGTTTGTCATACTTTTTTCTCCACGGGATATCCCTTCAGTCTCTTAGCTATCATACACGTCTCATTCTTTTTTAAATGGGGAATAGGCTGGTTTTTAGTGCCCTAATTATCAGTGTGAACATATCTCAGGCCTTCGGACGCAAATATCTTAAGCCTTCGGGCGTAAGGAGAGTCGTGCCGGATGCATAAGAGACTATACTTACCCAAGGGTCGGAAATGAGGTCAAGCACTTTTTGGTGGGAAGCAAAAAGGGGGGAGGGGCTGCCGAGGATCTCCCGAATGGCTTGGGTCCGTTGATCGGGGTTTAGGGGTTTGATGCGGTATTTTTTGATTCCCAGGGCCTTGGCCTGGGTTTCGTTTATCTCATCGATGTAACCCG
>JABXKT010000198.1 GCA_013619155.1 Desulfobacteraceae bacterium
TTCGGCAACCTGCGTTCGCCGACCCTACCCCCGCATCGCCTCGGACAAGGCCACGCCACTCGCTTTTTGGGCGAGCATCTGCTTCACCACCGTGGCCATATGGGCACCGGCTTCAGCCGGGGGGGTGCCCCCTTTATGGATATTGGAGATAATGGTCCGGTCGGCTTCCACTGTTTTTTTACCGGCCTTGTGAACCATGTAGGCGCTCATGCTTTCGGCGGTGATGAGGCCGGGGCGTTCGCCAACGAGTTCGACGACGATATCGCAGCCAAGGAGCTCACCCACCTCATCCATGACGCCCACGCGGCCATACTTGATAAAGAAGGGGGTACCCACGGAGATGCCTTCGGCTTTGAGGCCCTGCATCAGGGCGGGCACGGTGTCTGCGATGTTGGCCTCGATGGCCGTGGAGCTTAAGCCATCCACCACAATGATCTGGACCTGGCGGCCTTTCTCGCATTTTTCGAGGATGGTTTTCCTGCCCGCCTCGTTCAATTTTTTACCCAACTCGGGCTTCATGAGAAATTCATCTTTGTCTTTGACTGTCGTCTGGACACCGAACAGACCGTTTTCGGCGAGGCAGGCATCGGAGACATCGAGGAAAACGGCGTCCACAGCGGAAGCGTGGTCGGCCTGATAGTGAAGAAATGAGTGTGTTTTCTGACGCGCACCGCACCGCCCCATGAGAATCCGGGCGGGGGTGGACTTCCTCATGGCCTCTAAAGCCGCCATATTTTTAGGATTGTCGACCTTCACCTCATCAAGGGGCGCAAGGGTGACGGGTGCCTCGTCAAAAGAGGGTGACGCGGATATGGCTGCCGTCGTTTCCGCCAAAGGGGTACCCGGGGTACCGTTAATCACGCCCTGCTCCAGCAGTTTGGCGATGATGTTTTCGATCAGTGCTTGTTCATTCATTTTGCATGCCCTCCTTATTTATCGAAGATAGACGGATCGCCAGCCTGGTCGGTGAGGCATCCCTCTTCCATGATGCCCATTTTCTCAAGCCACGTCTCAAACTCCGGGGCCGGTCTTAAGGCAAGGATTTCGCGTGCGGCGGCGTCATCATGGAAGCTGGTGTCCTGATAGTTCAGCATGCAGTCATCGCCGCCGGAAACGCCCATGAAAAAGTTGGAACCGGCCATGGCGCAGAGCATGGTACCAATCTCCTGGTCGTCCTGATCCGCCTTCATGTGGTTTGTGTAACAGGGGGCGATACCCATGGGAATGCCGTGCATCTTACCCATGAAGAGATCTTCCAGATCGGCACGAATCACCTCTTTACCGGTATAGATCGTCTCCGGGCCAATAAAACCGGAGACGTTGTTGAGCATGAAGGGGTTGTAGCGGCGGGCCATGCCGTAGCAGCGGGCTTCTAAGGTCATGATGTCCACGCCATGATGGCAGTCGAGAGAGATCTCCGAGCCCTGGCCGGTTTCGAAGTACATGACGTTGGGGCCGGTGGAGGCGCCGATACGAAGGGCCATGTCACGGGCTTCGTCCAGCATGGCAATGGAGATGCCAAAGGCTTCGTTGGCGCTCTGGGTGCCGGCGATGCTCTGAAACAGAAGGTCTACGGGCACCCCCTTCTCCATAGCCTGCATCTGGGTGGTGACGTGGGCAAGGACGCAGCATTGGGTGGGCACCGCGTACTTATCTTTGAAGTCGGTGATGGCGCCCATGACTCGCCTGAAGTTCTCCACGTTGTCTTCCACGGGGTTCACGCCGAAACAGGCGTCACCGGATCCGAAGGAGAGCCCCTCTTTGAGAGACGCCAAGATACCTTCGATACTGTCCGTGGGATGGTTGGGCTGGTTGCGAAACGAGAGGGTGCCGGGAAGGCCGATGGTGGTGCTGCAGTGGGCGGATACTTTTATCTTCTTGGCGGCGTATACGAGATCCATGGTGGACATGAGCTTGGCCACCGCGGCGATCATCTCGCTGGTGAGGCCCCGGCTGATGTGAAGCAGATCGCCCTCGCGCCGGGTCTTGAGGATATACTCACGCAGCTCCGCCACGGTCCAGTGCTTTATCGTCTCGTAGATGGTGGTGTTCAAACCGTCGTAGATGGCTCGGGTCACCTCATCGGATTCATAGGGAATGACCGGATTCTCATAGATGTCTTTCAACTGGAGATTGGCAAGGCAGAGCTTGGCCGCCACACGTTCGGTGGCCGACTCGGCGGCGATTCCGGCCAGGGCGTCACCGGATTTTTCATTGTTGGCTTTTGCCAGAATGTCTCGGACCGATGAAAACGCGAAAATCTTGTCACCGATCTGGCTTCTTAAATTCACGGGCACTTCTCCTTCACATCATTAATAATGGCCTCGCAAAAGAACTGTCCGTAAAAGTCGGACAGACCCATGGACCGTGTTTCCCGTTCGGCACACCGTAAGGGAGTGGCCAACGGGAAACACATATGGTTTGCGGACACATCCTCGTTGACTTACCGCAACCCCTTTATATGGGGGTATTTTCTAAAAAAGCCCTTTTGTGTTACGATCCTTCGTGTCATGTCGAAGGCCCCACCTCTGACCGCGGGCCTTCGACACGTTCCCAAAGCGCATGTGCCAGATTGAGCCCCGGCGCATGCGTTTCTCTTTTTTAGTAACTATTCAACGCCTAAAAAAGCCTTCTATGGTTAAAGTGACCAAGAAACATGCCTCCGGCGGCCAGGGAATAAATCCCCTGGACCCCAAGTGTGTGACTGTAACGGACCGTTGGTCCGTTACAGTCACTATAAAAGCCTGTTTGGCAACCCCGTCCTTGATAAAATAAGGCAAAAGGTTGGCTCCCTACTTTCACCGCACAGCCTCCGGTGGCAAGGGTGGCAAAGCCACTTAGGCAAAAAAACACCTTGAAAGTAAGTTGTGGATGCGCTTTACCCCTCGTTCCTCGGGGCAAATCACATCCGCCTTCAAACATAAATTTATCGGGTTCGCTTTTAAAAAGCTGTTTGGCAACCTTTTGTAAAAGGTTGGCCCCCGGCAGGGCCGCCGGAGGCAACATCAAGCTGAATAGTTACCCTTTTTTAAAGAATTAAAACTGAGACAGCTGTCCGTTCTCTTTGAGGAAATCCACAACCTTTGTGGTCTTGGCAAGGGCAGACGGCTTGGGCGCGAGACGCTTGTCCAATTCGGCCTGGGTGGCCACAAAGCCGGGAGATTTCTTGTAGAGAACGGGCTGAATCATCCAGTTACCGGGCAGTGAGTCGCCCATCTGCTCCACAAGGCCCTTCTGGTAGCCCAGGGACTCTAAGCGAGTAATCCAGAGACGGTTCTCGGCACGATCCAGCATGGGGAGGTCGTTGGAGCTGTCACCACCGATGAGGAAGGGACGCTCTTTGGTGACGTACTTGATGATGTTGGCCACTTTGCCGAAGTACCCGGTGATGGGGTAAACAACCTGGGTGGTCAGCTCATAGTGAGAGATCTCTTCGAGATCGAGGTTGGCGTACTTGCTGTTGTTCTTCACAAGGAGGCGATCCTTGTAAAGCTTGCCGTCACGATTGTCTTTGAGGAGAACGTTCACGCCAATGACGTGATCGGGGGCAATGGAAATACCCGTGCCGTGCTTGGCTTCGATGAGCTTGTTGAGGTTGTTGGCCACCATCCAGCGCACCGTCCAGATGTTCGAGGCAGAGCACACATACACATCATAACCGTTCTTCAGCAGGGTCCCGTAAAGATCCACCATCTCAGGGTAGAAAAAGGGCATACGGTAGCCATTAATCTTGGTCTCTTTGAGATCCGCCGCACCGGAATCCTGCATGGCGATGTTGTCGCCAAACGCCTTCTGACTAAAGGGGAGGATCTGGTCAGGGCTCATGCCGGCCATGATCTGAACAACCCAGGCGTAGCTGTTGGAGTAAGGGGTCTTTTCACCGTTTTGATGCTTGGTGGCGGAGAGAAAATCTTCGTAGAACTCGGGCAGGCTAGCCACCGTATCGAGGGAGAGTTTTTTATCGCCCAAAACAAAGGAGGGGGTGATATCACGGGAAACGTCGTCCAGATTCAACTGGCCCGCTTCAACCATGGCGGCGAAGGTGGCTTCGCCGATATCACGGCAGATGGTGGTGTTGTCAAAGTCGAAGACCGCTTTTTTCCCCTGGAAGGCATTTTCGGCGATGAGCCTTTCCAACGTGGCCTTCACCGCGGGATTCCAGTTGCCGTCTTCCAGGGTGACAACGGGCTTTTCAGGGCGTGTGGCCACATCGGCCTTCAAGCCACAGCCTGTGAGCACAGAACCACAGACGAACAGTACGCCGACCATCCATGCCACTCTTTTCTTAAACATCATACGTCAAACTCCTTAAACAATCGTGATTGGAATATAACTACAGGCGTGCAAGCATCCCATACGCCGCACGCACATCAGATTCAGAGTCCATTAAGATTGAGAGTCTTCGTTTTTTTGTCACCATTCAGTTCGAGAAATAGCCTCCTAGGGCAAGGTGACCCCAAAAAGGGCCTCCGGCGGCCAGGAGATAAATCCCCTGGACTATAGGTGTGTAAGGATGACGAGACTTTGGCCTGTCACCCTTACAATAAAATCCTGTATCTCACGCTTTTCAAAAGCGTGGTTCCCGGCAGGGCCGCCGGAGGCAAAAGCACCGTAAAGCAGGCAATGCTTTACCCCGCGCCTCGGCCTTATCTTGGTACCCTAGGCCCCGGTTCGGGTGCATAACATGCACCCGACAATCACAATTCCCTAAACTTAGAGCAGTTGGGCTTTGAGCTCATCGCTGGGCGAGGGAATCACCACATGGCTGAGGACGGGGCCCGACTCGCCCACACCTTCGATACCAGCGGCCACAGAGGCCTTCACAGAGCCCACGTCGCCGGTCATGGTGACAAAGGACTTACCGGCCAGGCCCGCTGCGAAACGAATCTCGATGAGGTCCACATTCCCCGCCTTGGCGGCGGCGTCGGCGGCAATGATGCAGGAGGCCACGGTGTAGGTCTCGATGACCCCCAGGGCGTTGATGCGGGGGGTGATCGTCGTCCCGGAGAGGGCGGGAAGCACCGAAGGGTGAAGGCTGGAGATAACAAACCAGTCCACCACCACCTCACCGCCGATCTCACGCCCCACCTCCACAGAGCTCTTCACGGAACCGGTATCACCGGCCACCATCACCATATAACGTCCGGGACAGGTGGGACGGGCCATCACCAGGGTGACGTTGGCCGCCTTGCTCATCTCATCTGCCGTCTGCATGCCCAGGGCAATGCTGTTAAGCTCCACGACACCAATCGTTCTGTAATTCATATCCTTACCTCATCTATTCTTAAAAGCCGGATGAACCCGGCGTGTATGCGTCATCGGAAGATGCCTCGCTTGGCCCTGCCGGGGCCAAGCGTTTGCCTTATTTGATAAAGACGGGTTGCCAAACAGATCTTTACAGTGAAAGCTTACCTCCGGTGGCCCTGCCGGGGGCCAACCTTTTACAAACGGTTGCCAAACAGATATTTTGATTTAAACCTGAATCAAAGGCGAATGTGATCGGCCCTCGGGCCGATCACATTCGCAATCTAGGGTCCAGGGGATTTATCTCCTGGCCGCCGGAGGCATGTCTCTTGGTCACTTTCACCATAGAAGGCCTCTTCGACTTAACCCTGGCGTGAAATTCTC
>JABXKT010000034.1 GCA_013619155.1 Desulfobacteraceae bacterium
TTCAGGGTCTGCATCCAGTACCACTCCTGGGCCAGTCCCTTCGGGTCCTCACCGGGTCGGGCGCATTTGATGACCAGTACCTTCTGCTGATGCTGGTAACGAAGGCTCCGACCCGAAAGGGTCCACGGGCTCTCTTCGGGAAGACCTGCCTCCATGAGGAGGGCGTGGCAGGAGATAGGGGTCAAAGGGGGCAAGAGATCACGAGGCGGGAGAAGACTCCCTGGCTGGGGCACAAAGAGTTTGCAGGCGCTGCATATGGCCAGGTGGCGACTTCCCGTGGTCTGGCTGGCCAGGGCGGTGATGCCTTGAAGGGCCATGCGGGAAACGGGATGCTCGGGGCCTTGTCTCTGGGCGGTGTGGGTGAGTATGCGGGCAAAACGATGGTAGAAGAAGAGGGCGGTGCGCCGGTTCTCGAACTGGTCGTCGGAAAGTGTCTTTAAAAGGAGGTGAACCCCGTGGGAGGTGAGGTTTTCTGGATTCTCATCACAGGCATCTTCTACGGATCCGGCCGCCATGAAAAGGGCATCATAGCCCCTTGCCGTGGCGAGGAGCCGTTCAATATGAGGGACGCTGGAAGTCATGGGCTCTACCCTTTGGCGCGTGTGTATCTTAGAAAGAAAGGGTGTGGCAACCAGGCAAGGGCGCGAGATCGGCAGAGACTCTTCCGATACGTAAAAAATGAGGGGGGTGGGTAGACGTTTGTGCGCCGAATAAGGGCACAAGCGTCTACCCGATGAATCATGGGTGATCAAGACGACGGTTTAGCCGCCGATCGCCTGCTCCGTGATGGTTCCCGCTTTTGGGGCGGGGGTTAGGGCAGGGGCCGGCGCCAATGCTTTTTTACCCTCTTTGGCCACCGTATCGATGCGTGTGGTGAGAGAGGTGCGCACTTCATCGATACGAACTTTCATGAACATGCGCTCCTTTTTCAAACGGGCATCGATCTCCTTCATGGAAGGGATGGATTGGGCCAGAGAGTCGACCTTTTTCTTGGCGGTGGCCAGATCTCCCTTGATGTGCCTGAGGCTCTTTGTCATGTCCGCGCCCTTTTTCTCCAGGGTCCGCGTTCGGTCGATGGTCTCGGCCGTATCGGACTGCAGAAGGGTTAGCACCGTGTTGTTCTTATCCAGCTGGTGCGTCAGGGTGCGCATATGGGCATCGGCCTCTTTTTTGGTGATTCGGGTGGCCGTGATGAAATTGACATCCTTACGGGTCTTGCCCAACGTCGTCTCCAGGGTGGCCAGACGCATGTTGATCTCTCCCAGCGCCTCTGTCAGCTGTTTTTCCATGCGGGCATTTTTCACCTGAAGGGAGGAGATCATGCGCTCCATATCCTTGGAGGCATCTCGCACCTCTTGAGATCCGTTGTTTTTAAAGACCGAGACCCGTCGGGTCATGTCGATGTAAGCAAAGACCATCACGAGACCGATGAGACATGGCATGATGATGGCGATGAGGGTGACCTTAAGGTTCAGGCTATCCAATCGTGATCTGGACGTCTCATCGAGGGCTACCGGTTCATGGGTGTCATTTACGCCAAATACAAAGCGACCGTCGTCTTGTTTATCCATAGAGACTTTATTCCCACTCGATGGTTCCTGGAGGTTTAGAGGTGATATCGTATACCATGCGGTTTACACCATTGACCTCGTTGATGACACGGTTGGAGATGCGGGCCAGCAGATCGTGGGGCAGGTGGGCCCAGTCGGCGGTCATGGCATCTTTACTGGTGACGGCGCGCAGGGCGATGGTGTAGTCGTAGGTGCGCTGATCACCCATGACTCCCACACTCTTGATGGGGAGCAAGACGGCAAAGGATTGCCATACTTTTTTGTAGAAACCGGCCTTCTTAATCTCCTCTACGACGATGGAGTCCGCCTTACGAAGGATCTCCAGGCGACGTTTGGTGATCTCACCCAGCACACGAATTCCCAAGCCGGGTCCGGGGAAGGGCTGACGCCAGACGAGATCTTCGGGGAGTCCCATCTCTTCGCCTAAGGCTCTCACCTCGTCTTTGAAGAGGTACTTGAGGGGCTCGACCAGCTTTAGCTTCATGTCCTCGGGGAGGCCGCCTACGTTGTGGTGGGATTTAATGACCTCCGAGGCACCTCCGAAGACAGACTGGGACTCGATGACATCCGGATAGAGAGTTCCCTGGGCGAGAAATTCGGCGTCTTCAATTTGGGAGGCCTCGTCTTCAAAGACCTCGATGAAGATGTTTCCGATGAGTTTTCGTTTCTTCTCCGGGTCGGTTACCCCTTCTAAGGCGGAGAGAAAGCGCTCGGAGGCATCCACGAATTTGATGTTGAGATCGAGTTTGTTGGTGAGGGACTCTTCGAGCTTCTCCCGCTCGTTCATGCGCATGAGACCGTTGTCCACGAAGATGCAGGTGAGATTGCGGCCGATGGCTTTATGAATGAGCGCCGCGGCCACGGTGGAGTCCACACCGCCGGAGAGGCCTAAGATGACCTTTTTATCGCCGACATTGGTCTTGATCTCTTCGATGGCGGTCTTGGCAAAGTTTCCCATGGTCCAATTCTTCTGGCATCCGCAGACGTCGAAGAGGAAGTTGGCCAGCATGTCGCGTCCTTTGAGGGAGTGCTCTACCTCGGGGTGGAACTGCAATCCGTAAAACTTGCGGCTGGGATCGGCTGCGGCAGCGAAGGGGGTATTGTCCGTGGAACCGGTGGTGATAAATCCGTCGGGGAGTTCTGAGATAGAATCTCCGTGACTCATCCAGCACTGGGTGGGGGATTCGATACCGGAGAAGATCTGGCAGGGCTCTTTGATATCGAGTTCGGCAAAGCCGTACTCTCGCTTGTCAGAGCGCTGGACCTCTCCACCGAGGGTCTTGACCATGAACTGCATCCCGTAGCAGATACCAAGAACGGGGATGCCCAGATCGAAGATGGCGCTGTCAACGATGGGGCTGTTTTCGTCGTAAATGCTGCAGGGACCACCGGAGAGAATGATCCCTTCAGGGTTTAACTCTTTGATATAATCCAGGGTGGCAACGGATGGGGCGTCGACCTGACAGTAAACGTTAACCTCTCGAACGCGCCGGGCGATGAGCTGGTTGAATTGTGAACCGAAATCGATGATTAATATCATGATGTTCCTTATTGTGTTGATATCTGTACTGATAAAGGACGACTCCCTTTTGAGAGAGGCGCCGCAGAGCCCAGAGGCTCATCCATTGTTAGAGAGATGAAGGCATCGGGCATGGTGTCATTTGGGCTTCGATTTTTAAGGGCCGCGGCCCTGACGGCCTGGCCAGGAGTCATGAGGACGCCTTGGATATTGGTGTCTCAAAGGGAGATCACCCTTTTGCGTCACCGTATGACTTCGTGGGCGGCTTTTTTAGATTTAAGGTATTATAAATCACTTTAATCCGTGCATTTATCATATTGAGGAAAAAATGGAAACGGATAAACGCCCTATATTCTCCTCGTGGGGCGGCGTTGCCAATCCGTGGATCTTGTGGTAAAAAAATGGGCGTGCCGCCTGTGTACGTTCTTATTTTTTGGGTGGTATATCCTATAGTATCATAATGATAAAAAGAGGCCTTTAATACCCAAACAAGGCCATTCAAAGAGGTCTTCGTCAATAAAAAAAGTCGGTGACTTAAAAGGATTCTCTTATATCACCCATGCGGGCACGAGGGCAGGTGAGAGTGCAGATACCTAAATGGCCCGGCCCGTTTTTTTGCGAGGCCATCATGAAAAAACAGACAAGGACAGACGATGATTGAATGCGGTGAACTTCGAAAAGGCGTTAAAATTGAAATTGACGGTGACCCTTACGCGATCGTTCAGTTTGAATTTGTAAAGCCTGGCAAAGGTCAGGCTCTTTATAAATGCAAGTTGAAGAATATGATCACGGGGACACAGTTTGATAGAACCTATCGTTCCGGTGAAAAGTTTATCAAGGCCAGCCTCGAAGAGCGTGAAATGGAGTATCTCTACTTCGACGGAGATGCCTATTGCTTCATGGATACCCAGAACTATGAGCAGGAGTTTCTGACGGCCGGGCAGGTGGCGGATGTGAAGTCCCTTCTCAAGGAGAACACCAAGTGTTCCGTACTGATGTTCGACGGCCGGGCCATCGGTGTGACCCTCCCCAATTTTGTGGACCTTTTGATCACACGATGTGACCCCTGGGTTAAGGGGGATACGGCCACCAACAATTACAAGCCCGCCACCGTGGAGACCGGTTATGAAATTCAGGTCCCCCCCTTCGTGGAGGATGGCGAGATGATCCGTATCGATACGCGAACCGGTGAATATTCTGAACGTGTAAAGAAGTAGACGATTCCGATTCGGTTTTTTAAAGGGGCATCTCCGCCATAAGCGAAGATGCCCCTTTTTTTGTGGCTATTCAGTGATACCTTTGGCGGCCCGATTGGGGGCCAAACTTTTGCCATAATCTTATACGGCAAGGCGCATTCGCCGGAGGCATTTTTTGAAGAGCTGAAATAGTGGCCCTTTTTTTAAGGGCGGCCTCGCCTCGAATCAGGATGCATCACTTTTCTCTATGGGTTCTTTAAAACCACACCCCTCGGTGAGGCACTTGAGGAAGGTGCCATCCCGTTTGGTGGTCTTCTCCACGACAAAGGGCGCCCCACAGAGTTCACAGGCACGATTCACCGGTTTCTCCCATATGGCAAAGCTGCAGTCGGGATACTTATTGCAGCCGTAAAAGACTTTGCCCCGCTTGGACCGTTTTTCGACGAGACTGCCGCTGCACCCCTTTTCGGGACAGGCGATACCCGTATCGGCGCCAGTTCCGCCTCCGGAGTCTCCATTGACGCTCATGGTATTTTTACACTCGGGGTAGCCGCTGCATGCGAGAAATTCACCATAACGCCCCTGTTTGAGAAGCATGGGTTTGGCGCATTTGTCACAGACCTTCCCCTCGGCCAGCTCAAAGGAGGGCTCGATGGGGTGAATGACGCCCTTGTCGTCCCGTTCGTAATTCCGGGAGTAGTCACACTCGGGGTATCCGTTGCAGGCGATAAAGCTTCCGTTTCGACCGATTTTTATGTGGAGCTTCTCCTTGGCGCATTGGGGGCAGGTGATCTCTGTCTCTATGCCCACCCCTTTGATGCTCACCATGTTGGCCGTGGCCGCCTCCAACTCTTTGTCAAAGGAGGCGTAAAAGTTTTTCAGGAGATCTATGTAATCGATCTCCGAGGCCTCCACCTTATCGAGGCTGTTTTCAAAGCCGGCGGTGAACTCCACATCAAAGACATCGGGGAAGTTTTCCACCAGAAGATCGTTGACAATAAAGCCCAGCTCACTGGGGCGAAAATAGCGGTTTAAAAGGTCCACATACCCTTTGTTCCGGATGGTGGAGAGAATCGTGGCGTAGGTACTGGGGCGTCCGATGCCATTTTCCTCCAGCTCTTTGACCAGGGAGGCCTCGGAGAAACGGGGGGGCGGAGAGGTGAAGTGTTGCTTGGGGTCTAATGTGATGAGGGAGAGCGCCTCGCCCTCATTTAATGCGGGCAGGATCTGTTTCTTGTCGTCCTCTTTTTTCTCATCATCATAGGCGTAGAGGGTCATGAAGCCGGGGAACTGAATCGTGGAACCGGATAGGGCCAGGGTGCATCGTCCCGAGGCGATGGCCACACTGACCTGATCGATGAGGGCCTGCTGCATCTGTGAGGCGATGAACCGTTTCCAGATGAGGCTGTACAAGAGTCGTTGATCTTCATCCAGGTAGGGGGCCACCTTTTCGGGGGTGTTGAAGACGCTTGTGGGGCGCACGGCTTCGTGGGCATCCTGGGCTTTGTTCTTATTTTTAAAGAAACGGGGGGCGCTGATGGCGTAGTCGTCCCCGAATTTTTTCCGGATAAACTCCCCGGCCTCTAAGGCGGCTTCGTTGGCGATACGTGTGGAGTCGGTACGCATGTAGGTGATGAGGCCCTCGGGTTCACCGGGGCCCAGATCGACCCCCTCGTAGAGCTGCTGGGCCACGCTCATGGTTTTTCTGGCGGTAAAGCGAAGGCGGTTGATGGCCTCTTGCTGGAGTTTACTGGTGGTAAACGGGGGCAAGGGGTTGCGTTTTTTGGTCCGGCGCGTGATTTTTTGTACCGTGTAGGACCCCGCTTCCAGCTCTTCCACGAGGGCGTGGGCCATCTTGGCGTTTTTGATCTCTGCCTTGGCGCCGTCTATCTTGCTCAGCTTGGCGATAAAAGAGGCCTCGGGCACCCCTTTGAGTTCTGCTGAGATGCTCCAGTACTCTTCGGGTTCGAAGCCCTGGATGGCGTGTTCCCGCTCACAGATGATTCGCACGGCCACCGACTGCACGCGGCCGGCGCTTAAGCCCCCTTGTACCTTTTTCCAGAGGAGGGGGGAGACCTGGTATCCCACCAACCGGTCCAGGATGCGACGGGCCTGCTGGGCATCGTAGCGGCTGTAGTTGAGCTCGGTGGGGGTATTTAAGGCATCTTCGATACCTTTTTGGGTGAGTTCATGGAAGAGAACCCGTTTAAAGGTACGATCTTTGCCCTTGAGAATATCGGCGGTGTGGAAGGCGATGGCCTCTCCTTCACGGTCGGGGTCGGGGGCGAGGTAGATCTCCGTGGCGTTGGCTGCCGCGGCCTTGAGATCTTTGATGATCTTTGATTTGCCTTTGATTTGGAGATATTTGGCCTTAAATCCCTTCTCAATGTCAATGCCAATCTCATTGGGAGGCAGGTCTTTGATGTGACCTGAGGTGGCCGCCACATTGTATTTTTTTCCGATATATTTTTTGAGGGTCCGCACTTTTGTGGGGGACTCCACGATAACCAGGGGTTTGCTCACGATTTCTCCTCTTTCAACGAAAAGAGTTTTCCGGGGGATCGTACCACCACACCTTTTAACTCGAGGTTGAGGAGCACAGCGGAGAGGCGACCCGCCCCCATGGGAACGGTTTGTAAAATATCGTCAATATGAGACGGATACAAGTCAAGGACCTTTAATACAGAGATCTCCTCATGATCAAGAGGAAATTTTTCTAAATCGGTGGGGTTTGTGTCTGTATGCGGGTTGATATCGGTGATATTACATGGTGTTACGACCTCTTTTTCCGGGGTGTGAACGTGAACCGAGAACTCTTCCATAATATCGGTGGCCGTGGCCACCAGTTTCGCCCCCTCTCGAATGAGGCGATGGGTACCGGCACTTTGGAAGGCCTGGATATGGCCTGGAACGGCAAAAACTTCTCTGTTTTGATTCATGGCACAGCGTGCGGTGATGAGGGAGCCACTCTTAAGGGAGGCCTCCACCACCACGGTACCTAAGCTCATGCCGCTGATGATGCGGTTTCGCATGGGGAAGTGGTGGGCCGCAAGGGGGGTGTCGTAGTCAAACTCTGAGACCAAGGCCCCCGATTGCACGATGGCCTCGGCCAGGCGTCGGTTTTCAGGGGGGTAAATGGTCCCCAGTCCGCAGCCCATGACGGCCACGGTGGTGCCGTTTGACGATAAGGCCCCACAGTGTGCCGCCGTGTCGATGCCCCGAGCCATTCCGCTGACGATGGTAAAGCCTTTGGCGGCAAGCTGCGCCGCTAAGGTGGTTGCATTTTGCCGCCCATAGGCGGTGGCCTTGCGTGACCCCACCATGGCCACCATGGCGGCACCCACGGGGAGTGCCCCCGCCACCTGAAGGATGGGGGGCGGGTCATGGATCTCTAAGAGAAGGGGGGGGTAGTGTTTATGGGTCAGGGGAATCAGGGTGAGTCCTGCATCCCGGGCCCGGTCCAGGTGATAGCGAGCGCGGTCATGGGATGGATAGCCTAAAATAGTCCGGGCCAGGCGCTTCGATATGCCCTCCACCCGGCATAAATCCTCCACGTCGGTGTTGAAGACCACCTGGGGTGTATGAAATGTATCGATTAATCGTTTAAACAAACGGTTTCCGATACCGGGGACTTCCTTGAGGGCAAACCAGGGAAGAAGATCCATCGAAGAGTCCGAATTTCGCCATTTTAGTTTTTGTCGAGGGCGTTGAGTGCCTTTTCGGCTTTGGCACCCGATACGGTAAACGGATACTCCATGACGGCACGTTTTAAATAGGTACGGGCCGACTCTTTGTCCTTAAGAGAGATGAAGGCATACCCCGTCTTGAGGAGTGCATCCGGTGCTTTACTGCCCTTGGGGTATTTGTTTAAAAGTGACCGAAAGGCGCCGATGGCGGCTGAGTAATCTTTTTTAGTATAGTGAATTTCACCCGACCAGTAAATGGCATTATCGGCCAGATTGTCCGTGGGCCATTTTTCCGCTATTTCCCGGAAGAGTATGAGGGCCTTGTCGTACTCCTTCTTATTCATGGCGGCAAAGGCCTGGGTGTATGTCTGGCTGGCCAGATTTTTCTGACGGGTCCCTTTGGCTTTTTTGGCCGCGGCGCTTTTTTTGGGCCGTGGCAGGGGCGGTTTCACCGCCTCTTCGGTGACGAAGGGGGTCACCGGTGTCGTGGGGAGAGGTGCCGGTGAGGGGGCCGTATTGCGCTCTAAGTCGGCCAGGGCGCGTTCATGGCTGTCAAGCATGAACTGCAGAACGGAGAGCCGATGGGTCATCTCCTCCACCTGGCGCTGAGTCTCGGCCAGCTCTCGGGCGAGGGTCACCGTCCCGGAGTCGCGCTTGGGTTGAATGCTCTGGCATGCCGAGGTGGTGAGGAGCACCGCCATGAGACCGATGATAGCCCATGGGGCCGAAATGCTGTCTCCCCTCGGGGACCTTGCCTGTGTCATCGTGGTTAAACTCTCCTGCCAAAAAAGAATGGGGGGGATAGGTGCGACGGGTGGTTGGGGGCAAAATTTTTACGGTGTATGAAAAAATGTCCAGGTGTCCGAAGCATAACGATAAAATCTTAAAAACGCTACCAGAAGCCCTCGGGCAATGCAAAGAAAAAAAAGGGGGGCGGCCAGGGTGCCATCGGCACCCTGGCCGCCCCCATGGGGGAGCCGATTACTCGCTGACCTCTCTCCATGCCAGGAGAATCGGGCTGGCCACATAGATGGAGGAGTAGGTTCCCGTGACGATACCGATGATCATGGCAAAGGCGAAATCATGGATGACACCACCCCCTAAAACATAGAGGGCCAGCACCACCACAAGGGTCGTTAGGGATGTGAGGATAGTGCGGCTTAAGGTCTCATTGATGCTTTTGTTGATGACGAAGTCCAGGCTTTTTCTGTGGTGCTTCTTGCCGTTTTCCCGGATGCGGTCGAAGACGATGATGGTATCGTTTAAGGAGTACCCGATGATGGTCAGAAGGGCCGCGATGATGGGCAGGGTAAATTCGATGTCCAGCAAGGAGAAGATACCCACGGTGATGGTGACATCGTGTATGAGGGCGATGATGGCCCCCATGGCGTATTTTAGTTTCAATCGCCAGCAGGCGAAGATGCTTATAAGCAAGGCAAAGACGATGAGAAAGGGCATGCTGGAGCCGATGATGGCGATGGATTGGAGTTGGGTCATGCCGTAGACGGCCCCTCCTAAAATCGCTGCCATGGCACCGGAGATACCCCACTTCAGTTCAAATCGTCCGGAGATGTAGATGATGATAAACAAAAGTGCGTAAAACATGGCCAGGAGTGCCTTCTGGCGAAGATCCTTGCTCACCTGGGGCCCCACCATATCGAGACTCAAGTCACTTACATCGACGCCGGTGCTGGCGGTGAGGGCTCTTTTCACCGTGGGGGCAAAATTGCTGTTTGCCATAAAGGCCTGTTTGGTACGAATCTGAAATTCGTGATCACTCTTGTGGCCGAACTGCTGGACCGAGGCACCGGTAAGGCCGGCCGGTACAAGGCCCTTCTTGACGGCCGAGATCTCCACGGGTCCGTCAAATTTTATCTGCAGGGCGCTGCCCCCTGAGAAATCGACCCCGTAGCGGGGGCCGTTGTGAATCACCAGGGAGAGAATGCTGATGGCGATAAGGGCCATGGAGATGAAGAAGGCGATCTTTTTGACGCCGGTGAAATTAATATGGGTCTCTTTGATAAACTGCATAAGAATAGTGTCCTCATCTAAGGTCTAAATGCTCAGGGTTTTCACGTTCGCCTTGCGCAAGATGGAATCAAACAGCAATCTTGACACCACAAGGGCCGTAAAGAGGCTGGAGAGGATACCGATGCCAAGGGTAACGGCAAAGCCTTTTACCGGGCCAGAGCCGAACTGGAACAGGACCATGGCTGCAATGAGTGTGGTGACGTTGGCATCCAAGATGGTGAGGGTGGCCTTCTCGAAGCCGGCTGCCACGGCTGCGATGGGACTCTGGCCGAGGTTGATCTCCTCGCGTATTCTCTCAAAGATGAGAACGTTGGCATCCACGGCCATGCCGATGGTTAAGATAATGCCGGCAATACCCGGTAAGGTCAAGGTGGCCTGGAAGGCGGCGAGTCCTGCGGCGATGAGAATAACGTTGAGGATCAGAGCCACATCGGCGATGAGGCCAGAACCCTTGTAGTAAATGACCATGAAGAAGACAACGGCCATGCCGCCAATGATCATGGACCAGATCCCTTTTCGGATGGCGTCTGCACCGAGTGTGGGACCGACGGTACGCTCTTCGAGAATCTTGACGGGGGCGGGGAGGGCCCCTGCCCGCAAGGCAATGGCCAGGACCCTGGCCTCTTCCATGACGAATCCGCCGGTGATCTGAGCCTGTCCACCGGAAATCTTGGTGCGAATGACCGGTGCCGAGTAGACGGTATCGTCTAAGACAATGGCCAGGCGCTTATTGACGTTGTCACCGGTGATCTTACTGAAGATTCGTGCCCCTTTGCGATCGAATTCGATGGATACGTAAGGCTCATTGGCCATGTTATCGAAGAGCACCCGGGCATCGGTTAAGGAGTCTCCGGTTAAGAGGACTCGCTTCTTGATGAGCATGGGGGTGGAGGACTCGGCACCGGTGGCCGGATCTTTGCGGATCAGGTGAAGCAGTTCGCTGCCCGCAGGTGCATGGGAGTCAAGGGCCGCACGCACATCACCATCCTCGTCCACGAGGCGGAATTGCAAGATGGCTGTTTTGCCGATGAGATCCTTGGCATTCTTGGTGTCGGTGATGCCGGGAAGCTGGATGAGGATGCGATTTTTTCCCTGTTTTCGGATATCGGGCTCGCTGACACCAAAGGCATCAATCCGGTTTCGGATGGTCTCAAGGGCCTGGTCGGCGGCAAATTTTTTCACACGCTCGGCCTCAGCGGCCTTCATGGCGAGGGTGACCACGACCGTATTGATGCCTTGAGAGGTGGCGATTACCTCCAGATCCGGGAAATCGTCGGCGATAATGCCCTTAAAGGCGGCAAGATCATCGGGAGAGAGGAGTTTTACATTGAGTTTGGCACTCTGATCGACTGAGGTGACGCCCCTGTTTTTCATGGTTCTCTTGCGCAGGGCTTGCCGAATATCAGAAATTTTCAGAGACATGGCATTTTCAACGGCTTTTTCGGTCTGGACTTCCAGTACCAGGTGCATGCCGCCTTGCAGATCGAGGCCCAGGTTGATCTTCTTATGGGGCCACATATCGGGCTCACTCGCCCCTTTCAGATACATGCTTGTCGTGGGAAGGATAAACACGGCAGCCATTATGATAACCACAAGAACCGCTATCAGTCTCCAGGATAGATTCTTCAATGGTGATTCCTCTCTCAGCCCAATGGGTGTTGGTGATTGCGTGAAAAAGATGCTTTTAAGGTCAGGGTCGCTTCTTATTTTAAGCCAAATTCAACGGAAAAGTCACTGTTCCCTGGGTGCTCACTATAGTAAAAGCTGTTCGTACAAGAAAGAATATAAAAGCACACAAGTTGCCGGGGCCTCTCATGTGCTTTTTATTCGCTATGGGGAAAGATCTGATCCACGCTAAGGAGTGGTGGATTAGATTTTGACGGAGATGTTGGCCCGAATGACCTTGATGTTTACTTTCTCGGCAATCTCAAGGGTGACCGTGGTGTCATCGGTCTTGATGATGGTGCCGTGGATCCCACCGGAGGTGATGACCTTGTCCCCTTTTTTAACTGCATCAATCATCGCCTGGTGTGTTTTTGCTTTTTTCTGCTGGGGGCGGATGAGAAGGAAGTAAAAAATGACAAACATCAGAATAAGGGGGATAAAGGCGGTGATGCCTCCCTGCTGGCCTGCGGCGCCGGTTCCCATGGCGTGTGCGGTACTGATGAACATGGTGCTCCTTATTATATATGGATCAAAAAGGGTTGTGTATGATGACTTTGGCGAAAAGTCTCTTGCGTGCCCTCATTTAAAAAATGGGGGCACTGCACATGATGATAGGTATTTCCATAAGTGTAAACACTGCCATCGCCTTTCGTTTCTGGACAGGAAAAGGCGACGGCGCGTGGGTTCACCTGTTAAATTGGCTGCATGTTTAATCGCTTATCGCAAGCCATGCGAACTGCATCACTGATACAGTAAAAGAACCGTGGGTGTCAACCCAAATGGCCCCGGTCCTTTCTGGTTTACGCCGTGTTTACTCGCAGAGAATCCGGCTATCTCCATGGACCATATTGGTGTTGCTTTCGATGGTTATGGAGAGGGATCGCTTGATCTCAATGTCGAGAATTTCAGCTCGCTTCTTGTTGAGGAGATAGACCGCCACATCGGCTGGAACGTAGCCTTTGGCCGTGGTGATATTATCCTTTAAGGTCTCTAAGCTGAGTTTTCGTAGGAAGGCCAGGGCGACAGTCTCCGTGGAGAGAATCATCCCTTTTCCTTTGCAGTGCTGGCAGGGGACCATGCTGCCGAACTCAATGGAGGGTCGGATTCGCTGGCGGGACATCTCCAGGAGGCCGAAGCGGGAGATGCGTCCCACCTTGGTGCGGGCCTTGTCAGATTTTAAGTTATCTTTTAAGGTGTTCTCCACGGATACCCTGTTTTTAGGCTCCCGCATGTCGATGAAGTCGATGACGATGAGACCCCCAAGGTCCCTGAGCCTTAGCTGGCGGGCCACCTCTTCGGCGGCCTCTAGGTTGGTCATAAGGGCGGTCTGCTCGATATTTTTCTTCTGGGTCCCTTTGCCGGAGTTGACGTCGATGGCCACTAGGGCCTCGGTCTGGTCGATGACAATGGACCCCCCTGAAGGCAGGGTGACACGGCTCTCAAAGATCGAAGCGATCTGGCTCTCGAGCTGGTGTTTGGTGAAGATGGGCTTATCACCGGTGTAGAGCTTGGTGAGTTTTACATGCTTGGGGGCGATGAGACGGATGAACTCCTTGATCTCCTGGAAGGCATCGGGGTTGTCCACCAGGATTTCGTTGACATCATCGGTGAGGTAGTCTCGGATGGCCCGTACGGCCAGGTTTTTCTCCTTGAAGAGGAGGGCCGGTCCGGGGGTGTTGATCGCCTGTTTGTTCAGGTCTATCCATACCTTGGTGAGGTAGGTGACATCCTTGGAGATCATGGTCTTATTGCTGTTTTCACCGGCGGTACGTACGATGAGTCCGTAGCCATCGGCTAGCTTCAGCTTGGTGATGATATCTTTGAGGCGGGCGCGCTCTTTTTCATCTTCAATCTGGCGAGATACCCCACGATTGCTGCTACCGGGCATGAGGACGGCGTGACGTCCCGGCAGGGAGATGAAGGTGGTGAGCATGGCCCCTTTATTCATAATGGGGTTTTTGGTCACCTGGACGATGAGCTCTTGGCCCCGTTTGATGAGGCGGGTGAGGTTCTTCTCGTTCTCACCGGTCTGCTGGTAGTACGATGAGTGGATCTCCTGTTTCTGAAGAAATCCATTTTTTTCATTGCCGAAATCGACAAAAACCGCTTGGAGGCTGGGCTCAACCCGGGTCACCACCGCCTTATAGATATTACCCTGGATACTCTCCCGGGAGGTCGTTTCAAGGTGGAACTCTTCCAGGCGCGAATTGGTGACCTTGGCGATACGGCACTCTTCCGGATCCACCGAGTTAATGAGAATTTTGCTTGTCATAGTGATGTGTTGTCCTTGGAGAACGTGAGAGGGGACCTGAAGACGAAGCTATACCCGGCAGGGCTCTGCGATGGGAATGTGGGGTGCGCGGCAAGTGTTGTGCCAAGCATAAGGGGCCCTTGAAATAGCTGACAGCCTCCACCCTCACGGGCCGTCCCCATGGCGCATTGGGGTGGATGGTGTGGGGGCGGTTCTGCAGCGGGTAGCAACATCATTATTTCTGAAAGGTATACGGTCGCCAATTTTTACGGGCTCTTCTGGTCGGTAAATACCGGTCAGGAAAAAGCGGGCGGCCAACTCTTTCAGTGAATGTTTCTGATCCGTTGGTTGCAATTTGTATGATGCCCGGCGGATCGGCCCTTTCTCCCCATTTGTTCGGTGTGGTTTCGTAAAGGGGTGTTGCCGTGCAACAGCCCATGCAGGGTGAATTGGTGACGCAATCCGGGACATCATGATTTTGTGAAAAGAAGCGAAATCGGTGACGACGGCTCTCTCGTTGGTATGGAACTCGTCTTGCAAAGGGGCTTTTTTATTATTTTTTGAAGCCCGGCGCTCTTTTCACAGCCATGGTGTGCCGCACAGAGGCAAGTGAGTGTGGGATGGTTTGTATAACAGATAGGTTATATGCTCCGACGATCTCAGTTTCATGTGCAGTGTTTCTGTTTGTCATCATTAAATAGGGGATTGTCCGAGGCAAGTCAATATTAAACCTTTTTTGTAACAAGGCTCAAAGGGTCCCATTTTTCAGGTGTTGGGAGGGAGTATCCCATGGGTATGGAGGCCTTTTGCTTGCCATTTAGCTATGATTATGGCATTTAAATTTGTTTGACGTACGGATGATCCATGGGATTCGGCGCCTAGAATTTTTTTTGAGTCCACTTGCAATTATGACACGCTCTGGAGGTTTATAATATAATGGAAGATAAGTATCTCGCGGATTCTATTGAGTCCAAATGGCAGAAGAAATGGGCCGATGAGGGTTCATTTCGAGTGGTTGAAGTTCCCGAAAAGGAGAAATATTATCTGCTGGAGATGTTTCCATACCCCTCGGGCAATATTCATATGGGGCATGTTCGGAACTACACCATCGGTGATGTGGTGGCCCGGTATAAAAAGATGCGGGGCTTTAACGTGCTTCACCCCATGGGGTGGGATGCCTTCGGCATGCCGGCAGAGAACGCGGCTATCGATAACAATACCCATCCGGCGGCGTGGACGTATGCCAACATAGACACCATGCGCAGTCAGCTCAAGCGCATTGGCCTAAGCTACGATTGGGATCGAGAGATCGCCACCTGTACCCCTGAGTATTACCGCTGGGAGCAGTGGCTCTTTATCCAGATGGTGGAAAAGGGCATGGCCTACCGCAAGGAGTCCTACGTCAACTGGTGCGAGTCCTGCCATACGGTTCTGGCCAACGAGCAGGTGGAGGATGATTGCTGCTGGCGATGCGGCGAGACCGTTCAGCAGAAGAAGCTCTGGCAGTGGTTCTTCCGTATCACCGATTATGCCGACGATCTTCTCGTGCATTGCGATAAATTGGGGGGATGGCCGGACAGTGTCACCACCATGCAGAAGAACTGGATCGGCAAGAGCGTGGGCTCTGAAGTGGTATTTGAGGTGGACGGTCATGAAGAGACCCTCTCCGTCTTCACCACCCGCCCCGATACCCTCTTTGGTGCCACCTTCATGTGTCTGGCCCCCGAGCACCCCATGGTGGCCCAGCTCTCTAAGGGCACCGACGAGGAGGAGGCGGTGGCCCGTTTTGTCGCGCGTATCCTCACCCAGGATCGTTCCAGCAAGGCCGTGGAGAGTTATGAGAAGGAGGGGGCGTTTACCGGGGCGTATTGCATTAACCCCCTGACCGGTTTTAAGATGCCGATCTATGCCGCCAATTTTGCCCTCATGGAGTATGGCACCGGTGCGGTGATGTCGGTCCCGGCCCATGATCAGCGTGACTTCGATTTTGCCCAGAAGTACGGGCTAACGGTACAGGTGGTGGTGGCCCCCGAAGGGGCGTCCTTAGATAGCGACACCCTCACTGAGGCCTATACGGGCCCGGGTGTCATGGTTCACTCCGATCGCTTCGATGGCATGGAGAGCGGAGCCGCCAAGGATGCGATTACCGATTACTTGGAGGAGAAGGGCATCGGTAAGAAGACGATCTCTTTTCGCCTGAGGGACTGGGGTGTTTCGCGTCAGCGTTACTGGGGGACGCCTATCCCCATGATTCACTGCGATACCTGCGGGGCCGTACCTGTGCCTGAATCGGATCTTCCCATTGTCCTGCCCGAAGATGCCCAGCTTCTGGAGTCCGGCGGCTCTCCTCTGGGGACCCTCGACTATTTCACGAAGGCCACCTGTCCCAAATGTGGCAATACGCACGCGCGTCGTGATACCGATACCATGGATACCTTTGTGGAGTCCTCCTGGTACTTTGCCCGCTACTGCTGCCCCGATTATACCGATGGGATGGTGGATAAGGAGAAGGTCGCGTACTGGATGCCGGTGGATCAGTATATCGGTGGGGTGGAGCATGCCATCTTGCATCTCCTCTACTCCCGTTATTTTACCCGTGTGATGCACGATCTCGGCCTGGTGGACTTTGTGGAGCCCTTCACGCGGCTTCTCACCCAGGGGATGGTGACCAAGGAGACCCTGACCTGTCCCACCCATAAGTGGGTGCTCCCCAGCGATACGGAGAGAGACGGCGACGGTGCGGTCTCCTGTAAATTGTGCGGCGAGCCGGTGGATGTGGGGCGGGTTATTAAGATGTCCAAGTCCAAGAAGAACGTCATCGATCCCAACACCCTTCTTAATCGCTATGGGGCGGATACCACCCGTCTCTTCTGTCTCTTTGCCGCTCCCCCTGAAAAAGATCTGGAGTGGAACGATGAAGGGGTGGAGGGGTGCTTTAAGTTTATCGGTCGCGTCTGGCGCCTGGTAGCGGGACGTGTGGCCAGCTTTTCCGGGGTGGAGGCGTATACGGGTCCTGCCGGGGAGCTCTCCGGTAAGAGTCGTGAACTCTACACCAAGATCAACGCCACTATTAAGAAGGTAACCGATGATGTGGAGGGCAAGTTCCACTTCAATACGGCCATCAGTGCCGTCATGGAGCTTGTGAACAGCATGTACGCCATGAACGGCGAGGCGTCCTTGCGGGTCGATGTGATGAAGCGTGCCGTGGAGACGGTGCTCCTCCTGCTCAACCCCGTGGCTCCCCATGTCACCGAAGAGCTCTGGGAGACCTTGTCCGGCACAGGGCTTCTCATGGATCAGCCCTGGCCCGAGTTCCGTGAGGATGCCCTCGTCTCCGATGAGGTACTCATCGTGGTTCAGGTGAACGGCAAGCTCCGGAGTAAGTTTAATGTTCCGGCGGGTGCCTCCAAGGACGAGATTCAGGCTCTGGCCCTGGCCGATGAGGTGGTGGGTAAGTTTATCGAGGGAAAAGATATCCGTAAGGTGATTGTGATCCCAGGTAAGCTTGTGAATATCGTTATTTAATCCATATAAGAGGCCGCCCTTTTTTTAAAAAAGGAGCGGCCTTTTGTGTGGTGGGAGATCTCATATGCGACAGATGAATGCGGGCAAGGCGACCATGGCCGTTGCCATGGTGGCGCTCTTTTTTTGGGGATGTGGTTACCATGTCACAGGGGGCGGTTCTCTGCCCAATGGCATAAACCGTCTCTGTGTGGCGGTTCCCGGGAACCGCTCTTCAGATGTGCGCCTCTCTCCCCTGGTGGCAAATTTTGTAGTCTCTGAAGCCATTGCCGCCGGGACAGAAGCCGCGGTGGGATGTGTGGGGGAGGCCGGCCTTCTTGTGGGGGATATCAACTCGGTTTCAACGACCACCATCACACGAAATAGCTCAGGCGATGGCATTGAGGAGCGGGTGATCATTACGGCCTCTTTTCGGCTCTCCGATGGGGAGGGGTCGGTTATCTGGAGGCGAGAGACGGTGACGGGAACCGAGGAGTATAGTGTGACTCCTGGTGGGGACTCCACGGCATCTCGCCGTTTGGCTCTGGAGGAGGCCGCCGAGGATCTTGCCGAGAATGTGTGGGTGGGGTTGACTCAGCAGTTTTAATCGATGTTGATGTGAGGTTCGCTATAAGGAGGGTGGATAGGTGCGTGACGGGTGCGTCTTTTGGGCCCTTCTTTATAAGAATAAAAGAGGTATAAAAACAAAAAAGGCCTTCCGGTATCTCGCGAGTGCTACCGGAGGGCCTTTTTAAAAGCAGGCACTGTAAATATTTAAAGGTCAACGAGGTTCGTCTCTTTTATCGATGGGGGCTTGGAAAGAGAGCCAATCAAGATGACCTTAAAAATCAGTGGTTACGCTTTAACGCCGTTGACGAGTTTAGTCAGGCGGGAAATCTTGCGGGAGGCTGTGTTCCTATGGATCACGCCTTTTTTTGCGGCGATGGCGATCACAGATGTAGCTTTGACGAGGGTATCCGTCATATCTGCTGCCTTGTCGGCCTCAGCTGTACGAACGGCTTTAACAGCGTTCTTCATCTGAGTTTTTACTGCTGTATTGCGGTCACGCTTTTTTACGTTCTGAATTGCTCTTTTCTTTGCCGATTTGTGATTTGCCAAGGACTTAACTCCTTTTAACGTCGAAATTTTTTTACGGTGAGGTCTCGCATCTATGTCGATATGCCGCGGTCTGCCTTGATGGTAAACGTACCGATGATGACGGTCTCACCTGGAATATGGATTATGAGTTCTGACAGTTTTTATCGATAACGCAGCTTTTTATTGAAGGCCGCGTCGTAACAGCACCCTCAATTTCTGGTTGTCTCCACGGCGCGCATGGGGAACGAAAGAAAAATTTCCTTTCTTGTCCATGGGTTATGAAACTGACAGTGATTTAACTTGGTAAAATTATAGTGTTTGATGGGGGGTGTCAAGGGAAAAAGTGGGTATAGGGGGTGGATGCCCCCTAATTTAGGCATGATTCATGGCCAATGAGGGGGTAAAGGGGTTGCCATCGGGTGGGGGTTTGAACTAAAGAAGAGTCTCGGACTCCTTAGTAGAAGAAGAGGACCGGTCTCTTTTTTTATGGACCCCACCCAATCATCGAACCATTACACGTCGGATCGGATTTTTATGTCGGAAAAAGGAAACGTCACCCGTGCTGCGGGCATTGTCGGGAGCGCCACGCTTCTTAGTCGGATATTTGGTTATATGCGGGATATGGCCACTGCCTATTTTTTTGGGGCGGGTCCTCTGGCCGATGCCTTTATCGCTGCGTTTCGTATCCCCAATATGCTTCGGCGGCTTTTTGCAGAAGGGTCCCTTAGTATCTCCTTTGTTCCGGTCTTTACAGAAATTCTTAAAAAAGACGGTCAGAAGGAGGCCTTTCGCATGGCCGGGGCCGCTTTACGTCTGCTCTCTCTGATCCTTGCCCTTGTGGCAGTGGTCGGGGTGATACTCTCGCCGTGGATCGTATCGGCCATTGCCATGGGATTTAAGGCAGACCCGGGAAAATATGAGCTGACCGTGCTTTTGACGCGTATTATGTTTCCCTATGTGGTGTTTATCTGTCTTGTGGCCCTTTGCATGGGGATTTTAAATGTCCTGGGTCATTTTGCCGCCCCCGCCCTGGCGCCGGTGGCCTTGAATATCACCATGATTGCCTCTCTCTTCATCGGAGGGGCACTGGCCTCAGATGCCCGTACCCGTGTGATTTTTCTCGCCTGGGGGGTGCTCTTAGGGGGGCTTTTGCAGCTGATGATGCAGCTTCCCGTATTGTGGCGCCTAGGCTTCTCCCCCTTAAAGAGAGGACCCTTGTGGCATCCGGCCCTTGCAAGTGTGGGTCGACTGATGCTTCCGGCTGTTTTCGGAGCGGCGGTGTATCAGGTGAATATGATGATCGGCACCCTGCTCGCCTCGCTTCTCGACACGGGGAGTATCACCGGTCTCTACTATGCCGACCGGCTGGTGCAGTTTCCCCTGGGGGTATTTGCCATCTCCATTGGTACGGCCGTTTTACCGGCCCTTGCCCGGCAGATGGCCGACAATGACCGGGTGGGCGTGGCTGAGACCTTCAGCTTTGGATTGCGGTTTACCCTTTTTATCACCCTTCCGGCCACCGTGGGGCTGGTGGTGTTAAGGGAGCCTTTGATCGCGCTTCTCTTCCATCGAGGGGCCTTCGATGCCGGGGCCGTCTCCATGACGGCCGATGCCCTTTTGTTTTACGCGGTGGGGCTCTGGGCCATCTCCTGTGTGCGCGTGACCGTTCCCCTCTACTACGCCTTTAAAGATACCAAGACCCCCGTTCAGGTGGCCATTGTGGCTATTTTGATCAATATTGCCTTGAGTCTTCTCCTGATGGGGCCCATGGCGCATCGAGGTCTTGCCCTGGCCGTCTCCATCTCATCCATGGTCAATTTCTTGCTTTTGCTCTTTCTGCTGGTCAAACGGGGAATGGTTCAATTAGAATATAAGGCGATTTTTTACTCGGCCCTTAAGAGTGGTATCGCCTCTCTGGTGATGGGGTGGGGTGTGTGGCGGGTGCTGGTCTCTTTTCAGCCCTCCGGGGGCTACCTCGGTGCGTCGGCGGCCTATGCCACTCTCTTTGGCGTGGTGGCCGGAGTGGTGGGGTATGCCGGCCTTGCATGGCTTCTGAAGAGCCCTGAGCTCTCGGCCATGGGGCAGATTCTTAATAGACGAAGGGGGCGATAGTGCACGGGTGGGAGAAGATCGTCTGGGCAGTGGTTGTCCTGGTGCTGATTGTCTTGTTGATTCCTCTGGTGTTTATGCAAGGAGGGGTGCTCGATCTAAAGGCGAGGCGAAGAGAGCTGGTGGCGCGCCAGGTGGTAAACCGCGCAGTGCTCTTGGAGAACCGGTCTCTGGAGTCCGAGATACGGCGTTTAAACACCGATCCCTCTTACTTAGAGGCCATCGCCCGTCGTGAGCTGGGTATGGTGGCCCCTGATGAGATTATCGTGAAATTTCATGATACGGAAGTCCCCGATTTCTGATTCGTGGGTGTGGGGGCGTGATCGTGGATGGTCTATTTTGAAGGGGCAGGAGGCGTGTGATGAAATATATGGGACGGGTGGTGATCCGCATGGCGCTTCTGGTCGTGGGAGCCGTGGGTGTGGCGCTGATCTGGAATGCGTTCTCCCCGTGGGGAATTCCCCTTAAGGGGCAGTGGGATGAGCGGGTGGGGGTGGTGACACCGACGCCGAGTGATGAGTCAGCTGGACGCATACTTCAGACCGTGGAGGCGGCCCATCTCCTCTGGGAAGAGGGCGCCGTCTTTCTCGATGCGCGATACCCTTCGAGCTACGCACAGAGTCATATTAAGGGGGCCGTCTCTTTTTCGGTGTACGATTTTGACACCCTTTTTTTCGATTTTATGGATAGGTATCCACCGGAGACCCCTTTTGTAATCTACTGCTCGGGTCGATTGTGCGATGAGAGTCACCGTCTGGCGGAGATGCTGACCCAAGAGGGGTACACCTCACTGCGAGTGTTTGCCGATGGCATCCCCGCATGGGTGGCGATGGGCTTGCCGGTGGAAGGGGAGGAGGGGGAATGAGTAGCGACGCAACAAAGGCCATATGGACCCGGGTGTTCTCTCTTGTGGAGATGCTCTCTCGCTGGATCGTGGGGGGTGTTTTTCTCTATGCGGGGGGGCAAAAGATTCTTGATCCCGATGGTTTTGCCAAGATTATTTACGGCTATGGTATTCTTCCCGGGGGCTGGGTCAATATAACTGCCATCGTCTTGCCATGGGTGGAGTGTATTGCAGGAGGGGCCCTTGTCATTGGTGTCTGGCCGGCCTCTTCATCGGGGGTGATCTCAGGACTCCTCTCTTTTTTTATGGTGGCCATTATCTACAATATCATGCGGGGGTACACCTTTGACTGCGGCTGTTTTGGTGGGTCGGGGGAGCCCTCTGGCTGGGGGACGGTGGTCCGAGATATCGCCCTTTTTATTCCCGGGGCGATGATACTTCTCTTTCGGGGCAAGCGGTATCTTTGTGTGTACACCGGTGGAGAGTAGGCGGTGTTTGACAACGGTGCATCGTTTTTAAATGTTTAAGGGGCTTTTTTTCTAGGGCCACGGTGTATGAAAAAAGCCTCCGGCAGGGCCACCGGAGGCTTTTTTTGCGAAGGGGTGTCTCACCGATCTTTTTTGAGGCCTTTTTTGATTAAATAGTGATCGACGGCCCCACGAATTTCAGATTCGCGTGTTTTTTTGCTTTTTACGCCTTGATTACATTCCGGGCGCTGGGGCCTCTATCTGTACTGATGATTTCAAAATTGACAAGTTCGCCTTCTGTTAAAGTTTTAAAGCCTTCCATGGTAATTTCGGTGAAGTGAACAAAAACGTCGGAATCGCCGTCTAGTTCAATGAATCCAAATCCCTTCTTATCGCTAAACCATTTTACTTTTCCAGTAGCCAAAACTAATTCTCCTTTTCAATTTTGAATCATACTAAGGGCAATGCTTTGGAGCTATTCTATTGTGATGAATCGTCGAAATAAATACCTACTATTTGCCGAGGTAGGTAATAAATTAATTACTTTTAAATAATCATGAAGAGGAGAGGTTTACAATAGATTTTTTTAAAGAATGGCGTATTTTTAAGCGGGTGGGAGATCGGATGAGGCTTTGACATGTGGGTGATTTTTAATAAAAAATACCCACATGTTCGGGTGTTAAGGCGTAAGAGTCGCAGGCGATGTTCTTTGTGGGGGGGTATCGCTTCATTGATATTGGGGGGCCTATTTCCCGCCCATTATTTTCTCAATACAGGTGGTCAGGCTATTTAATTCCTTACCAGTGGGTTTACCGCTCTTTTTTTTGAGGGCGTTGCGGCGCAACTGGCGAATCTGTTGGCGGTCGCCTGTGGGGTACTCCTGCAGGAACGATTCGATGGCATCATCGTTTTCCATAATAGCTTTCACCCAGGGATTTTCGACTCGTTTGGGGGATGACGAGATGGAGAGTCCTGCCTCCAGTCGATCCAGGGCCTCGATGATGGGGTCGGAGTCGCACTGGCGCATCAGGGCTCCGATAAATTGGCGGTTTCGGCATGAGGCCTTGTTGGAGGAGATCTCCCGGGAGTCCAAGATGGCCTTGCGAAGTTCATCGGGAATGTCGATGTTCTTCAGCTGCCCCGCAGAGAGTTTGATGAGACGTTCTCCCAGTTTTTGAAGCGCTTCCGATGCTTTTTTGACTTGGGTGCGACTTTTGTAGATGTCAGATCTGTTTTCTATGTCCATAATCGTGTGTATTCAATATCCCATGGTGGTCTTAAAGAATATAACCTAAAGGTCGTTCCCGAAGGGTGAGCCCACTTTTGCATTTTCGGCTGCTGTCACTTTGATGACCAGCATAACACATCATAAATACTCGTAATGGTAGCATTTTAGCTATGACACAAAGCGGTGAATGCAACGTTTAGGTATAATAGAATCAAGTCGGTTTGTGGCGGGCATCGTTCTTACTTCGGGCCCGCTTTGCGACTCCTTATCCTGATTGGCTGTTCAAGTGGGGGCCATAGTGGCATATCTTTGGCCATAATTCCATCAAAAATGACGGGTTTGTCGTCGCTTGAGGTGTTTCTCCTTCTGGCATCGGGGTGAGAGGATGATCCATGGCAGATCGATGGAAAGATCGGGCTGGGGTCTTTCTTTGTGGTACCATGGTCTTCGGGGCCACCAATACCGGTTTACATCGCTTTTCTCCCGGTGTATGAAACACGGATGGTCTCCGGCCATGGCGTCAGGGGACAGCCCATGGGCCTCGGCCCCTTTTGTATCGGCCATTTTTTTTATCTGTAAATAATCGCTAACTATTCAGTTTTAAAAAAAAGCCTTCGGTGGCAAGGGTGGCGAAGCCACGTGAGGCAGAGACACCGTGAAATAAGGCCAACGGATGCATTTTACCCCGATCCTTCGGGTCACGCATCACATCCGCCTTTTCTTAAGATCTGTTTGTTAAACCCGTCTCTATAAAAGCAGACAAACGTTTAGCCGCCGTAAGGGCCAAGCGAGGCATAAGCTGAATAGTTCCAAACCGGTGATATGGTCACGGCCATCGTTACAAAAGAGAAAAAGATCGGCCGATATATTGGGCGGGTAGCTATCAGGGCTTCCGAGCGCTTTAATATCAAAACAGAAGATTCAACCGCACAAGGCATCGCTTACAGATAGTGTAAAAAGATCCATGCGGTTGACGGTTATACATACCACCTAAAAGTTGCATTCACCGCTTTGCGTCATGGCCAAATGTTACTATTGCGAGTATTTATGATGTGTTCTGCTGGTCATTAAAGTTACGGCAGCCGAAAGTGCGAAATTGGCTCACCCTTCGGGAAGGCCCTTTGACAGGATCTGCCGCGTTACCAGACAATTGCGGTAAAATACTACAGCTGCATGTCCGGCCAAAGGACACTTGCAACTTTTAGGTACCATTAATCAGAGTTTAAGAGACGCCACGTCTCTTGACTTCTTACCTCACCGCCCTTAAAAAACGGGGTTTCATGGAGTGTTGGATGAAGAGCTATCTATTCTACGATCTTGAAACAAGCGGATTGAATAAATCCTTTGATCAGATTTTGCAGTTTGCAGCCATCCGGACAGATATGCAGCTCAATGAGCTGGAGCGGTATAATATCACGGTCGCCTTAAGGCCCGATGTGGTGCCATCCCCTATGGCCACCATCACTCACCGTATTGGCATCGAAAAATCGATGGAGGGGATATGTGAGTATGAGGCGGTGCGTCATATTCACGCCTTGGTAAACCGGGAAGGGACGATCTCTCTGGGGTACAACACCCTCGGATTCGATGATGAATTTTTGCGCTTTGCCTTTCACCGCAACTTGCTGGCACCCTATACCCACCAGTGGGCCCACGGCTGTTCACGCATGGATCTTCTTCCCATGACGGTTTTGTACCATCTCTATATGCCCGATTCCCTTACCTGGCCGCTGAGAGGCGATGGAAAGACCACCCTGAAGCTGGAGGCCTTAAGTAAGGCCAACGCCCTTGCCGAGGGTCAGGCCCATGATGCCATGGTGGATGTGGAGGCGACCCTGGCCCTGGCCAAGCGATTCGCCGCCGAGGGGAAGATGTGGGATTACGTCGTCGGATATTTTAATAAAGGAGAGGATGGGGGGCGCCTGAAGGCCTTGCCGCTTAAACATCAATCCTCGGCGGGTCAGCACACCTGGGGTATCATGACGGGCAGTAAGTTCGGCCCCGATGCCTTTTATCAGGCCCCGGTGCTCTATCTTGGAGAGTCCACCGCATATAAGAATCAGACCCTCTGGTTGCGACTGGATGGTGAGGGGATGATCCATGGCGATGGGGCCGTCGAGGACCGGGTCTGGGTGATCCGTAAGCGTCTCGGAGAGTCTCCGGTGATCCTGCCTCCGTTGGAGCGTTTCGTGGGGCGTCTCTCTGCCGAGCGACTGGCGCGTGTGGATGAGAATTTGGCATGGCTGAAAGAGAATCCGGAGGACTTCGCACAGATCGTACGGTATTATCGTGAATTTCGCTACCCGGAGATTCCCAACCTCGATGCCGATACCTCCCTTTATCAAGATGGCTTCCTCTCCAAGGCCGAGGAGGCCCTGTGCGCCAAGTTTCACCGGGCCGGTTCCGAGGCCATGGCCGGGGCGATGCACGCCATGGCCCCCGGTCATATACGGGAACTCGCCGAACGGGTCCTCTTTCGCAACTACCCCGAGTTTTCCGATGAGGCGGTGTTTGAAGCCTTCGAGAGCTATATAGCCAAGGTTCATCCCCAAGGGGAGGAGACGCCCCTGGTGGATTTTCGCGGCAGTGTGCGTATGACGCCCATGGCAGCCCTGACAGAGATTGACCGGGTGCGTGCAGAGGTCGCCTTAGACGATGAGCAGAGGCTCTTGCTCGAGGAACTCGAAGGGTATATCACCAGCAACTTTTAAGGGCCATTCTTTTGGCACCTCCGGCACTCCTTGTCGGAGGCGCATCTTTTAACTTTCTGCCGAGAAGTCCCCTTCCTGAGCGAAGCGAAGGAAGGGGATGAATCGGCGTACATTACAGTTTGACTTTCTAATCAGTTCTATTGCATATTGAGTACATGGAATATACAATAGATAAAGGTTGCCATTCAGTATACTGCATTC
>JABXKT010000199.1 GCA_013619155.1 Desulfobacteraceae bacterium
ATATCTCCTACGTTTGTAGTGTATCCACTATCATTAGTCCATTGAGATATATTGTTACTAGCTAACCCTAAAGTAACAGAACCACTTGTTCCGCCACCGGTTAATTTATTACCTGCAACCACCGCTGTTATATCACCTACGTTAGTTGTGTATCCAGCAGTATTAGAAAATATACTATTACCTATTTCACCCGCAGCCTTTCTACGTTCTGCGCCAGCGTCTAATACGATGAATTCGTCAGTATTAAGCATAGCAGCTGTCATATCTGTAAATTCAGATAAATCTAAACTAAGTGAAGTAGTGCCAGCATCTAAACCAGCACCTAAGGTTATTTCAGTTAAATCTAATGTAACAGCAAATGTAGAGTTACCAGATTGATTAGCTGTAAATGTAGCGCCACCGTCAAGACCCGTACTTGTGGTCATTGTGAGTGTTCCATTTCCAACAGATGGTAATGAAGATGAAGTTATATATCCACTATCATTTGTCCATTGAGATATATTGTTACTTGCAAGACCTAGCGTTACACTACCAGATGTTCCTCCGCCTGTTAGTTTGTTTCCAGCGACTACTGCTGTTATGTCACCTTGTGGTATTGATGGAAAAGTTACAATATCTCCTTCACCGTTTATGTAATCATCTGTATCTCCTTGAAAGTTTATAGTAAACGTTCCTGTAGATGTTATTGGAGAACCTGTAATTTGTAGAGAATTTCCGGAAGATGCTAAGGCTACACTTGTTACACCAGCAGAACTTGATGTTCCAGCTCCAATTAAAGTTCTTACTTCAGCAGCAGTTACTCCACTAGCTAATGTAGGTGTACCACCTCCACTAAATATACCTGGTTCTGCAAAAGTAGTATATCCACTGTCGTTAGTCCACTGTGATATATTATTACTTGCTAGTCCTAAAGTTACTGAACCTGAAGTACCACCACCTGTTAGTTTGTTTCCTGCAATCACTGCAGTTATATCACCCTGAGGTATACTTGGGAAAGTAACAAGATTACCTGCACCGTTTATATATTGTGACGATGAACCTGCCATTGTAATAGCAATTGTGCCACTGCTTGTTACTGGCGCACCACCTGTTGTAAAAGCATTTCCTGCATGAGAAAATCCTACACTTGTAACTGTGCCTTGTGGATTACTAAATGATGTAGTTAAAGTACCACCGTCTTGTTGTGTAAGCGTAAGAGTTATAGTAGAACTACCAGAGTCACTAAAGCCTGTTATAGAATTAGCGTAGCCAGTATTCCACTGACTAGAATTACCACCTGGTGCCGTTATTGTACCACCAGAAGTAATTGCTCCGGTGGTACTTAACGTACCTTTTATTTCATAATTACAATAATTTATTGTCGCCATTTATATACTTGATTTAATTATTATGCTCCTTGATCACAAAGAGAAACTAGCACTCTAATGTTACCTGCTGGAAATGATGATCCTGCTATTGCAACAGTGTTAACAGTAGCTCTATCAACGCATGCTTCTACAGTTTCATAAGTAGTTGCATTGTATAATTGAACTATAACATCAAAGCTATTTAAACTGTGTGTTACAGTTCCAAATGCGTTTATTGTACCAGCAAAAGTCGATGCTTTTCTTATTAGCGGTGCTAAGCTACTTATTGTAGCATATTTGTTTACATCTCCTGTTACATCATATACAGCTAATCTATCAGCACTAGCAGCTCCTGTTCCAATATCAGCAAGTCCTTTAATATCAAGACCAACTACAGGAACTGGTCCTGTTGAAGATGCTACTTTAATACCAAGCTCGTCATTAGCTGTAGAAGCACTTACTCCAGTTACATCACCTTGTGGCGCTAAAGCTAATATACTTGATATTGTAGCTTTTCTTTCAGCACCACCACTTGTTGCGAAAGCAAGTAATGAATCTGTTGCAGCAGTTCCTGCTGTTAAATTGTCAATATCTAAATCAATACTAACTGTACCGCCTGTTCCACTGTTATTAACAGTTGTTCGTATACCTGAACCAGAGAATATTAATGTACCACCATCTACGCTAGCACTTCCTGTTTCTCCTTGTGCAGTCCAAGCACCAGATGTATCTGACCATGGTACGTTAACTACTAATTTATCAGTTGAACTAACTTGAACATTATATGTTCTAGCTGCAGTAGTACTTGATGTATTAGCAGCGACTGATTGTGATCCATCAACGTTTGCGTTTATAGTATTTCCTGATAAGCTTAATCCTGTTCCAGCAAGTCTTGCAGGAATCGGAGTTACCGTTGTAGCTGCTATAGTAAGTACATCACCAACAACAGTAGTGGTAATATTAGCACCACCAGCAATTGTTAATGTATCATTATTATTATCAGCAACTGCAGTACCTGAATCACCTGCTACGTTTTTAAATATGTTTTGAGCAGAACCTCTATCGCTGTTAGTTACTGTTGCTGTACCGTTTGAATAAACAACACCAATACCAGCTCCAGGAGCTACATTACCAAGACCTATTGCAGTTAACGTTGCTACATCTGTATCAGATTGTACAACTACAAAATCAGCTTCTGCAGCCGATCCAGCAGCTTCAGCTGTTTGAACTATAACTGAATCACCAGGTGTTAACGGTGTAGCAGCATTTCCAAAGAAATTACCTGCAACTGTTACTACGTAGTAATCACCTACAGCAATTGCTCTGTCTGTATATAAGTCATCGCCAGATCCATCAGCTATTATACCAGTGTTTGCATTGAAACCACTTTTGAATTCTAGTAAACCTGTTAGTGCAGCTTGTACAAATGCCGTTGTTGCTAGCTTAGTAGAACTATCACCAGAACTTGGAGTTATAGCAAAACCAAAACCAGAAGCATCTCTTGCAATAAGTTTACTTGCTGTAGCAGCAGTTGTTCCGGATGCGTTTACTATTGGAACAGCAGCGGTACCACCTATCGTTACGAAAGTTCCAGCACTTAAGCTAGTTACTACACCTGCATTATTACTAAATGGTAAAGTACTTAAAGGTGTTTCAGCTACGTTTCCAGAAGTAGGATCCGCCATTAATATAATATCACTAGTTGCAACTGAACGACTTAATGTTGGAGCTGCTTTTATAATACTGTCAGTTCCTAAATAATCAACTGCCATATCATCAGCATTAGCTGTTAAACCAGCGCCACCTATAACATTTAGTGTAGGTATTGGACCAGTTAAGCTAGTTCCTGTCATACCAGTACCAGGTATGATTTGTGTTATGTCTCCTTGTGGAGCAGCAGCCATTAAGTTAGCTACAGTAATAGATTTATTAGTTGTTGTTGATAAATCGTATATCATTAGCTCATCATCATTAGCTGGAGTTGCCGCTAAATTTGCTCGACCTATAATATCAAAACCAACTACAGGTATAGGACCTGTTGGATTTTGAATTTTAATACCTAATTGAGCATTAGTAGTGCTAGCACTAACTTCTGTTACATCTCCTTGAGGAGCTAAAGCAAGTATACTCGCTATTGTTGCCTTTTTAGTGTTTCCTGAATCTGATATATCAGCTAAAGGTATAAAATCACCAGTTGCAGGACCTGCAAGAGTACTTAAGTCATTTACATCAAGTTGAAATAACACAGCTTGATTTGAAACCGATGTATCTACTTTAGTAGATATACCACCATTTGTATCACCTATAAAGTTTACTGTATTACCATCAGCAACAGCTTGAGTAGTTCCTGAATCAGCAGCAGCTCTCCATGAAGACATTGTTCCTCCACCTGCAGGAGTAGCAAATACACCATCACCTCTTAGGAACGTAGTATTAGCACCACCTGTTGGTACAAAACCAACATTTGCTCCACCACCATATATCTTAGGTGTAAAAGTTACAGCACCAGAAGCACCACTTATAGTTAAACCGGCGTTTACACCAGCAGAATTAACAGCAGCATTTCCAATAAGCACACTTGTTACGCCACCAGACATGGATACCCAGCCTGTACCGTCCCAGAAATACATATTTCCAGCACCAGCGCCAGCGTTATCAAAATACATTTGTCCATCAACCTCCGTGCCAACATCTGGTGGGGTTGCTTGAGGATCGATTACTGGCTTGCCCAGCGTTGTTTGGTTGAGGTTAATACCACAATAATAATTAATAGGCATAGTTTAAATTTTTAAGTATAAGTTAGAGTTGTTTGTTTTAGTTTATAAAAGAAGAACCTGCGACAGCTATGTCGAAGTCTACAGTAATAGTTGTTGCGTTTGTGTATTCAACACATCCGAATATAATTTCATTTGTTGCGCCAGCGCCTTGATCATTAACAAGAGTAACAGAACAATCAGGTTTACCTGTAGTATTGTTTATAACCCATTGAGTTGAGGCTGGATTAAAGACTTGTGTTTGGCTTACATCAGTACCACCGCTTGTTATATCAAAATGACAAATAGTGTATATAGTATCTTCAGCAGCTATAGTGCCGTTTCCTCCGATGTATGTTAGGTTAGCTATATAAAAGTTTGCATCAGCAGGATCTACAGCATAAGAAGCTATAGTATAATGACCAAATTGACTTATTTGATCACCTTGTCCTAATAATATTGGCTTACCTATTATATATGTTAAAAACGCTACAACGTTCTCACCACTTGTTTCGGTGATAGAGATTCGCATTTGCGTTATAGTATTAAATGCAAGACCAGTTCCATTACCACCTGTTCTAGATATAGTACCTGCTCCGCCATTTTGTGTATTAGACCACTTAAAGTTCATTTGGCCGCCAATAGCTATTTTACCTGTTAGGTTTATAAATCTAGCTACTGCGCTAGCTGTAAACTGTTTTGTAGTTTTATTACCCGAGTCAGTACCTATCCACGCATCGTCTCCTGTTATGTTAGTATCAAAGGGGTATGAACTTATTCTTGCCATGTTCTAGTTGTATATTCTAATTTCTATATATCCTTCTACAAGATCGTTTAATGCAGCGCCTGTACTAGAAGTTACGTTATCTAATCTAGCTGTATTGTCACCTGTTCTTACTATAGAAGTAAGTTGAGGTACTTTAGCTGATGACATTGCCCAGAATTTATTTGCTATAAAAGGTGTTCCTGCTACAGTAGCAACAAAGTTACCTGTACCTGTTCTTGTCCATGTGATTGTTCCACTTGTAGTATTTTGTAACACTGTTGCAACTGGAGCAGCATTACCTGTTTGGGTTAACAATGCTGTATATACTGTGTAACCTCCAGTAAAACCTGCGTTAATAAGTGAGCCCAACGACTGCACAGTGAAGTTTTGTGTTATGTTTTCTTCGTTAGTGTTAGGGGTAGCGGTTTTAGTTCCTAATAATAGGTCTGAAGCTTTAGGCGTACCAGTTCCATATGCTGTTAAATTTGCCATTTTTTATGTATTTTTAGTTCCTTTGCCGTATTCACCCCTATTTTGAGCTACACTTACAAATCTTTTTTTAGTATGATCATAATCTTTGTTTATAAGCCAATTAGGTCCATGTTCTTTTACAGCTTCCCTTCTTTTTACCTGGTTTTCTGCCTTTTTCTTCTTTCTATCCGGTGTCTTTGCGTAAGCAAGGTCTCTATCTGCCTTAGCCTTAGCAGCTTTAGGGCTTAGTTTTTGTGCCATATATTGG
>JABXKT010000326.1 GCA_013619155.1 Desulfobacteraceae bacterium
GAACTAAGGCTCTTATCGTTATCGGTTCAGAGAGATTGGTTAAAGATGGAACAGCACCTAGAGCAGTTGAATATTTAAAAGAAGCTGGAATCGAAAGTGAACTATTCGTAGGTGTAGAAAATGATCCTTCAGTAGCTACTGTTATGAAAGGTGTAGAAGCTATGAACAAGTTTCAACCAGATGTAATTATAGGAATAGGTGGAGGATCACCGATAGATGCTGCTAAAGCTATGTGGATTTTCTATGAACACCCAACATTCACATTTGAAGAAGCTGCAAAACCATTTAACTTACCAGAATTAAGAAACAAGGCTAAATTCATAGCAGTTCCTACAACAAGTGGTACAGCTACAGAAGTTACATCATTTGCTGTAATCACAGACAATGAAACTAATATTAAATATCCAATCGCAGACTACAACATCACTCCAGATGTAGCTATTGTAGATACAAACTTAGTACAAACAATGCCTAAGGTATTGGTTGCAAATACAGGAATGGATGCATTAACTCATGCATTAGAAGCTTATGTTTCAAAGGCAAGAAATCCATTTACAGATGCACTAGCTATGAAATCTATCGAGATGGTTTCAGAAACTTTAATCAATTCTTACAACGGTGAAGATTGTGCAAGAAAAGATATGCATATTGCACAAAACTTAGCAGGAATGGCATTCTCAAATGCAATCCTTGGAATAGTTCATTCAATGGCTCATAAGACAGGTAAGGTATTAAATATTGCCCATGGATTAGCTAATGCAATCTACCTTTCATATGCTATTGAATTCAATGCAAAAGATGAAATAGGAAAGGCTCAATATGCCCATGCAGCTAAAACAATAGGATTAGCTGGAAATAACGAAACTGAATTAGTTGAATCATTAGTGAACTTAGTTAAAGACTTAAGAGAACAAATGAATATGCCTCATTCATTAAAAGAGTTTGGAATAAAAGAAGAGTTCTTCTTAGCTAACTTAGATGAGATTGCAAGAACATCTGTAGGAGATCCATGTACAGGTACAAACCCAAGAGAAATATCTGTAGAAGAGATGAAAAACTTATTCAAAGCTGTTTATTACGGTGAAAAAGTAACTTTCTAATTAGAAAGAGAGACTGAATTCTCATCAACTAATAGATTAGCGAATCTATACTC
>JABXKT010000327.1 GCA_013619155.1 Desulfobacteraceae bacterium
ACCCCGTAGTGGTGATCCCCCTTGGCCCCTCTGGCCCGGTTATCGGCACCTTCAAAGATCGCCTCATACCCCACCGGTTGATCCGAAACACCGGATGGAGTCTCCATGGAGACAAAAGAGGCCTCTTCAAACCCGGAAAATTTTCCGAAGGCCCGTCTCACCGCATCAAGCTTGTTGGGATTTTTGGACCCGACAGCCACCCGCAATGCACTGCTCTCTATCATGACACACAATCCTTAATCTTCGCCCCCGACACCCGTGCCGGAGAGCCAACCTAATCAAACCAAAACAACAATCCATACGCCACATCGTATTAAAAAAACCGTCGTCACTATTCAGCTCAAAAAAAATGCCTCCAGCGGCAAGAGTGACGAAGCCACTTAGGCAAAGACACCGTAAAGCAAGTTACGGATGCGATTTACCCGGTGTATTCATCAAGGCCTGTTTGTCACACCCAGCTCATAAAATTGGCAAAAATTTAGCCCCCGGCAGGGCCGCCGGAGGCTCTTTGCTATTAAAATAAGCTCAATGGTTAAAAACCTAAAATGATTCACCTTAAGGCCATAGACCCAATGCATACCGTGAATCGTACAAAAAAATGCGTATACATATCACGCTTAAAAGCACGGGGCCGAAGCTTGAAGACTTGGTGCCCCCTTTCCCATGGCGGATGACCGATCGGCTCTGGTGCGACATCCGACTGGCAGGGGCTCGTCTCTTTTCGACTTACCGCAACTTCATCCAGAGCAGGGTCGCCTTCGTATCGCCTTTATTTTTCCAGCGGGAGGGAGTCCGTTCCACCAGGTGAATCAAGGAACCCTTTACGGCCTCGATATCCCGGCTTCCGCTCTGGAATATCACACTCCCCTCCATGACAAAGCCCACCTCTTCACACTTATCATCAAAAAAATGCTGCTTGATCACCCGGCCCGGCTCAATCTCCAAAAGCCACACCTCAAAGCCCACATCACTCCCCGAGGGAATCAACTGGCGGGCAAAGGCACCCTTCCCCGTAATACCGGGTATATTGATATCCTGCCACTGGGAGGGTTCATAGACCGGAGAGGTCTCCCCCACGAAGGTATCGGAGAAGAAGGATCCCGTCTCCACTCCCAGAAGCTCTGCCATACGAAATAGGGCGGGAAGGGAT